>NZ_JBMDJD010000057.1:0-21929 GCF_057809015.1 Pseudomonas sp. FG6
TCCGAAACCCCTATCTGCTGATGCAGGTAGGGGTTTTGTTTTGCCCGCAGGAAAGTTCTTACGACAAGCACGGACGGCGTCCAGCTGTCACAGCCCCCCGACAGTGCTAAGGTTCGGCCCTAGCTTTTTGCATTTTCAAGGATGCCTCTATGCCGGACGCGACGTCCCTCAGCCCTGCTTTCATGGTGGTTCACGGTAACCGCCTGGATGAGTTGCGCAGTTTGGTCATCAGCTTGATGCGGCGTTACCCGCTGGCACCTCTTGAAAATGAAATCGCGCTGGTACAAAGCAACGGCATTGCTCAATGGCTCAAGCTGGCACTGGCGGAAGATCCGGAAGACGGCGATACAGGCGGTTGCGGTATTGCGGCTGCCATCGATGTGCAACTGCCTGGCAGTTTCATGTGGCAGCTCTATCGAACGGTGCTTGGGCGTCATGAAATTCCGGCCAAGTCCCTGCTCGACAAGGCGCCGCTGACCTGGCGACTGATGCGTCTGCTGCCGCAATTGATCGAGCAGCCTCACTTCGAGCCTCTGCGGCGTTTCCTTATCCACGACACCGACTTGCGCAAGCGCTACCAGTTGTCCGAGCGTCTGGCCGACCTGTTCGACCAGTACCAGGTGTATCGGGCTGACTGGCTTGAAGACTGGGCGCAAGGTCGACACCAGACACGATCTGTTCGAGGTGATGTCCAGCCGCTCGCGCCCGCCAATTGCTGGCAGGCTGAATTGTGGCGAGCCTTGTTGCTGGATGTGGGTGAGCAGGGCATGGCCCAAAGCCGCGCCGGGGTTCATCAGCGCTACATCGAGCGCATCAACAACCTGGATGTCGCCCCCAAAGGCCTGCCTGCGCGGGTCATCGTGTTTGGCATTTCTTCGCTGCCGGCCCAAGCCCTGGAGGCCTTGGCGGGTCTTTCGCGGTTCAGCCAGGTGCTGCTGTGCGTCCATAACCCATGCCGCCATCACTGGGCAGATATCGTCGCCGACAAGGATCTGCTGCGTCACCAGTACAAGCGCCAGGCACGTAAGGTCAGCATGCCTCCGGTATTAGACCCGCAAACCCTGCACCAGCATGCTCATCCACTGCTCGCCGCTTGGGGCAAGCAAGGGCGCGACTACATCAACCTGCTCGACAGTTACGACGACCCCAATAGTTATCGCTCGGTTTTTCGTGAGGGAAGAATCGATCTGTTCAGCGACGGGCAGCCCACGACGCTCCTCGGCCAACTGCAGGATGACATCCTCGAGCTGCGCCCCCTCAACGAAACCCGCGAACATTGGCCGGCCGTCGATAACGCGCGAGACGGCTCGATCCGCTTCCATGTCGCCCACAGTGCCCAGCGCGAGGTGGAGATTCTCCACGACCAGTTGCTGGCCCACTTCAGTGCGGATCCGGCGCTGCGTCCTCGGGACATTATTGTCATGGTCCCGGACATCGACAGTTACGCGCCCCATATCCGCGCCGTGTTCGGCCAGCTCGATAGAACCGATCCGCGCTTCATTCCATTTACCCTGACCGACCAGGGGCAGCGCGGACGCGACCCGCTGCTGATTGCCGTGGAGCACCTGCTCAAGCTGCCGGACAGTCGTTTTGCTATCAGTGAGGTGCTTGATCTGCTGGATGTCCCGGCGCTGCGCGAACGGTTCGGCATCGATGAAGCCGACTTGCCGACGCTGCACCGCTGGATCGAGGGCGCGGGCATTCGCTGGGGGATGAGCGCCGAGCATCGTGCCGGACTGGGGTTGCCTGCCGAGCTTGAGCAGAACAGCTGGCGTTTCGGCCTGCGTCGCATGTTGCTGGGGTACGCCGTCGGCCGATCGGACGCCTATGAGGGCATCGAGCCCTATGACGAAATCGGCGGCCTGGATGCGGCGTTGATCGGTCCCCTGGTAGCGTTGCTGGATGCGCTGGACGTCGCCCATCAGGAACTCAGTCGGCCGGCATCGGCGCAACAATGGGGCGCGCGCCTGCATGACCTGATGCAACTGTTTTTCCAGGCGAGCAGTGAGCATGACGATTATCTGCTGGCCCAGCTCGAAGACCTGCGTGAAACCTGGCTGCAAACTTGTGAGTCGGTTGGCCTGCACGATGAGTTGCCGCTGACGGTGGTGCGAGAGGCCTGGCTGGCTGGGCTGGATGAGGGGCGGCTGTCCCAGCGCTTTCTCGCCGGAGCGGTCAATTTCTGCACCTTGATGCCGATGCGTGCGATCCCGTTCAAGCTGGTGTGCCTGCTGGGAATGAATGACGGTGACTACCCGCGTGCCCAACCCCCGTTGGATTTCGATCTGATGGGCAGCGACTATCGCCCTGGCGACCGCTCCCGGCGAGAGGATGACCGGTATCTGCTGCTGGAGGCGCTGCTTTCGGCCCGGGAAAAGCTGTACATCAGCTGGATCGGTCGCAGTATTCGCGACAACAGTGACCGCCCCGCGTCGGTATTGATCGGCCAGCTGAGGGATCACCTTGCCAGCGGTTGGCGACTGGCGGAGGACGGCGGGAATCTGCTCGAAGCGCTCACCCAGGAGCACCCCCTGCAACCGTTCAGTGCCCGTTATTTTCATCAAGGCGATGAGCTGTTCAGTTATGCCCGCGAATGGCGAATGCTTCATGGCGTCCAGGATTTCGCCGCAAAACCCCAGGTGCTGGAACCTTACGTCCAGGAAGAGCCCTTGGGGCTCGGGCAATTGCAGGATTTCCTGCGCCATCCTGTCCGACATTTCTTCAGTCAGCGACTGAAAGTCTTCTTCGAGACGGTCGAAGCCCCCCTGGCGGATGACGAACCCTTCGTCCTCGATTCCCTGCAACGCTACAGCCTGAGTGACAGCTTGCTCGAAGCGGCCCTGGTTCGCCTGGACCAGCCGGACCTGGCGCTGGCTGCTCACGCCAAGCGGCTCCAGAACAGCGGCCTGCTGCCAATGGCCGGTTTCGGCGAGTGCATGCAGCGTGAGTTGATCGACCCCTTGCCTGATTTGCTCCAGCGCTACCAACGGCTCTTGGCGTCATGGCCCACACCGTTGGCCAGTGCGGTGCCGGTCGGCCTGCAATTGCACGGCGTGAGTGTCGAAGGATGGTTGAGTGGCCTGCACCAACGCGCCGATGGCGCGGTCCTGGCCATCACCGCCATACCCAATAGCATTGGCTCCACCAAGACCCGCAAGTGGCATCGTCTGATACGTCCCTGGGTCAATCATCTGGTCGCCTGTGCCAACGGTCTGTCGTTGACGACGGCACTGGTGGCCAGCGACGACAGCTTGCTGTTGGCACCTTTTGAAGAGGCGCCCGCGCGAAGGCTGCTGGGCGATCTGTTGCAGGCGTGGCAGGCCGGTATGCGCCAGCCCTTGCCGGTCGCGGTGAAGACGGCTTTCGCCTGGCTCGGCCAGAGTGAGCCGGTCAAGGCGCACGCGGCTGCTCGAAAAGCCTACGAAGGCGATGGGCAGACCTTCGAAGGCGAGCGACGGGAAAGCCCGGCCCTGGCCCGACAGTTTGCCGATTTCGACGCCTTGATGGCTGACGAAACGTTTCCCGATTGGTGCGACGCGCTGTATCGACCATTGCTCGAAGCGCCCTGGCGTTCGGCGACCCAGGAGGTGCAATCATGAGCCAGCAGACACCCCTGGCCCTGGCCTTCCCACTGCGGGGCAGCCAGTTGATCGAAGCCAGCGCCGGTACGGGCAAGACCTTTACCATTTCGGCGCTGTACCTGCGGCTGGTGCTCGGGCACGGCGGCACGGCAACCGGGTTCGGGCGCGAGCTGCTTCCGCCACAAATCCTGGTGGTGACCTTCACCGACGCCGCGACCAAGGAGTTGCGCGAGCGTATTCGCACGCGCCTCGCCGAAGCCGCGCGGTTTTTTCGCGACGAGATTCCCGCCCCGGATCCGTTGCTCGCCCAGTTGCGCGATGAGTTCGACGCGCTGCAATGGCCAGGTTGCGCAAACCGCCTGGACGTCGCCGCGCAGTGGATGGATGAGGCCGCCGTCTCGACCATCCACAGCTGGTGCCAGCGCATGCTGCGCGAACACGCTTTCGACAGCGGCAGCCTGTTTACCCAGACCCTGGAAACCGATCACAGCGATTTGCTCGGCGAGGTGCTGCGCGATTACTGGCGCCTGTTCTGCTATTCGATGCAAGGCGAGGCGCTCACTTGGGTGCGTACCCACTGGGGTGGACCTGCTGCGCTGTTGCCACGGGTCAGGGGCTTGTTTTCCAGTGAGCGCGACAACGGTGAGGGGCTCGAACCCGCCGAACTCATCGCGGCCTCCCTGCAGGAGCGCAGTGCCGCCTTGCTCGATCTCAAGGCGCCGTGGCGACAATGGGCCGTGGAATTGCTTGAGATCTGCCAGCAAGGCGTGGCCAGCAAGTCTGTCGACGGGCGCAAGATGCAAGCACGCTACTTTGAGCCGTGGTTCCAGAAAATAACCGCTTGGGTGGAGGATGAAAGCCTTGAGCTGCTGGACATCGGCACCGGGTTCACACGACTGACGCCCGAAGGCATGGCCGAAGCCTGGAAAGGCGAAGTGCCCGACCATCCCGGGCTGGATGCCATGTCCAGCCTCAAGGCCAGCCTGGAGGCGCTGCCCACGCCGGACGCCGCCGTCTTGCAGCATGCCGCGCAATGGGTCGGGGCGCGCTTCGAGGCCGAGAAGCGTCGTCGCGCGGAGATGGGCTTCGACGACATGTTGCTGCGTCTCGATGCGGCGTTGCAGGCCGAGGGCGCAGAGCGCCTGGCGAGCCTGATCCGCGAACAATTCCCGGTGGCATTGATCGATGAGTTCCAGGACACCGACCCGGTTCAATACCGGATCTTCGAGAGCATCTACCGGATCGAAGACAACAATCCGGAAACCGGTCTGTTCCTGATCGGGGACCCGAAGCAGGCGATCTACGCGTTTCGCGGCGCCGACATCTACACCTACCTGCGTGCCCGCGAAGCCACCCGTGGCCGGTTGCATACGCTGGGGACGAACTTCCGCTCCAGCCATGCCATGGTCGACGCGGTGAATCATGTTTTCCAGAGCGCCGAATCCCGGCCGCAAGGGCGTGGGGCCTTCCTGTTTCGCGAGCCTTCGGGTGAGAACCCGGTGCCGTTCCTGCCGGTTGAATCCCAGGGGCGCAAGGAGTCGTTGCGCGTCGCGGGACAAACCGTCGCGGCCTTGAATATCTGGCACCTGGCGTCGGACCAGCCGCTCTCCGGGGCGGTGTACCGGCAAGCCATGGCGGCGGCTTGCGCCAGTGAAGTCACGGCATTGCTCAACGGCGGCCAGGCCGGGCACGCGGGCTTTGCGGTCGATGCGCAAACGCTCCGGGGGCTGCAACCGGCGGACATCGCCATCCTGGTGCGCGATGGAAAAGAAGCCCAGGCCGTGCGGGGCGAGTTGTCCGCCCGGGGCGTGCGCAGCGTCTATCTCTCTGACAAGGACTCGGTCTTTGCTTCCCAGGAAGCACGGGACTTGCTGACGTGGCTGCGGGCCTGCGCCGAGCCGGATGTCGAGCGCCCGCTGCGCGCGGCACTGGCCAGCATCACCTTGAACCTGCCACTGACCGAACTGGAACGTCTCAATCAGGATGAGCTGGCCTGGGAGGCGCGCGTCATGCAATTTCGCGGCTACCGCACGGTCTGGCGCACCCAAGGGGTGCTGCCCATGCTGCGACGGTTGCTGCATGATTTCCAATTGCCCCAGGCCCTCATGGCGCGCAGCGATGGCGAGCGGGTGCTGACCAACTTGCTGCACCTGTGCGAGCTGTTGCAGCAGGCAGCCGGTGAGCTGGATGGCGAGCAGGCCTTGATCCGGCATTTGTCCGAGCACCTGGCCTTGTCCGGGCAGGCGGGCGAAGAGCAGATCCTGCGCCTGGAAAGCGATGAGCAGCTGGTCAAGGTGGTGACGATCCACAAGTCCAAGGGGCTTGAATACCCGTTGGTCTTCCTGCCGTTCATCTGCGCGACCAAACCGGTGGATGGCACCCGCTTGCCGTTGCATTACCACGATGAGGCGGGAAGGGCGCAGATCAGCCTCAAGCCCACCGCCGAACTGATTGCCAAGGCCGATGACGAGCGGCTGGCCGAGGACCTGCGCCTGCTCTACGTGGCGCTTACCCGCGCGCAACATGCCTGCTGGCTGGGTGTCGCGGACCTCAAGCGGGGCAGCAACAACAGCTCGATCCTGCACGTCTCTGCGCTGGGGTACCTGTTGGGTGGTGGTGTGCCGCTGGCCGAATCGGTAGCACTGGGGCGTTGGCTCGATGATCTGCAACACAGCAGCACTGCAGTGAATTGCCAGCCCATGCCCGAGGCCACCGACGAGCATTACCGCCCCCCGCGCAACGAAGCGGTGTTGCTCGAAGCCTTGGTGCCGTTGCGAAAAGCCAGTGAGAACTGGTGGATTGCGTCCTACAGCGCATTGCGCATTGGCGAGCGCCTGAGCGAAGGCAGCGATGCCGCGCCCGAGAACCCGCAGGCCCAGAAACTGTTCGACGATGAGCGGCTGGACCCGGATGCCCCGAGGGAAGTGATCGCCGTGGGCGGCGATATCCACCGTTTTCCCCGTGGCCCTAATCCTGGCACGTTTCTGCATGGGCTCCTGGAATGGATCGCCGGGGAGGGTTTCTCCCCTTCGCCGGAGGAGATCGAGGATGCCATTGCCCGACGCTGCAACCGCCGGGGCTGGAAAGGTTGGATCCCCACGTTGAGCGACTGGTTGCAGCACCTGATCCGGTTGCCCTTGTCGGTTGGCAGCGACCAGCCCCCTGTGGTGCTGGGGCAACTGAGCCAGTTCCAGGTGGAGATGGAGTTCTGGTTCGCCAGCCATCGGGTCGATGTGCTCAAGCTCGACCAGTTGGTCTGCCAGTTCACCCATGGTGGTGTTGCCCGCGTCGCGGCCGAGCCGGTAACGCTCAACGGCATGTTCAAGGGGTTCATCGATTTGACGTTCGAGCACGAAGGCCGTTTTTACGTGGCTGACTACAAATCCAACTGGCTAGGCATCGATGACATGGCCTACACCCCGCAGGCCATGGAGCAGTCGATCCTGGACAACCGTTACGACCTGCAATACGTGCTGTACCTGCTGGCCCTCCATCGCCAGCTCAAGGCGCGACTGCCGGATTATGACTACGACTGGCACGTGGGTGGCGCGTTGTATCTGTTTCTTCGCGGCACCCGTTCGACCAGCCAGGGCGTGTATTTCACCAGGCCGCCACGGACATTGATCGAACAATTGGATCGTCTGTTCCAGGGCGCGCCCGAACCCAAGCCCGAGCCCGAGCCCGCCTGGGTACAGGGAGAATTGCTATGAGCCGTTCTTTTGCCGATCTGCTACCGCGCTCGTCCGATGATGAAGGCCTGGTTGACCTCGCACCGTTGAGCTGCGCAGACGATCTTTTGCTGTTGCTGACGCGCTGGGTCGAGCGCGGTTGGTTGCGCGCCCTGGACAAGGCGTTCGTTGCATTCCTGCATGAACTGGCGCCCGGCGATGATCCGCTGGTGCTGCTCGCCGCCGCCCTCACCAGTCATCAACTGGGCCATGGGCATGTTTGCCTGGACCTGTTCGAAACCCTCAAGGAGCCGGACTTCGCCCTGTCGCTGCCACCTGAAGGTGATGTGCAGGCGGGCGTGCTGCCGTCGCAGATCCTGCGGACGCTGGATGGCGCTCATTGGTGCAAGGTGCTCGCTGGGAGCCGCCTGGTGGCGCTGGCTGTCGAGGGGAGCGAAGAAGCCCGGCAACGGCCGTTGGTGTTGTCCGGCAAGCGCCTTTATCTGCGCCGTTACTGGACCTATGAACGACGGATCGACGAGGCGTTGCGCCAACGGTTGGCCGAACACGAAACCACCCCAGGTGACTTGCGCGAGCGTTTGGACGCGCTGTTCGGGCCCGCTACCGCCAACGGCAATGCCAACGCACCGATCGACTGGCAGAAACTGGCCTGTGCGTTGGCGACACGAGGGGCGTTCAGCATCGTCACCGGCGGCCCGGGCACCGGCAAGACCACGACGGTGGTGCGCCTGTTGGCGTTGCTCCAGGCGCCCGCCGTCGAGGCCGGCAAGCCGCTGCGGATACGCCTGGCGGCTCCCACGGGCAAGGCGGCAGCGCGTTTGACCGAGTCCATCAGCCAGCAGGTGCGGGGCCTGGACGTGGACGATGCGGTGCGCGAGCGCATTCCCTGTGACGTGACCACGGTTCATCGCTTGTTGGGCAGTCGCCCCGGCACCCGGCATTTTCGCCATCATCGGGGCAATCGGTTGCCGCTCGATGTGCTGGTGATCGACGAAGCGTCGATGATCGACCTGGAGATGATGGCCAATCTGCTGGATGCGCTGCCGACCCATGCGCGCCTGGTATTGCTGGGGGACAAGGACCAGTTGGCCTCGGTGGAAGCCGGTGCGGTGCTGGGGGATTTGTGCCGGGACGCCGAGCAGGCTTGGTACAGCCCACAGACCCGCGCCTGGCTTGAGTCGGTCAGCGGCGAAAACCTCTCGACCCATGACTTGCAGCAAGACCTCGACGCCAGCCATCCCCTCGCGCAGCAAGTGGTCATGCTCAGGCATTCCCGGCGCTTTGGCGAAGGCAGTGGCATCGGTCAACTGGCCCGCCGGGTCAATCAGCAAGAGCCTGAGCAGGCCCGCCAATCGTTGACGGGCGGGCTATATGCCGATCTGTTTAGCCTGGCGTTGAAGGGCGAACACGATGGGGCGCTGGAGCGCGTGTTGCTCGAAGGTCATCCCGGCGGGCCGCAGGGTTACCAGCATTACCTGCGCCTGCTGCGGGAGCGCCGTCCGGCGGTGTCTCGACCATTGGAAGACACCTGTTGGGTTGAGTGGGCCCGGGAGGTCCTGTCGGCCTTCGACGAATTCCAGTTGCTCTGCGCAGTGCGCAAAGGCCCGTGGGGCGTCGAAGGGTTGAACCAGCGGACCACCGCCGCGCTGCTCAAGGCTCGGCTGATCGACAGCGATCAGCAGTGGTACGAGGGGCGTCCGGTGTTGATGACCCGTAACGACTACGGGCTGGGGTTGATGAACGGCGACATCGGCATTGCCCTCAAATTGCCAGAGCGCACCGGGCCGGACGCGGGTAAACAGGTCCTGCGGGTGGCGTTCCCGCGCAACGATGGCCAGGGTGGCGTGCGGTTCGTGCTGCCCAGCCGCCTGAACGACGTGGAAACCGTATACGCCATGACGGTGCACAAATCCCAGGGCTCGGAATTCACACATACGGCCTTGATCCTCCCGGACGCGTTGAACCCCGTGTTGACCAAGGAGCTGGTCTACACCGCCATCACCCGTGCCAAGCAATGGTTCAGCCTGATCGAACCGAAGAAGGGTGTGTTCGAGGAGGCGGTCCGGCGCAAGGTCAAGCGCTTGAGCGGGTTGATGCTGGAGCTGGAGCGCGATGACTGAAGGGGCCCACTTCCGTGGTTCAGCGCCGTGGAACATGATGGCGCCTGTTTTCTGTCGCAAACGCCCGTAAACGGCTGTCTCGCTGGCTTTTTGACACTGTGCTATCGTTCCGGCACCTAACTTGTAACCCAGAGATTTTCCATGACAGTGGCTGTTCGGGAAGCCGTGCGCAGCAAGGACTGGAGGCATTTTCTGCTTGCCGGTCTCGTGTGGTTGCTGTCGCCGATGGTGGCGGCCGACGAACCGGCGGCCGTCACCCGCGCAGGGCAGCGGGCTGAAGCGGTCACCCAGGTCGTGCTGGGCATTCTCAGCTACGCCCGCTGGCCCGTGGAACCCACGCAGCTGCAACTGTGCATCGTCGGGCCAACCCAATACACCGACGACCTGGTCAAGGGCACGACCCAGGCCACCGGTCGACCGGTAAGCGTACAACGGTTGCTGGCCGATAACCCGGATATCGCCACCCGATGCAACGCGGTCTACATCGGTCAATTGACCGATGAGGAGCGCAGCCATCTGTTTGCAGCCTTGCTCGGCAAGCCCGTCTTGAGCATCAGCGAAGGCGGGGCCCCTTGCACCGTGGGCAGCCTGTTCTGCCTGCGGGTCGGTGATGAACAAGTGTCGTTCGAGGTCAACCTCGATTCGGTCGCGCGCAGCGGCGTGCGCATCCATCCCAGTGTCCTGCAGCTTTCCCGTCGCCGGACCGCCGTACCATGACCCAGGCGAGAACACGGCCTCGTCCCTCCCTGGGCTCGGTCATCGGCCGCGGTCACTTGATCGTCGCATTGGTGGCGATCACCATGGCCAGCGTTTCCCTGACCCTGCTGGGTGTGCTCGCCTTGAGGGTCTACGCCGACCACAACCTGCACTTGATCGCCCGCTCGATCAACTACACCGTCGAGGCGGCAGTGGTGTTCGATGACGCGGCGGCGGCCACCGAAGCACTGGCCTTGATCGCCACCACCGAAGAAGTGGCCGACGCCCAGGTGTTCAATGAGCACGGTCGCCTGTTGGCCCGATGGCAGCGGCCGACGACCGGTTTCTTGTCCAGGCTGGAAATGCACATTGCCAAGGTATTCCTGGAAAAACCCATCCACCTGCCGGTCGTTCACCAAGGGCGTACCGTCGGCAGCATTCTCCTGGCGGGGCATGGCGGCAGCCTGTTGCGCTTTCTGCTCAGCGGCCTGGCGGGGATTATCGTGTGCACGGCGGTGAGTGCCTGGGTCGCGCTGTACCTGGCACGGCGCCGGTTACGTGCGATCACCGGGCCGCTGCGGCGCTTGGCGGAAGTCGCCCACGCCGCGCGCTGCGATCGTGTCCTCGACCGACGGGTGCCGCCGGCCGCCATTGCCGAGCTCGATAACCTGGGCAATGACTTCAACGCCCTGCTCGATGAGCTGGAGTCCTGGCAGACCCATTTGCAAAGCGAGAACGCGAGCCTGGCGCACCAGGCCAGCCACGACAGCCTGACCGGGCTGCCGAACCGGGCGTTCTTCGAAGGCCGGTTGATCCGCGCCTTGCGCAACGCCAGCAAGCTCGACGAACGAGTGGCCGTGCTGTACCTGGACAGTGACCGGTTCAAGGGCATCAACGACAATTTCGGCCACGCGGCCGGCGACGCCGTGCTAACGGCCGTGGCGACCCGGGTAAAGGCCCAGTTGCGCGAGGACGACCTGGTGGCGCGCCTGGGGGGCGACGAATTCGCCGTGCTGCTGACGCCCCTGCACGAGGCCGAGGATGCCGAACGGATCGCCGAGAAAATCATCGCCAGCATGGACATGCCGATTCAATTGCCCGGCAACGCCAGCGTCCTGACCTCCCTGAGTATCGGGATCGCCGTTTACCCGGACCATGGCACCACGCCGGGCACCTTGCTCCATGCCGCCGATGCGGCGATGTACCAGGCCAAGCGCCTCACCCGAGGCGGCCAACACTCGTCGGGGTCGGAGCACCCCGCCGTGGATCTTCAAACCAGGAGCTGACTTGTGCGTGTTTACCCTCGATCTTCCTTGCGGCAGCTCGCCGCGTTCTTGTTCATCGCCGTCCTGGCGCTGAGCGGTTGCCAGACCGCACCGCAAAAAGGCCTGACCCCGGCCCAAGTGGCAGTACTCAAGCAGCAAGGATTCGAATTGACCGATGATGGCTGGGCCTTTGGCCTGTCAGGCAAGGTGCTGTTCGGCAGCGACGTGGAACACCTCAACCCGGCCAGCACCCAGATCGTCGAACGGATCGGCACGGCGCTGCTGGGGGCCGGCATCCAACGCGTGCGCGTCGATGGTCATACCGACGCCTCGGGCTCCCGCGCCTATAACGAGCAACTGTCGATACGCCGGGCCAAGAGCGTGGGGCGGGTGCTGACAGGTGTCGGGATGCGCGAAGAGAACGTACAGCTGCGCGGCCTCGGCAGCAGCATACCGGTCGCCTCCAACGACACCGCCAGCGGCCGCACCGAAAACCGCCGTGTCGCCATCGTGGTCATCGCCGACTAACCGGCGAACACCATCTCCCGGCTGTCGCCCATCAGCAATGGCCGGTTCTGTTCCGTCACGTCGCGGATGTAATCCCACAACAACGTGATGCGCTTGAGCTTGCGCAGATCCTCCCGGCAGTACATCCAGAACTACAGGACGTAAGGGGTCCACCCAATGCATACGGGACCCTAACGCCATGCAGGCCACCGAAAGGCTCTACCCTGTTACAAGTGCTGTCACAAATTCGCTGAGGTCACCGAGTCCACGGACCCGCCTTGCCAAGCTCTACCACTATCGGCGTAACGGCGTTTACTATCTGCGCCTTCGTCGTACAGGCAGTGCCAAGCAAGCTGTCTCTATTTCCCTCAAGACTACGGACCGTAAAACCGCTATGGACGCTTCACGCCGACTTGCAGATACCATTAAGTCTTTCCATCTGGACCACCCTGACGCCTCTTGGAATGAATTACGTGAGCATCTGGTCTGGGTCGCTGAAGGTCTTCTGGCCTGTGCGCACGATGTTCACTCACTACGTGACTGGGGTGACCTGTATGAGGACGTTAGGACAAATCTAACGGAGATCGCCGCTACGATGCCTCTCAGCGTTGACCAGCATGAACATGTTGCCAAGGCCCGTGAGGTAATGAGCGCCGCCCAGATGCGCTTGCAGGGTGACTCCGTGCCACTGGTTAGGATCATCAGGGATCTTGAGGGCCGTACTGACCCCAGCTTGAAGCTCTCCGCAAACGAGCCTCTCTCCCTCTCCCAATCTGTAAGTGCTCCTGAGCTCACCTTTGAGGCCCTTTCCGTTCTCTACCTGTCCGACCGCTCGCAGGATCAGAAGGCTTCGACCCTGAAGGAAACCAAGGTGTGCCACGGAACGCTCGCCACAGCGCTGGGTGGGCTGGATCTACGGAAACACACGAGGGAGGATCTTGTGGCCCTTCGTGATCGCCTGTCCGAAGGTCGTATGCCATCTACTGTTAACAAGCTGCTGGTTAAGCTATCGGCGGTCCTGACGTGGGCGAAAGAGAACGGCCACTTGGTCAATACCTATGACAAGAAGCTAAAGCTCACCAAGGGCCTTGAGTCCACCCGCAAGACGTTCACACAGGCTCAGGTAGGCCAGCTTATGGATTACGCGAACAAGCTGCCAGAGACCTCGTGGAAGCGCTGGTTACTCAGCCTTGGGGTCATCACTGGTGGGCGACTCAATGAAATATCTCAGCTAACTGTGGGTGACGTGCAGACTCTTGAATCAGGTATTACCGTCATTCACATCAACGAAGCCGGTGAAGGTAAATCCATCAAGAACAAGCGTAGTGAGCGGCTGGTGCCATTGACTGACGGTGCCTATGGATTCGACCTTGCGGCGTTTATGCGATACGTCGAGGCGTGCAAGCTATCTGGGTCAGAAGCGTTAGCGCAGATTGGCTACAAGACAGCCGGTGAATGGGCGAACCAACAAGCTATACCAGCAGCCCTTGGTGATTCGTTTACTGGGGGGCTGACCTTCCATTCACTACGACACGCGTTGGCGTCCTTGATGCAGGCCAAGGGGGTTCCTACAGTCTACGCTCAGGCAGTCATGGGCCATGCGTCTGGGACCATCACGTTTGACACGTATGGTTCTGGTGTACCCGTTGAAGTGATCGCAGAAATGCTTGTGAGTTTGCTGCCATAAACCTTCGTTCATAAGGATTGAAGCATGAAGGACAACGTAAAGGATGTGGTTCAGGTTATAGCGCTACTATCGTTTTTTATTCCTGCTTGGCCTGCGGGAATCATTGCGTCAATGATTTTTGGATTCTCAAGTGTCACCGATCTTAGTGATGCGGCAAATGACGGTGAAGGATGGGTTTTGATCCCGTTCACACTGCTCTTTGGACTTATCTTTTGTGTATTCGGATGGTGTTGGGCGCGCATATTCAAAATAAGAAAAATCCTTTAGTACTACGGCGCGAAGGGGGCACTTACCATTGGTGCTCCTTTCGATTCGCAAGACGGGCTCGTATAACGCTGCTGAAAAATGAGCGTGATGGCTGGTGTCGTTAAAAACCCTTACTGAAACAGGATGACCACGACGGTCGCCAAGCTTTCAAGTGAGGACCATATGACCCAGTTAAACCAGCCCGTGCCGTATCACCGCCACGTTGACTACGAGACCGGTCAGATCTTGTACGTCGATCCGATTACGGGCGAGGTCGTTGCCCAAAGCGCGATGGTTCGGGCGAAGAACCCTGAAGAGAAATATCAAGCATGGGCTGCTGAGCGACGGGTCGATGACCTGCTCGCCTCGGACCACTCCAGTGCCACCACGCTTTCGACTTTCCCGGAAGCGGTTGTGGCTGCTGAGCCTACCAAGGCCGGACGGGGGAGACCCAAGACCAGTTATTCGAATCCGGTAGCCGCCTACATGTACCTCCTTGCGTTGCCTGACCTGCTGCCATGGGTCGATCACATCATCGCCGGGTCGATCATCACAAGTGCAGGAGTCACGAATGGCAAAGTCAACGTAAAGGCCCGTGCAGTCATCGGTGCGTTGTTTGCTACGGAAATCACAGCGGACGTCTGCAAGACCAGCGAGATCAGCTTGAGGACGGCCCAACGCATCGCCAAGGCTGCCCGACATGCTGCTCATGGGATTGCCTCGTATGTTGAGCGGCACCCTACAATCAAGGCTGAAATTGACGCGGAGGCTCTATTCCGGACCTCTTAGACTTAACGCCGGATAATATAAAAGAAAAACTTTATGGCCTGTCTTTACGGGTCTTGGAGTAAAACGCACTGGGTTACTCATTGTGGACCCCAAGGGCGTTAGGTGGACCCAGTGTGAAGGGATTTGCTATTGCAAAATAATCCCCTTCCTCAAAGTCATCTTTAAGTACTCCATGAGCAGCACTCCAAGGGTCTATTGAGTCTACGGCATAACAGGTTCTGCATGGTCACGTCAAGGGTGACGCAAAAACCCTCACTACAACAGGGTAGGCCCAAAGTCCTTTCGTAAAGGGCGCTCAATGGGTCTGCCTCGTGCATCTACGCCCGTCGCTGGGCTACGTACCAATCCAGTCTTTCTGATAGTGCCTTTCATGCTACGCCGGGTCCCTTTGTCGGGGTCTGGATGCTCGGCGGTGGGTGCGACCTGAAGGGCACTACCAAAAAGGATACGACAAGCATGCTGACCAACAACCAAGAAATCACAATGACCACCGTTGAGATTGCCGCAATGACTGGCAAGCGTCACGACAACGTTCTACGAGATGCTGACCGGGTCGTGACGCAAGTAGGAGCCCTCAAATCTGAGGCCACCGAATCAAGCTATACCACTGCTCAAGGTAAAGCGCTCCGAATGCTGGTTCTGAATAAGCACATGGTATTCACCCTTATTACCGGTTACGACACTGGTCTACGTCACACAGTGGTCGGTCGATGGATCGAACTTGAGCAGGCAGCCAACCCGGCGTTCGCCTCACAGGCAATCACAGACACACTTAATGACCTGCAAACCCGAGTCGATGCAATGGCACCGGCCTACGACGAACATGTCCGGAAAGGGACCACCACGGGCTATACGTGGCGTGAAGCCTGCCGTCTGGCTGGCGTAGCGAACCCAGATAAGGTGATGGAAATGTTCATCGCCACGGGGCGCGCTGCTAAGCGCAAGGATCTAACCCGGATGCACCCTAAGTACGCCAAGAGCGGCTGGGTCCGTGAAGTCTCATCGTCCAACAAGGCTATTCAACTTACCGGCCACCTCTTCAGGGTCACCCTCAAGGGTATCAATGATTGGCTTCGACCGAACGCTGAGAACATCGCCAAGGGTCTGATCGAACACCGCAAGCCTCGCTCTGTGGTTGACACTGACGGCTATGTGATCGACATCAAGGGCGATGGCGCTGCACGCATGACGATTGCCGATCTACCGAAGGGAATGTGTCCATGACCTTCGCTGAGCAACTCACCGCATTCCTAACGACACCAGCAAGTCGAACCAAGCTGATCACCCTGCGCGCCATCTGGCGGGACCGTTACGTCCGTGATCGGCTGACTTGCAAGGGTGAGCGTGGCGTGAACTACGAGAAACTTGCTGGGCACCTGAAGGCTACCAATCCGGCCTTGGTCTCGTTTATCGACTCTATCGCCACCACAACCACTATGCACCTCGATGCTGTCCTGATGGTCCCCATGCGGATCCCGCTGACCCGTCAACCGATCACCCTACCGCTGTAACACCCACCGCCGTCCGCCATCGGCACAACAACCCCATCTAACTGAAACCCAGAAGATATTGATCATGACCTTGAGAGGCCCGTGAGGCTACTCCTTGCCATCTGGTCACGCTGCCTCTATGCGGCAAGGCCATGAATCAATGTCTCTAATTAGGAGACCAAAAACCATGCAACTGAATATCCAGAAAATCACCCCTGAAACCGTTGAAGTACAAGGTCAGGTCGTAGCCCGTGCGTATGCCGAGGGCGTCATGCTGGCGACCCTGATTGCCACCGCTGGGACCAACAAGCCTGCTCAAGAGGCCATCGTAGCTCAGTACCTCGATGCTGGTCTGAGCGCTGGTGCCTTCCCGGCCATCGTAAGGGCCATCGAGACCCGTAAGTTGGTCGCACAACGTGAGCAGGCCGAGCGTATCGCTGAAGCCAATGCCCATGCCGAGCGCTGCAAGTCCTATGAAGGTGGCTCTGCCCTTGAGGTCGCTCGTCGTCGTGCCGCTCGTGAAACCCGTGAGGACAAGTACCGGGCCATGGGCGTAGCTATCCGGTCCGCTAATGGGCGTAGCAGCTTCTCATCGGATGCCAACTGGCTCGACAACCACTAAGACCGACCTTTCTCAACCAATTTCAGGAGACCACTATTATGTCCAACGCATTCAAAACTACCGATCACCGTGACCAGCGCGACCGCTACACTACGCCGACTTCCTATGAGTCTGCCGTGTGGGGCAATGGCGGCAACCTTCAGTTCAGCTCGCAAGCCTCTACGGGCACCCAAGCGACTGACTCCAGTGTCTTGGCTCAAGCCATTACCCAAGGCATGGACGAATTCTTCAATGGCGGCGAATGGCACGACAACGCTGTCGATGCGATCCCCTGTGAGTTCCGCCCTAAAGGCACCGAGCCGACCCCGGTTCAACTGGTCAACATGGTCAATCGCAACGTCGAGTTTGATCCTCGCCAGTCGATCTACGATCACTCTCTGATCACCAAGGGGGAGGCCGTAGCGGGCGACTTCATCTTCACTGAGCCGACCAATACCGCTGCGTTCTTCTCGCATCGCTTCACTCTTCTGGATGCCCACGTTGTCGCTGGCTTCACTGGCGATAGCATTGGTCAGATGATGGACAAGATGCTGGCTGACTTTGAGAAAGCCTGTGGATCCACCGTTGTGGACATCCTCATCAAGTCCCCAAGCGTCGAAGCCAAGGAAGTCACCATTGCGGGCACCACTCCGCGTGAACGTGCTGAAGACTGGATCGACGCCCTGACCGTGAGCATTAACCAGTCGGTCGGTAATTCTTTGAGCGACTTCGTGTTGCTGATGCACATGACCGAGCAGGCAATGCTTGAACGTGCTGCCCAGCGTGCCGGTGTCGAATCCATTGAGGACCTCTTGGGCTGCCGCACTCAGTTCTATTCCGGCTCTGACCGTGGCGTGTTCATGCTGCCCAAGGGCTTCGCTTCGCTGTCGTTCCGTCATGACCGAGAAGGCGACGTGTGGAAGATCCTTGCGAGCCGTAACGCTGGCGTACAGGGCTGGGACTTTGAGGTGAGCGGTGTGGCTGACGTAATGGCTCAGGCCAAGGTCAAGATCAAGCTGGCAAACCCTGAGGACCCTTCCGAGCGCCTTCAAGTTGAGTCCGTGAACTTCCCGCTGATCACTCGTGTGGTCGTCAAACCGTAACACCCGCTGTAACCATGGGGCCCCTCATGGGCCTTGTGGGCTGACCTGAGCATCTTCCTGAGCGGTGGATCTTCAGTTGAGCCCATTCGTATCACGTTCCTACGCGCAAAGCGCAGGGCAATGACCCACATTCAAACTCACATTTCACGCAGGAGACCGCTATGGCCGCCAAGAAACCATGGTTGGCCGTCCTTAAGGCTATCGCCATGTCAAAAGCCACATGGAAACTGATAGGAACCGTAGCGGTTCTTTACGGCTGCGCTAATGGCGAGCTAATCGCTGAGCTGGTCGGAGAGGTCATTGGCGACGTATCGGGGACCCTTTGAAAATCTGACACAAATTTCTCTGATAGGACCTTTCATAGAGCAATCCACCGAGTACCCCCGTAGGCCCTCCACGCGCCTGAGCTTTATGGCGCCCGTGCGTGATCCTTATCGCGTGCCTGTGCGCCACTGTAAGCCATGACTCCGCTGTCACAAACCGTGTACCAACCGCTGTTACAAACGGTTGCCAAGGGCCTGAGGACGCCGTTAGGATAGGTCTCCCTTACGCCTTGTAGGCTCTCAGTCTACGAACCGTTGGACTCGCGTTTCGCCCAGCAATAGCGGGCCATTAAGCTCAGTGACCTCTCTTATGTAATCCCATAGGAGAGTGATTCTTTTGAGCTTGCGCAGATCCTCGCGGCAGTACATCCAGAACTGCCGGGTGATGTTGATCTCTTCCGGCAGCACCGGTAGCAGGCGCGGATCCTGGGCGGCGAGGAAGCACGGCAGGATCGCCAGGGAACGGCCTTGTTGTGCGGCCACGAACTGGGCGATCACGCTGGTGCTGCGCAGGTGAGCGTGGGCGCCGGGCAGTACGTTGGCCAGGTAGAGCAATTCGGAACTGAACGCCAGGTCGTCCACGTAGCTGATGAACGAATGCTTGCCCAGGTCGGCCGGATGCTGGATGGGCGGATGAGTGTCCAGGTATTGCTGGGTGGCGTAGAGCTGCAGCCGGTAGTCGCAGAGTTTGCAGCATACATACGGGCCATGTTCCGGGCGCTCCAGGGCGATGACGATGTCAGCCTCGCGCTTGGAAAGGCTGATGAAGTGCGGCAGCGGGAGGATGTCGACCGAAATGGCCGGGTAGGCGTCGACGAAGTGACTCAACTGCGGGGTGATGAAGAAGCTGCCGAAGCCTTCGGTACAACCCATGCGCACGTGGCCGGACAAGGCGACCCCTGAGCCGGACACCTGCTCGCAGGCCATGTGCAGCGTGCTTTCGATCGATTCGGCGTAACCCATCAGGCGCTGGCCTTCGGCGGTCAGGACAAAGCCGTTGGTCCGGGATTTTTCGAACAGCAGCGTACCCAGCGAAGCTTCCAGCGAGCTGATGCGTCGCGACACCGTGGTGTAGTCGACCGCCAGGCGCTTGGCCGCAGTGCTGGCCTTGCGGGTACGGGCCACTTCGAGGAAGAACTTGAGGTCGTCCCAGTTCAGCGAGCCCAGGGAGGTGATGTTTTTTTGCATGATGGACCGGTTTTTATGTGCGTTCTTATTAGAAGTTTGCACATCTATACTCCAAAAAACGCCTTATCACCACGGTGCCGGTGCACCTTGGTCACCGCTGAAGCAGCGCACTCTATAAGAACAATCCTGGAGGCCCGCATGAACGTTTCCGTTACGCCCACCGACACTGCCCTGCAAACCGTCAAACTGTTGATCGATGGCGAGTGGGTTCACTCCCAATCCAGCGAATGGCACGACATCGTCAACCCAGCGACCCAGCAGGTGCTGGCCAAGGTCCCGTTTGCCACCGCCGCGGAAGTCGACGCGGCCATCGCCGCCGCCCAGCGTGCCTTCCAGACCTGGAAGCTGACACCCATCGGCGCGCGGATGCGCATCATGCTCAAGCTCCAGGCACTGATCCGCGAACACTCCAAGCGCATCGCCGCGGTGCTCAGCGCCGAACAGGGCAAGACGCTCGCGGACGCCGAGGGCGATATTTTCCGTGGCCTGGAAGTGGTCGAGCACGCCTGCTCCATCGGCACCCTGCAAATGGGCGAGTTCGCCGAGAACGTTGCCGGGGGCGTCGACACCTACACGCTGCGCCAGCCGATCGGTGTGTGCGCTGGCATCACGCCGTTCAACTTCCCGGCGATGATCCCGCTGTGGATGTTCCCGATGGCCATCGCCTGCGGCAACACCTTCGTGCTCAAACCGTCGGAACAAGACCCGCTGTCGACCATGCTGTTGGTGGAGCTGGCCATCGAGGCCGGCGTGCCGGCGGGCGTGCTCAACGTCGTGCACGGCGGCAAGGACGTGGTGGATGCGCTCTGCACCCACAAGGACATCAAGGCGGTATCGTTCGTCGGTTCGACGGCGGTTGGTACCCACGTGTATGACCTGGCCGGTCGCCATGGCAAGCGCGTGCAATCGATGATGGGCGCGAAGAACCACGCGGTGGTGCTGCCCGATGCCAACCGCGAACAGACCCTCAACGCCTTGGTTGGCGCCGGTTTCGGCGCAGCGGGCCAGCGTTGCATGGCCACTTCGGTGGTGGTGATGGTGGGCGCCGCCAGGCAATGGTTGCCGGAGCTGAAAGCCCTGGCGCAGAAGCTCAAGGTCAATGCCGGCAGCGAGCCGGGCACTGACGTTGGCCCGGTGATCTCCAAGCGAGCCAAGGCGCGGATCCTCGAATTGATCGAAAGCGGCGTGCAGCAAGGGGCGAAGCTGGAACTCGATGGTCGTGGCATCAGCGTGCCGGGCTTCGAGCAAGGCAATTTCGTCGGCCCGACCCTGTTTTCCGGGGTGACCACCGACATGCGCATCTACACCGAAGAGATCTTCGGCCCGGTGCTGGTGGTGCTGGAAGTCGACACCCTGGATCAGGCGATTGCCCTGGTCAACGCCAACCCGTTCGGCAACGGCACGGGCCTGTTCACCCAGAGCGGTGCAGCGGCGCGCAAATTCCAGAGCGAGATCGATGTGGGCCAGGTGGGGATCAACATACCGATTCCGGTGCCGGTGCCGTTCTTCAGCTTCACCGGTTCCCGCGGTTCGAAACTCGGCGACCTCGGCCCGTACGGCAAACAAGTGGTGCAGTTCTACACTCAGACCAAGACCGTTACCGCGCGCTGGTTCGACGATAACAGCGTCAATGACGGTGTGAACACCACGATCAACCTGCGTTAAGGAGCCGGACATGAACATCGCATTCATTGGCCTGGGCAACATGGGCGCGCCCATGGCCCGCAACCTGCTCAAGGCCGGCCATTCGCTGAACCTGTTCGACCTGAACCAGACGGTATTGGCCGAGCTGGCAGCGCTGGGCGGCACCATCAGCACTTCGCCGCGCGATGCTGCCCAAGGCGCCGCGCTGGTGATCACCATGCTGCCGGCCGCTGCCCATGTGCGCAGCGTCTGGCTGGGTGAAGACGGCGTGCTGGCCGGCATCACAGCCGGCACGCCGGCTGTGGATTGCAGCACCATCGACCCGCAGACGGCCCGTGATGTCGCCGCTGCTGCCGCCAGACAAGGGGTGACGATGGCCGACGCACCCGTCTCGGGCGGCACCGGCGGTGCGGCGGCGGGCACCTTGACCTTCATGGTCGGCGCCACGGCTGAGCTGTTCGCCACCTTGCAACCGGTGTTGGCGCAGATGGGCCGCAACATCGTCCATTGCGGCGAAGTCGGCACCGGGCAGATCGCCAAGATCTGCAACAACCTGCTGCTGGGGATTTCCATGGTGGGCGTCAGTGAAGCCATGGCCCTGGGCGATGCCTTGGGGATCGACACCCAGGTCCTGGCTGGGATCATCAACAGTTCCACGGGCCGTTGCTGGAGTTCGGACACCTACAACCCGTGGCCGGGGGTGATCGAAACGGCGCCCGCGTCCCGGGGTTATACCGGCGGTTTTGGCGCCGACCTGATGCTCAAGGACCTGGGCCTGGCCACGGAAGCAGCGCGACAGGCCCGTCAGCCGGTGGTGCTGGGGGCGGTGGCGCAACAGTTGTATCAGGCGATGAGCCAGCGCGGCGAAGGCGGCAAGGATTTCTCGGCGATCGTTAACAGCTATCGCAAGCCGCAATAAGGCCTGGGGTGTCGAGGGAATTTATCTGTGGGAGCAAGGCTTGCCCGCGATGACAGGCGATGCGGTCTCTGAGAGAACGAG
>NZ_JBMDJD010000058.1:0-21029 GCF_057809015.1 Pseudomonas sp. FG6
AATGCGAAACCCTGTTGCAGGTTGAAGGCAATGACGAAACAACCTTGCAACAGACTTTACGCAGCTACCACGAATTACCAGGCAATGTGTTTTTGCACAGCCGCCTGGCCAGCCAGGAAACCACCCTCAACGGCACCACCAGCAGGATCGTGTACGAATACGACAAGCTGCCGAGCGTACTGGCTGGGGAAACCGTTTTGGAGACCACCGAAACCTTCATCGGCTACGATGACAAGCCCGGTTTCGAAGTCCGCAAAACGACGGTCAGTGAAGACTCCCTGCTTCACGGTCAGCCGCTGCTGACGCGCGACGACAATGAAGTGAGAATTCGCTACACATACGACGCACTGACTCGCGTAGTGACTGAAACTGTCGCCCCGGACGAGCCGGATTTCGAGGCCACACGCCATTATTCGTACCTCTTGACTGCGCTGGATGGACAGCGGGCCGAGCAATTAGTGACCGACGTCAAGGGCGTGAAGACTCTAACGCGTGTCGATGGACTCAATCGCCCTGTGTATGAAGAACGTCAGGACGCCGACAATCCTTTGCGTGCTGAAGAGTACCGTCAGACTTACTTGGCAAGTTATGACGCGTTAGGAAACTTGATTGAGGAAACTCAATACGACTGGCGGGACGCGCAACAGGTGGCCTTGACCTCCAGCTATGAATACGACGGATGGGGGATGCAGCGCAGCGTCACCGGGCCGGACGGTATCAAGGTCTACGAAGAAACGAACCCGATGGGTTCAGAACAATGGAAAGGGCCTATACAGACCGGCTGGCGGGAAGGAACGGGTATTGAGGCGAAGGTCAGCGGTAAAACATTGACCTACCTGAATTTGCTGGAGAAGCCTGACCATGTTGAACGCTTCGAAACTGACGGAACATTGATCAGTCGGCATCGATACGGCTATGACGGGCTCGGGAGGACGATCAGCGAAACCGATGCACGCGATGCAACTACCGAATACACCTACGATGCCTTTGACCGTATGGTCACTACCGTCCTTCCCGGTGGTGCTACGGTTCGACGTAGCTATACACCGCACAGTTCGGAAGACCTGCCGACAGAAATAAGTGTTGACGGTATTGAATTGGGCCAACAGGTGTTCGATGGATTGGGACGCATGGTCGAGTCGATTACGGGAGGGCGTAAGCAATGTTTCACCTACAACCCTGGGCAAACTCAGCCGGCGACCTTGACTACTGCCAGCAATCAGTTGATCACCTATATGTACCAACCTCAGTTAGGTGAAGAACCTAGCCAACGACGTTTACCCGGTGATATTACTGCTGAATATGTGCGTGACCGTAAAAACGCTCGACTTCTCAGTTGCAAGGAAGGGGGGCTGGAACTCTCGCGTGAGTATTTCACGACCGGCGAAATGAAAAGCGAGACGCGAGTACAAGAAGGAAATAACTATGAAATGCACTATAAGCACAGTCGGCTAGGTCTTTTATTGAGCTATGCCGATGTGCTTGAACAAACTCAGACATATATCTACGACAAGGCGAACCGTCTGGAGCGAACCCGCTTGGAGCGATCTGGTCCAGATATGCTGTCCTCGGATTTTACGTATGATGGCCTCGGGCAACTCAGCTCCATCAATACTCAGGACAGCGCCAGTGGGCAGCGCGTGACCATTGGCCTGCTTTACGACGGAATGGGTCGTGAAATACAGCGTGACTTTGATCTTGACGGTATCGAACAGCAACTGACTCAAGTCTATAACGCAGTTGATGCACTGACCGAGCGAACCCTGTACCAAGGGGAAACGTTGTTGCGCAAGGAATCTTACGAATACGATCCGCGCGGGCGGCTGGTGCTCTACACCTGTGAGGGCAGCGAACCGCCAGTGGATCCTTACGGTAAGACCATTATCAGTCAGTTATTCAGATTCGATGTGATAGATAACCTGACTCGTGTGAGTACCACATCTCCTGAAGGCACTAACGTTGCCCTCTATACCTATGATGTAACGGACCACACACAACTGCGTAAAGTGACCAATATGGGCGTCGCCGGATACCCAGCCGAAATATTGCTCGAATATGACGCTGACGGTCATATGACCCAGGACGAAGAGGGGCGCTTTTTGGACTACGATGCCTTGGGCCGCTTGACCCAGGTCAGTTCGGTCGGGTGAAAAGCCATGAGTCGTTCGTCTCCTATGGGTAGTCCCGTCCGAATGTGCGCTCCAGGTCATGTGAGACATACACAGAAGACGCTATCCAGTGTCATGCTGAGTTGGGAGGAACCCTATTCCGCATGCCCGTTATGCCCGGATGCCATTGGTTATGAAGTAGTGGTGGAAGGGTTCCCTGCAAAAACAGTGGCAAGGCCGCCTTGTGAAATAACAGGTCTGGTGCCGGATGCTCCCTACGTGGTTTCTATCAAGGCAATTGCAGCCGGGAACAAGGTATCGGAGCCCAGTATTCACGTCTTGAGCGTAAGGTGTATGCCTCCCAGCCAGCCGGGATTTTTGGAGGTGAGCAATGTGTCGTTTTGGTCGGCGAACCTTAAATGGGCTGCGTCAAGCAGCAATGCCGGAAGCCCTCGCTACAGGGTTTACCTCAATGGTTTCATAGTGGGGCAAGTCGATCGGCCTTCGTTCAACCTTGAGCATTTGCGAAGCGGTGCCAAATACCGGGTTACTGTTGTGGCGGTTAATACAGTAGGTTCATCCGAGCCTGTCGAGGAGGCTTTCAGAACACTATTGAAACCGCCGTCAAATTTAAAGCTGAAGCACCATGCCGGACTGTGCCGGCTTTCGTGGGATCCCATGTTCGGTATCTGGCCGGCTCATGAGGTTACGATAAATGGAAGGCGCTTTTCAGCGGGGCCCCTAGGCTTAAGTTTCAGGCTTGCTGAGCTATCCCCGGGGCCGCCTCCGCACTCCTTCAGATTCGAGGTCTATGCCAAATTTGACGAGCAGCTGTCGGAGGTCACTATTTTTGAAACAGTGCTGTATGACGTTGAGCCTCCTACACGACCTGGGCAGCCTGTTGCGACTAACATCGCTGATCATTCAGTGGATCTGCAATGGCCACCGTCAAGCGATAATGTGGGGGTGACGGGCTATAGAGTCTTCGTGAATGGTATTCCTTATGTTCTCCGGAGTACGAATGCTAGCCAAAAAATCTTGGGTTTAATCAGCGGCGCCTATTATTGGGTTTTTGTATGCGCTCTGGACGCCGATGGGAATCTTTCAGTGCCAGGCCCTGTAACGGTGTTCAAAACCACAGGCGAGACGCCAACACTCGCGCCCCTTGCGCCAACTGATGTACGCATAACTCCCCTGACTTCTACTTCGGCTCTATTACAGTGGACACTGGGAGAGGGGGAGGTCGTGACGGGTACGAGGATCAACATCAATGGGACTTATAGGAATATTGCTTTTCTTGAAGAGTACAAGTTAAATAATCTGATTCCTGATATTGAATATTCCATAAGCTTGCAAACGTTCAACTATTACGGGCAGTTATCCGAGCCAATAGCTCTTGCCCATGTTCCCATAGACACGACCCCGCCCAATGTTCCGGGCAATTTGCGTAAAACTGCCTCGGAGGGCAATTCAGTGACGTTGGCTTGGGAAGAGTCCGCTGATGATGTTGATATGTTTGGTTACGTCATCTATAACAACTTTGAGTATTTTGATACGACTCCACTTACCCATTACACCGCTGTCGATCTGCTTCCAGGTTCATACATATTTGATGTCTGTGCGTTGGATATTTCGGGGAACGCTTCCGAGCCCGCTTCAATCGTTATCGAAGTCCATAGCTGATCCAGACTAACAAGTGGGCAGTCGTCTCAGGATGGCGCGTTCATATGCTCTGGGGTGCTGAGAAGAAGATGTCGGGGCCCCTGCAAGGTCCGGCTCCAGCCTGGACGTTGCAGAGGATGCCATCGGAGCGCTCAGATCAAACCCTTCTCACGCGCAATCTTCCCCGCCAGATGACGCGAACTGACGCCGAATTTGCGGCGGATGTTGTTGAAGTGATAATTGACGTTGGCTTCGCTGCAATCGACGATCATCGCGATCTCCCAAGAAGACTTGCCAGCTTCGCTCCACTGCAAGAATTCCTTTTCCCGGTTGGTCAGTCGGACGGCTGGAGGCTGTTTGTTCTCAGTGGTGTGGAGGCGTGTCTGGTAGGGCGACGGATGTCCAGGAACAACGGTGGCGTGGTACATGAAAAATCTCCCATTCATCATCATTGATGGCGTGGGGGCGGCGAAGTTTTCCTACTGCTTGATGGCATGGTTCGCACGGCCCGTCTTCGAACCCTGGCGCGGGGGTTGGAGGCACGGGGTCGTTATATCTCGATTCAAGGCCACTGAAACCTGTCAGACATGACAGGTGCTGGACGCTGAGTGATGGGTGGTGATGAAGGTCCTTCAGGCCGAACTTATTGATATTTTTGGAGTTCTTCAGGAATTGTTGATTCATGGTGGTAAGGGAATTCCTCACCACAGGTTTTGTGTTGCTTCATTTAAATTTGCATTCTCTTAATCACGGGTATATACACGCACCATGCTTCCTTCCCAATGTTTGTGCATCAACCTGCGTCGTGCCGCCCGTGGCGTCAGCAGGTATTACGACGGCGCCCTCGACGGCTTCGGGATCAACGTTGCCCAGTATTCTTTGCTGAGCAACCTGGCGCGCCTGGACCAGCCGAGTATTTCCTCCCTGGCCGAGGCCATGGGCCTGGACCGCAGCACCTTGGGGCGTAACCTGCGGGTGCTGGAAGGCGAGGGGTTGGTGGCGTTGGCCGAAGGCGATGACTTGCGCAACCGCATCGTCGTGCTCACCGAAAGCGGACGTGCCCGGCTGGCGGCGGCGTTGCCGGCCTGGGAAGCGGCGCAACAACGATTGATCGATAAGCTGGGCGCCGAAAAGCGTGCAGCGTTGCTGGCCTTGCTGGATGAATTGGCCTGAAACCGGTTCATTCGATGATAAGCGGGTATATACCCGCGAGCGGAGAATAAGAAAATGACATCGATGTGGCGTACCTGTGGTTGGGTCCTGGTGGGGAGTGCGCTGATCCTGGCGTTGTCGCTGGGTGTAAGGCATGGCTTCGGGTTGTTCCTGGCGCCCATGAGCGCCGAATTCGGCTGGGGCCGTGGGGTGTTCGCCTTTGCCATCGCCTTGCAGAACCTGGTCTGGGGGCTGGCGCAGCCGTTTACCGGTGCGCTGGCCGACCGCTTCGGTGCGGCGAAAGTGGTGCTGATCGGCGGTGTGCTCTACGCCGTTGGCCTGGTGTTGATGGGGCTGTCGAATTCTGCCTGGTCGCTGTCGTTGAGCGCGGGTTTGCTGATCGGGATCGGCCTGTCCGGCACCTCGTTCTCGGTGATTCTCGGTGTGGTCGGGCGCGCCGTGCCGCCGGAGAAACGCAGCATGGGCATGGGCATCGCCAGTGCCGCCGGCTCTTTCGGCCAGTTCGCCATGTTGCCGGGCACGCTGGGTCTGATCGGCTGGCTCGGTTGGTCGGCCGCGTTGTTGGCGCTGGGGCTGCTGGTGGCGTTGATCGTGCCGCTGGTGAGCATGCTCAAGGACACGCCACTGCCCACGACCGGCCATGAGCAGACCCTGGTCGAGGCATTGCGCGAGGCGTGCAGTCATTCCGGGTTCTGGCTGCTGGCGACAGGCTTTTTCGTCTGCGGTTTCCAAGTGGTGTTCATCGGCGTGCATCTGCCGGCCTATCTGGTGGACCAGCATTTGCCAGCCAGCGTCGGCACCACGGTGCTGGCCCTCGTCGGGTTGTTCAATATCTTCGGAACCTACACCTCCGGCTGGCTGGGCGGGCGCATGTCCAAGCCACGCCTGTTGACGGCGTTGTACCTGTTGCGCGCGGTGGTGATCGGCCTGTTCCTGTGGCTGCCGGTGACCACCACCACCGCCTACTTGTTCGGCATGGCGATGGGCTTGCTGTGGCTGTCGACGGTGCCGCTGACCAACGGCACGGTCGCGACCCTGTTCGGTGTACGAAATCTGTCGATGTTGGGTGGGATCGTGTTCCTGTTCCACCAATTGGGCTCGTTCCTCGGTGGCTGGCTGGGCGGGGTGGTGTATGACCGCACCGGCAGCTACGACTTGATCTGGCAAGTGTCGATCCTGCTCAGCCTGTTGGCGGCGGCGTTGAACTGGCCGGTGCGCGAACGTCCGGTGGCGCGCCTGCAAGTCCAGGCGGGTGTGGCGTGAGTCGCATCGGCCCATGGCTGATCGTCGTCGGCGCTGGCCTGCTGCTGGCTTTGGCCTGGTGGGGGTGGCGGCAAGGTGGGTTGGCGTTGATGCAGTTGGGGATGGGGAATTGTTGAACAATGGACGGCATCGGACGCTGCGAGTAACGTCATGGTCTGCCGTGCTTTCAAGGACAACCGACATGTCGATGCGCTGGTTTGCAGTTCCCGCTCTATTGCTGGCTGTGGTTGGACAAGTCTGGGCCGCTGATTGCCCACCGTTGCTGGAGGGGACGTTGCCCAAGCTGCGGGCCAAGGAAACCATCGATCTATGCCAGCGCTTCGCCGGTAAGCCGCTGATTGTCGTCAATACGGCCAGCTTCTGTGGATTCGCCCCGCAATTCAAAGGCCTCGAGGCGCTCTATCAGCGCTATAAGGATCAAGGACTGCAGGTGTTGGGAGTGCCGTCCAATGACTTCAAGCAGGAATCCAAGGACGGTGCTGAAACGGCCAAGGTTTGCTACGTCAATTACGGCGTGACCTTCACAATGACTGAGCCGCAACCGGTGCGCGGCGATGATGCCATCCCGTTGTTCCGGCACCTGGCCGAACAAACTGGCGCGCCTAAATGGAATTTCTACAAGTACGTAGTGGACCGCCAGGGCAAAGTCATTGGCAGTTTCTCCAGCCGGATCAAACCCGACGATCCCGAACTCATCAAGGCCGTGGAAGCGGCCATTGCCTCCAAACCCTGATCGCCGGGCATGAAAAAGCCCCGCTTCTTTGCAGAGAGCGGGGCTTTTTTTGCTTCAGGTGGCGAGCAATTCAGCTGCGCCGTGAAACATCAGAAGCGATAGGTCGCGCCAACACCGAAGCCGTTTGCGCTGTTTTCATACTCAGCGTTGTAGGTCTGGCCCAGGGCGTTGCGGCGGTTGATGTTGACTTTCTCTTCCTTGAGGTAGGAGTAGGCCACGTCGATGGTCAGGTCTTCGGTTGGGCTCCAGCCGGCACCCAGGCTGAAGATGGTCCGGTCGCCGGTCGGGATGCGTGGCGAACGGTCGGTGTTGTTGGTTGGCGACTGGTCGAAGGTCAGGCCGGTCCGCAGCACCCACTCTTTGTTCAACTGGTAAGAGGTACCGATGGCGTAGGCCCAGGTGTCGTGCCAGTTCTGTTCTTCGGTGATGGTGCCGAAAAGGGTAGGGTTCAGGGCGCCACCGCCGGTGATGTCATTGTTCACGGTGATGTCTTTCAGGCGGCTCCAGCGCGTCCAGGTGCTACCGGCATAGACGGTCCAGGCATCGTTGATCTGCTGGGTAACCGAGAGATCCGCCGATTCAGGTGTGGTGATGTCCAGCGAGGCGTCGTAGCGTGCACCTCTAAGGGCCAGGGGATTAGTGCCTGCACCCGGAGTCACTTCAGTATGGCCTTCAAGCTTGTACTTGACCTTGGAGTGGTAGGTCAGGCCAACACGGGTGGTGTCGGTCGCCTGGACCAGCAGGCCGATGTTGTAGCCGTAGCCAACGTCGTCGCCCTTGATCTGCACGTCGCCATCGTTGGGGGAAAGCGGTGTTTTCAGCGCCGATTCCAAGGAGCCGGAGATCCGGTTGATCGTCGGGCCAAAACCAATCGACACCTTGTCATTGAAGGCATAGCTGACGGTTGGCTGGAAAGTGATGACTTTGACAACGCTCTTGCTGCCGAAGTTACGGCCCTGGAAGCTGTTTTCGTAGTCGGTGATCAGGCCGAACGGTGCATAGACCCCCAGGCCGAATGCCCATTGATCATCGATAGGCTTGACGTAATAACCCATCGGAACGGCAGTGAACGGCACCATATCGCCGTCGTTGGTGCCGGAGCGGTTACCGCTGGCGTCGCTGATGTCTGAGGATGCATCGATGGCCGCCAGGCCACCGGTCACTTGCTGGCGCTTGAGGCGCGACATGCCGGCAGGGTTGCCAAATACAGTGCTTGCGTCGTCGGCAGCAGAGGAGCGGCCCGCAAAACCAGTCCCCATTCCGCTGATGCTTTGTTCGTTCAAGGCAAAGCCACTGGCGAAAAGTTGGGTGGATGCCAAGGTCACGGCAAGTCCAAGGGTGGTTTTGAGCATGATTTTTTTCATTGTTAGAACTCCTGATGTTCACCGAGGCGAAAATTACCAACATTTTTGCTCGAGCGCTATAGCGTAGATGGCCTGATTTAGAGGGGTTTTGTAGGACAATCCGACCAAATTCACGACCAATGTAGGAAGTTTCCAAATTTCCTGTCAGCAAGCGACTTGATTCAGCGATGAAACACAGTTGCGCCAGGCGCAGGTGAAATCCCGCAGGCGCCCTTGGGGGTGAAATGTCTGACGCCAGATGCGGGCCATGCCCAGCAGGTCATCGGCTTCGGGGAGCGGGGTGTTCTGTTCCTCCACCAGTAGCCAGGCAATGGCCGTGGCGTAGCGCAGGTTGACGGTCAGTTCCAGGTTCGGGCCGCTTAGAAAGGCATGCTGGCTGGCCAGGCCGCGCACCAGGCTGGCTCGCTCAGGGTCCAGGGCCAGGTAGTGATCCCAAAGTGCCCGGTGGCGAGGTTCGGTAATGCGGTACAAGCCATGTCCGCGTCGATCATGCAGGGCGGAGCCCAGGCCAGACTGGCTGGCGGCGACCCCCAGCAACAAGGATTCCGCCGTGGCGCTGTGGCGCTCCAGGTAAAGAAGCGTCGGGCGGATCACATATCGACACAGTTCGCTGGCGGCGATACCCATAAAACCCTCGAAGTGTGAAATGAGCGGGGCCTGAAAGGTGTGGGCTTGGCAGCGGTGAGTCGGTTCAGGCCCCGCCGGAAGCGGATCATGCCGCTTGAGTTGAAGTGTAGTGTCATATTTGCGCTGTAAAGGGCTGTTTTTAAAACATCTTCTGCGAACGGTTATAACTGTTATATCCCTTGGCACTTAAGCCGTTGCGCTTGTATGGCGAAATAACAGGCAATAAAAAGCCCCGCTTTTTGGGCGGGGCCTTTGGTTTTTCAGCCTTTCTGGCGTCTCAGGCAACCAGTGCCTGGCGGGTACGCTCGATCACGGCCTGCAGCGGTTCTGCGCTGGAGTACTGTTCGGGGTACAGACGTTCGCTGTGACGAGCGATGCCGTGTTCGTTGACCAGTGTGAAGCTGAAGCAGCCTTTGCGAGCCGCCATGATCAGGCAGTCCATGGGGGCAAATGCGTTGGTTAGGGTGCGGATGGCATCCTGTGTCTGGATTTGAGTAGACATATCTGGTGTTCCTGCAAATGACACGGTTAAGAACCGTGCAGCGTTAAAACGTTCCAGTAACGTCGACCACCGTTGGTCGAGCGAAGAACCCGGCTGGAACAAAGCAGCCAGTTCGAGCGCTATAAAATGTGCGCGCTTGGGCTGGCAGGTAGGTACTTAGGAGGGCAGGCGACACATCAAGGGCAAAGGTTCTGGGCCCAGGGTGAAGATCCTGATCAATTTTGCAGGTTGGTTCGGTCAGAGTACGTGCTCGGCAACACCCTTTGCGTTTGATCAAAGGTCATGTCGACGTGAGGGATACCTGGAAACCATCGAGGGGATCGGTCTCTTTTATCGGTGAGGCTTCCCTTTTGGGAGGGCTGACCGCAGAGGTGTGTTCGACCCGGAATTGACTTTCAGCTTGGTACTAACGGCGCGGATGGTAACGGATCGAATCCGCGGTGGGAAGAGGGTTGGTTAAAAAAGATCCAATCACTGATCGCTCGCCCTCGGTGGGACGCCCGGGTGTGGGATCCAACGGCGTGGCCTGTGTCCATGGTGTTGGGCCAGGCCTGTGAGCTGCAGGGTTATCCCCAGCTTTTACCGCCCGATGTAGCAAAAAAGCGCAGCGTTATAACCCGTTCGGGTGTTACTTGTGCACACTGGCGCAAGCACCTGTCACTGTACTGTCATGTCGAAACAATCCGGGGTGGGTGCCTGTATCCAAAATTTAAGTCAATGAAAAACATCGCTTTTTTTTACTGGTGAAAAAATCGTCAGTTTGAACGCAGGCCCCGTTCCACAGGGCTTCCGGCGCATTAAGGGGGGGTTGTCCACTGAGTTATCCACAGCTTCTGTGGATTGTCCCAAGCGCTTGCTCTAGCACGGGCGTGCCGGTTTTTTTCGGCTTTACCCGTAGGAAAAAAGGAGTAGAGTGGCGCGCCCTCTGATCTGCCCCACAGTGTTCTATGAAGTTTCGCTCCGTATCAAACCCTGTTACTTGCGCACCCTCCACTGTTACCGCACCCAAGCGTATCTCGATGCGGTTGGCGGAGTGGTTGCTCGACAGTCCGCGCCTGAGCGAGAACGCCAGCGTCAAGCACCTGGCCGGCCGTCTGCTCAAGCAACCGGCCCGGCAAGGCGTGGTGGCGGCGCAAAGTCGTCTGGGGCAGTTGATGTGCCGTGAGTGCGGAAATGCCCGGGACCGGCGCATCGGCCACGACCTGCTGCGCCAGGCGGCCCGTGCCGGTGACTTGCGAGCCCGTCAGGCCCTGGGCCAGATCGACGACTGAAAATCGACGACTGAAGAACAGGCCAGGCTGGGCAACCCCCAGTGGCTTGGTTAACCTTCGGGCTTTATCTCTTCGGCAGGAATTGTCATGGCTATGGATTTGACCAGCCTGTTGTTCGGCTTGGCGGGTGCTGCGTTGCCGTTATTAGCGTTGGCCTGGCACCTGCAACGCCAGGCCAGCGTCGCCAAGACGCAATGGGCGCTGCTGGAAGAACGCCTGGCCACCGCCCATATGGCCCACGACGGCCTCAATGCCCAGCTCGACGCCTGCCGTGACGAGATCAGCGACCTGAGCCAGGCCAACGCGGCCAAGCAGGCCGAGCTCGCGGCGGCCTGCCGTGAGGTCGATTTGCTGCAGATCGAGCGTGACAACGCCCGTGACGCGGCCCACGCCTGGAACCTCGAACGGGCCAACAAGGATGCGGAGTTGCGGCGACTCGACGCCCAGGCGGCATCGTTGCAGGCTCAGTTGCGCGAGCAGCAGGAGGGCCATGAGCAACGCCTGCATGACCTGCAGAGTTCGCGGGATGAGCTGCGGGCACAGTTCGCCGAGCTTGCAGGAAAAATCTTCGACGAGCGTGAGCAACGTTTCGCCGAAACCAGCCAGCAGCGCCTGGGCCAGTTGCTCGATCCGCTGAAAGAGCGCATCCAGTCGTTCGAAAAACGCGTCGAAGAAAGTTATCAGGCCGAGGCGCGGGAGCGTTTCTCCCTGGGCAAGGAACTGGAGCGTCTGCAACAGTTGAACCTGCGCTTGAGCGATGAGGCCACCCACCTCACCCGTGCGCTTAAGGGCCAGAAAACCCAAGGTAACTGGGGTGAGCTGGTGCTTGAGCGCGTGCTGGAACATGCCGGTCTGGAGAAAGGCCGCGAGTACCAGACCCAGGTCAGCCTCAAGGGTCCGGACGGCGAGCGTTTCCAGCCGGACGTGCTGATTTACCTGCCCGGCGACAAGCAGGTGGTGGTCGATTCCAAGGTCAGTCTCACAGCTTATCAACAGTACGTGGCGGCCGAAGATGACGCCATTGCACAAGCGGCCCTGAGGCAGCATGTGGCGTCGCTGCGCGCCCACGTCAAAGGCCTGGCCGGCAAGGATTACAAGCGCCTGGAAGGGCTGCACAGCCTGGATTTCGTGTTGTTGTTCGTGCCCATCGAAGCGGCGTTTTCCGCCACCCTGCAAGCCGAGCCGAACCTGTTCCAGGAAGCCTTCGACCGCAACATCGTCATTGTCAGCCCGACCACGCTGCTGGCGACGTTGCGGGTGATCGACAGCCTGTGGAAACAAGAACGCCAGAGCCAGAACGCCCGGGAGATCGCCGAGCGGGCCGGGTGGCTGTACGACAAGTTCGTGCTGTTTATCCAGGACCTGGACGAAATCGGCAGTCGCTTGCAGCAGCTGGACAAGGCCTACGCCGCAGCGCGCAACAAGCTGACAGAAGGGCGCGGCAACCTGATCAGCCGCAGCGAACAACTCAAGCTGCTCGGCGCCCGTGCCAGCAAGAGCTTGCCGACGGAACTGCTCGAACGGGCGATGAGCGATGCGGATGGGTTGCCGGAGTTGCCGGAAGAGGCCGCCCCCTCCCAGGGTTGATGCAAGCCTCTGAGCTGAAACAAAGCTTCGTGGCGAAGCATTTTGTGGGAGCAAAGCTTGCTCGCGATGGCCTCCTTGAGATCGCCATCGCGGGCAAGCCTTGCTCCCACAAACCCACCCACCACCGGGAAACAGTGCGCATTACAACGGCAAATGCCGACTCAACAACGCCCGCAGCGCCGCCGGTTTCACCGGCTTGGCCAGGTAATCCAGGCCCGCCGCGTGCACTTGCGCCACGGTCTCTGGCCGGCCGTCGGCGCTGATCACCACGCCCGGCACCGGTTCGCCCATGCGCGTGCGCAGCCAGGCCATCAACTCGGTGCCGGTCTCTCCGTCGTCCAGGTGAAAGTCCACCAGGGCCAGTTGTGGGCGACCGCCCTGGGTGAGCCAGCGCTCGCATTCTTCACGGTTGCGCGCGGTCCATACCTGACAACCCCAGCGGGTCAGCAGGCTGTTCATGCCAATGAGAATGCTGTCCTCGTTGTCGACGCACAGCACCTGCGCGCCACTTGGCAGATGGCCGTTGGGTTCGGCGACGGCGCTGGGCGCGACGGTTTGGGTCTGGGCCAAGGGCACGCTGACGCTGAACACACTGCCGCGCCCAGGCCAGGAGCGTACGCGCAAGGTATGGCCTAGCACACGGCAGAGCCCGTCGGCGATGGCCAGGCCCAGGCCCAGGCCTTTTTCGGCGCGGGTCTGATGGCTGTCCAGGCGCTTGAATTCTTCGAAAATGACCTGCTGTTTATCTTCGGCAATGCCCGGCCCGCGATCCCAGACTTCCAGGCACAGCTCGCCGCCGCGACGGCGTACACCCAGGAGCACCGGGCCCTTGGCGTAGCGGAATGCGTTGGTGAGGAAGTTCTGCAAGACCCGCCGCAGCAACTTGATGTCGCTGTCGACCCGCAGGCGCGAGCCGCGCACCCGGAACTTCAAGCCTTGTTCCTGGGCCAGTACGGTGAATTCGGCACCGAGGATGGCGAACAGTTCGTTGAGCGCGAAAGGCTTGCGGTCGGGGTTGATCTTGCCGTTTTCCAGGCGAGAAATATCCAGCAGGTCGGTGATCAGGTCTTCGGCCGAGCGCAGGGAACTGTCCAGGTGCTGCACCAGTTGCCGGGCTTCGCTGGGCAACTGCTCGTTCTGGTGGGACAGCGCGGCGGAGAACAGGCGTGCGGCGTTGAGCGGTTGCATCAAGTCGTGGCTGACGGCGGCCAGGAAGCGGGTCTTGGATTGATATGCCGCCTCGGCGGTGCTTTTCGCGTCGGTCAGCGCCAGGTTCAGTTGGGACAGTTCCCGGGTCCGTTCGGCGACCCGCTGCTCCAGGCCTTCGTTGGCTTCGGTCAGGGCCTGCTCCGCTTCGCGGAACGCGGTGATGTCGGTGAAACTCATGACGAAGCCGCCACCGGGCATCGGGTTGCCGATCAACTCGATCACCCGGCCGTTGGGGAACAGCCGTTCGGAGGTGTGGGCGCGACCCTGGCGCATCCAGTGCAAGCGGCGGGCGACATGGACCTCTGCTTCGCCTGGGCCACAGAGACCGCGTTCGGCGTTGTAGCGAATGATGTCGGCAATCGGCCGGCCGACGCTGATCAGGCCATCGGGGTACTTGAACAGCTCCAGGTAGCGGCGGTTCCAGGCCACCAGCCTGAGGGACTGATCGACCACGCTGATGCCTTGGGTGATGTTCTCGATGGCGCCTTGCAGCAAGGCACGGTTGAACTGCAGCACTTCAGACGCTTCGTCGGCGATCCGGACGACGTCCTCCAGCTGCATTTCCCGGCCTTCGATGGCGGCTTTCACCACCGCTCGCGTCGACGAGGCCCCGAGGACACCGGCCAACAACCGTTCAGTGTGGGCGATCCATTCGCTGTCAGCATTCTGGCTCGGGTTGAAGCCTTTGCCCTGGCGGTAGGCGAAGCGAATGAAACTCTGCCGTGCCCGTTCTTCACCGACGAAGCGGGCGGCCAGTTGCAACAGGTCTTCGATGTGCACCGCGAGCATCGAGCGGGCGTTGGGGCGCGCGCTGATTTCCTGGCCGATGAAGCGTCCGGCCTGCCAGTGTTCCGACACGCGGGTGCGCGACAGCACCGAAACCCAGGCAAACAGGGTGAAGTTACCGGCCAGGGAGAGTACGACCCCTTGCGTCAGCGGGGTAATGGGCAGGTTCAACGGGTTACCGTGCAACCAGCCCAGGCCGGGGAAGCTGCTCAGCGACCAGCCCAGGCTGTGGGCCGCGATCGGCAGCACCAGGGTGTAGAACCACAGGAAGATGCCGGTGGCGAGGCCCGCGAACACGCCGCGTCGGTTGGCCTGCTTCCAGTACAGCGCGCCGAGCATCGCCGGGGCCAGTTGGGTGACAGCGGCGAAGGCGATCTGGCCGATGGTCGCCAGGCTCGCCGTCGAACCCAGCAATCGGTAGCTGACGTAGGCCAGCAACAGGATCGCCACGATGCTCACCCGCCGCACCGAGAGCATCCATTGGCGGAACACTTCGAAAGGCCGTTCGGCGTTGTTGCGGCGCAGCAGCCAGGGCAGCAGCATGTCGTTGGAGACCATGGTGGACAACGCCACGCTGGCCACGATTACCATGCCGGTGGCCGCCGAGGCGCCACCAATGAAGGCCAGCACTGCCAGGGCCGGATGGGCCTGGGCCAGGGGCAGGCTGATGACGAACGAGTCCGGTAACACGGAGCTGGGCAGCATCATCTGCCCGGCGAGGGCGATGGGCACCACGAACAGCGCAGCCAGGGCCAGGTAGGTGGGGAAAACCCACTTGGCCAGGCGCAGGTCCTGGGGTTCGATGTTTTCCACCACGGTCACGTGGAATTGGCGCGGCAGGCAGATGATCGCCATCATCGCCACGCCGGTCTGCACCACCATCGATGGCCAGTTGACGGTTTCTTTCCAGTATTGCTCCAGGCGCGGGGCGAGCATCGCCTGGTCGAACAGGTCGTCGAAGCCGTCGTAGAGGCCGAACGTCACGAACGCGCCCACGGCCAGGAAGGCGAACAGCTTGACCAGCGATTCGAAGGCAATCGCCAGCACCATGCCTCGGTGGTGTTCGGTGGCGTCGAGGTTGCGGGTGCCGAACACGATGGTGAACAGCGCCAGGATCAGCGAGACGATCAGTGCGGTGTCCTGGGCGCGGGTACCCATGGCGTCGGCACCGGCACCGATCAGCAGGTTGACCCCCAGCACGATGCCCTTGAGCTGCAGGGCGATGTACGGCAGCACGCCTACCAGGCAGATCAACGCCACCACCACCGCCAGAGATTGGGACTTGCCGTAGCGGGCGGCGATGAAGTCGGCGATGGAGGTGATGTTCTCCTGTTTGCTGATCATCACCATTTTTTGCAGGACCCACGGGGCCAGCACCAGCAACAGGATCGGCCCCAGGTAGATCGGCAGGAATGACCAGAGCTGTTCGGCGGCCTGGCCCACCGCACCGAAGAATGTCCAGCTGGTGCAATACACCGCCAGCGAAAGGCTGTAGACCCATGCGCGCACCCGCGGCGGCAGCGGTGTGCTGCGCCGGTCGCCGTAGAAGGCGATGGCAAACATGATGGCCATGTAGGCCAGGGCGACGAGGGCGATCAGCCCGCTGGATAACGACATGCAAACTCCCGGATGAAGACGCCGGGCCTTGAGCCCGGCAAGACAGTCTCGCACGCCGGCTCGGGTTCGTCAGTGCCGACCAAGGTCGAGGCGTGGTGGGGTGTCGCAGGTAGGGGCAATACCCAGGTTATCGGGTGTTCTTTCGGGCCTCTTCGCGGCACATTCAACCTCGATGTCAGCCGACCCACCGCTATCACGAGCAAGCTCAGTTCCCACAACAATCAGATATACAGGCGCCATGGGCAGCGTCTGACCATTATCTGCAAAATAGATAACACATAGAGAAATTACCCGTTATATAGATATTCGATCCGGCTCTAGCATGTCGGCACCCTCATCCGAGGACAGGAGTTCGCCATGACACGCTGTGCTGCAAAAAAACGCTATCGCCCACTGAGGCATTTGCCCGGGCCGATGGAAGTCATTCGGCAATTCACGCCGAACTGGTTCGCCGTCGTCATGGGCACGGGTGTGCTGGCGCTGGCCTTGGCGCAATGGCCTGGGAGTGTGCCGGGCCTGCGGGTCGTGGGCGAAGGCTTGTGGCTGTTCAACGCTCTGTTGTTCGTGGTATTCGCCGGTCTGTACACGGCCCGTTGGCTGTTGTTCTTCGACGAGGCGCGACGGATTTTCGGGCATTCGACGGTTTCGATGTTCTTCGGCACCATTCCCATGGGGCTGGCGACCCTCATCAACGGTTTGCTGGTTTTCGGCTTGCCGCGTTGGGGCGAGGGTGTGCTGCCCCTGGCTGAAGTGTTGTGGTGGACCGACGTGGCGATGTCCCTGGCCTGCGGCGTGTTGATCCCCTTCCTGATGTTCACCCGCCAGGAGCATCGCATCGACCAGATGACCGCCGTATGGCTGCTACCGGTCGTGGCGGCTGAGGTCGCCGCCGCCAGTGGCGGGCTGCTGGCACCGCACCTGCCCGACGTGCATGGGCAACTGGTCATGCTGGTCACCAGCTACGTGCTTTGGGCCTTTTCCCTGCCGGTGGCGTTCAGCATCCTGACCATCCTGCTGTTGCGCATGGCCCTGCACAAACTGCCCCACGAAAACATGGCGGCGTCGAGCTGGCTGGCCCTCGGCCCGATCGGCACGGGCGCCTTGGGCATGTTACTGCTGGGGAACGATGCACCCCTGATTTTTGCCGCCAACGGCTTGCGCGACGCCGGCAACATCGCCACCGGGCTTGGGCTGGTGGCCGGTATCACGTTATGGGGGCTGGGGCTCTGGTGGATATTGATGGCGCTGCTCATCACGGCCCGCTATCTGCGCGCGGGCATTCCATTCAACCTCGGTTGGTGGGGCTTTACCTTTCCCTTGGGTGTCTATGCATTGACGACGCTGAAGCTGGCGGACTTGCTGAACCTGGGTTTTTTCAGCGTGTTCGGTTGTGTGCTGGTGGTGATGCTGGCGCTGATGTGGCTGATCGTCGGTCGGCGTACTGTCCTGGGGGCCTGGCACGGTGAGTTGTTTGTGTCTCCGTGCATTGCGGGGCTGGCGAAATAATCGCTAAACACAGGTAATGTGTGGCCTGGATCGAAAAGCGTCATTCCAATAAGCGTCCAGGCCACACAGGAACACGGAAGATGAGTCACCCCTCGCAGTTCACTTTGCTTCGCAGGCGGCGTTTTCTGCCTTTTTTCATCACGCAATCGCTCGGCGCATTCAACGACAACGTTTTCAAGCAGTCATTGATCCTGGCCATCCTCTACAAATTGGCGATCGAGGGGGATCGTTCGATCTGGGTCAACCTCTGCGCGTTGCTGTTCATCCTGCCGTTCTTCCTGTTTTCGGCGCTGGCGGGGCAGTTCGGGGAAAAATTCGCCAAGGACGCGTTGATTCGCCTGATCAAGCTCGGCGAAATCGCCATCATGGCCGTCGGGGCGGTGGGTTTTCTGTTCGATCACCTGTCATTGATGCTGGTGGCGCTGTTCGCCATGGGCACGCACTCGGCGCTGTTCGGCCCGGTGAAGTACTCGATCCTGCCGCAAGCCTTGCACGAAGATGAATTGGTCGGCGGCAACGGCCTGGTGGAGATGGGCACCTTCCTGGCGATCCTGGCCGGGACCATCGGCGCCGGGATCATGATGTCCTCGGCGCATTACGCCCCCATCGTATCGTCAGCCATCGTCGGTATTGCCGTGCTCGGTTACCTGGCCAGCCGCAGCATTCCGCGGGCGGCGGCCGCTTCGCCGCAGATGCGTCTGAACTGGAACATCTTCAGCCAATCCTGGGCCACCCTGAAACTGGGGTTGGGGCAAACCCCGGCGGTGTCCCGCTCCATTGTCGGCAACTCCTGGTTCTGGTTTGTCGGGGCCATCTACCTGACGCAGATTCCGGCCTATGCCAAGGAATGGATGCACGGCGACGAAACCGTGGTGACCCTGATCCTGACGGTGTTTTCGGTGGGGATCGCCGTGGGCTCGATGCTCTGCGAGCGCCTGTCCGGGCGCAAGGTCGAGATCGGCCTGGTGCCGTTCGGCTCGTTCGGGCTGACGGTCTTCGGCCTGTTGCTGTGGTGGCATTCCGGGGCCATTCCCGACAGTGCCGAAGGGCACAGCTGGCTTGAAATACTCGGTTTTGGCCACGCCTGGCTGGTATTGCTCGACATCCTCGGCCTGGGTGTCTTCGGCGGTTTCTACATCGTGCCACTGTATGCGTTGATCCAGTCGCGTACCGCTGAAAACGAACGGGCGCGGGTGATTGCGGCCAACAACATCCTCAATGCCTTGTTCATGGTGGTCTCGGCCATCGTCTCCATCGTGCTGCTGAGCCTGGCCAAGCTGTCGATCCCGCAGTTGTTCCTGGTGGTGTCGCTGTTCAACATCGGCGTCAACACCTACATCTTCAAGATCGTCCCCGAGTTCACCATGCGTTTCATGATCTGGCTGCTGAGCCATTCCATGTACCGCGTGGAGCATCGCAACCTGGAGGCGATTCCCGATGAAGGCGCGGCGCTGTTGGTCTGCAATCACGTGTCGTTTGTCGATGCCTTGCTGATAGGCGGTGCGGTGCGTCGGCCGATTCGCTTCGTGATGTACTACAAGATCTACAACCTGCCGGTCTTGAACTTCATCTTCCGCACGGCCGGGACCATCCCGATTGCCGGACGCCAGGAAGACATTCATATCTACGAAAAGGCCTTCAGCCGAATTGCCGAATACCTGAAGGACGGTGAGCTGGTGTGCATCTTCCCCGAAGGAAAACTGACGGCTGACGGTGAGATCAATGAGTTCAAGAGTGGCCTGACCCGGATCCTCCAGGAAACGCCCGTGCCGGTGATTCCGTTGGCGTTGCAGGGCTTGTGGGGCAGTTTCTTCAGCCGCGACCCGGCCAAGGGGCTGTTTCGCCGGTTCTGGTCACGGGTGACGCTGGTGGCGGCGCCGGCAGTGGCGGTCGAGGCGGCGCAGCCTTCGAGATTGCAGGCGTTGGTGGGGGAGTTGCGCGGGACTGTCCGCTAGCACAGTGACAGTGGGAACAGGATCTGTGAGGGCAAGATCTGTGGGAGCAAGGCTTGCTCGCGATGAGGACTTTGAGATCGCTATCGCGGGCAAGCCTTGCTCCCACAGGTGTTGTACTCCCAGAGCATTGCTCTTACAGGTACTGTTTCTGGAGGTCTTGTCTGATGGGGCTCAGGCGCTGACCTTGAGCCCGATCAACCCGGCAACGATCAACGCCACGCTCGCCAGGCGAACCAGCGCCATAGACTCGCCAAACAGAATGATCCCGGCGATCACCGTGCCCACGGCACCGACCCCGGTCCAGATCGCATAGGCCGTGCCCAGCGGCAGTTCCTTCATGGCAAGGCCGAGCAGGCCAAGGCTGATCGCCATGGCGGCAATCGTCAACGCAGTGGGAAGAGGGCGGCTGAAGCCGTCGGTGTACTTCAGGCCGACCGCCCAGCCGACTTCGGCCAGGCCGGCAAAAAACAGAATGATCCAGGACATCACGCACCTCCATCGATGGATGGGGTCGTCCCCGGCTTGGACTCGACCTCAATCGAGTGGCGGGGTCGTCCCCGCGCTTGTCGATAGAGTGCCCAGCATCGTGCCCTAGATCAAGTTCGCTGTTCAGTCGGCGGCTTGGCGGGCGAGCAGTTCACGGTCCTGTTTTTCGCTCATGCGCCGGAAATACGTGGAGAGCAACGCCCCGGAAATGTTGTGCCAGACGCTGAACAACGCGCTGGGCACCGCGGCCAGCGGCGAAAAGTGTGCGCTCGCCAGTGCGGCGCCGAGGCCAGAGTTCTGCATGCCCACTTCCAGCGCCAGTGATTTGCGCTGGGCCAACGGCAGCTTGAACAGGTGCCCGGTGAAGTAACCCAGCACAAAACCGAAGCTGTTGTGCAGCATCACCACGGCCATGATCAGCAGGCCCGATTCGGCAATTTTCGCCTGGCTGGCCGCGACCACGGCGGTGACGATGATGACGATGCTCACCACCGATACCAGCGGCAGCACCTCCACCGCATGACGCACCTTGTTGCCAAGCAGCCGCTGCGCCACCACGCCCAGCACGATCGGCAACAGCACCACTTGCAGGATCGACCAGAACAACTCCATGAACGAGACCGGCAGCCAGGCCGAGGCGAGCAACCAGATCAGCGCGGGGGTCAACAGCGGCGCGAGCAGGGTGGTGACAGCGGCAATCGCCACCGACAGCGCCAGGTCACCGCGAGCCAGCCAGGTCATGACGTTGGATGACGTGCCGCTGGGGCAGCAACCCACCAGGATCACGCCGACAGCGATTTCCGGTGGCAGGTGGAAAACCTGGCAGAGCAACCACGCCACGCCGGGCATGATCACGAAGTGAGCGACCACGCCCAGGGCCACACGCCAGGGATGGCGAGCGACTTCGGCGAAGTCTTCGAGCTTGAGGGTCAGGCCCATGCCGAACATCACCACCCCCAGCAGCGGCACGATGGCGCCCTTGAGGCCGATGAACCAGGCCGGCTGCAAGAACGCCACGACGGCGAAAATCAGTACCCAGTAAGCGAAGGTATTGCCGACGAAGCGGCTCAATGCAGCCAGTGCGCGCATGATCTGATCCTTTATTTGTAGGAACGCTGAATACTACTGTGGGAGCGAGCCTGCTCGCGATAGCGGAAGATCAGTCAACATTTCTGTGGCT
>NZ_JBMDJD010000059.1:0-19695 GCF_057809015.1 Pseudomonas sp. FG6
CCTATCCCTTATCGTAAGGGGGAAACGGTGTCCTGTCTTTCATGGGGCTCGTTCACCCGAGCATCCGCTACCCGGAAGACTTGGAGTCCTACGGATACGAAGGCGAACTGCAAGCGGGCATGGCCCTTTGTGTCGAAGCGTATGTAGGGGAAATAGGTGGTCGGGATGGCATCAAGTTGGAGAATCAAGTACTCGTCACTGAAACCGGCTATGAACTGCTGACACATTACCCCTTCGACGACAGCTTTCTGCGGATATGAGGCTTGAGTGATGAGCCAGTTAATTGAAGCTCATAAAACATCAAGCGTAGGATTTCTCTTGCTTGATAACTTCTCCCTGACGTGTTTCACGCAATGCCTGGATGTGCTCGTAACGGCAAATCTGATCCGGCCAGGCTCGGCAAAAGTTCATACATTCAGTCGCAACGACTCCGAAGTCATGAGCGACTTGGCCATTCCCATCAGACCGGACACGCCCCTGACCGATATTAGAATCGCCGCCCTGGATCTGATGATTGTCTGTGGTGGGTTGCGCACGCCTAGAGTCGTGCCTGCCGGGTTGGTAAAGCTCTTGAGCAAGCTCGCCAGCATGCCCGTCGCGCTCGGAGGGCTATGGAATGGCGCCTGGTATCTGGGCAAAGCCGGGCTACTGGACGGCTACCGCTGTGCCATTCACGCCGAGCAACGGATCGCCTTATCCGAATCCTCGCCGAACACGAACGTGACGTTCGACGCCGTGGTATTTGATCGAGACCGACTCACGGCGGCCAGCCCTGCGGGGGCTTTTCAAATGATGATGAGGTGGCTTTACAGGGCGCTTGATCAGAACGTCGCAAACGCGGTGTTTGACCTGCTGGATCATGACCAATCCAGGTTTCGTGCTTCAGTACGGATTCAAGACGGCAAGGTCAGCGCCCCGCTACGAGAAATAATCACCTTGATGGAGAGTAACTTGGAAGAGCCGTTAGGCCCGGATCAACTCGCCGCATGTGTTCAATTATCAAAACGTCAAGTGCAACGTCTTTTCCAGGAGCAATTGGGGGTCCCCCCACAGCGCTATTACTTGGAACTACGACTTAAAGGCGCCCAGCGCCTGATACAGAACTCAAGCCTGACGATCATCGATGTTTCGATTGCCTGCGGTTTTGTCTCTACTCCCCATTTCAGTAAATGCTATAGCTCTTTTTTTGGTTATCCGCCGTCGAGGGAAAGTCGCCACGAGCTATGAGAGCTGCACAGGTAAGCAACATCCAAAAGGAGCGCAACACAGTGTCCACCTCGCTGCCCCCTGCCCCACGATCCGTCGGATTCCTATTGTTGGATGATTTCACGTTCATCTCTCTGGCATCGGCAATAGAACCCTTGCGCATGGCCAATCAACTTTCCGGTAGAGAGTTGTACCGATGGGTCACCCTGGGCAAAGATGCAAAGCCCGTGCGGGCCAGTGCCGGCCTGCAAGTAACACCCGACACCAACATGGACGAAGCCCCTGCGTTATGTACCGTGATCGTGTGCGGCGGGATGGATGTCCAGGACAGCGTAAGCCATGAACATGTGCTTTGGCTGCAGAACCAGGCCCGCCTGGGCCGCAAGTTGGGGGCCATCTGTACAGGGAGCTGGGCCTTGGGCAAGGCCGGACTGCTGGAAGGACACCGCTGCAGTGTCCACTGGCAATGCCTGACGATGATGCGCGAAGCATTTCCTGAAGCAGATATCACGCCGCACCTGTTCTCCATCGATAGAAGGCACTTGACCTCGTCAGGAGGTACAGCACCGATGGACATGATGTTGCACTTGATCCGGAGCGAGCACGGCCGCGAATTGGCCGCGGCGATTTCCGACATGTTCGTGTATGAACGCATGCGAGACGACCAGGATCAGCAACGGATACCGCTCAGACATACGCTGGGTGAAAATCAACCCAGGCTGCAAGCGGCCATCCTGTTGATGGAGGCCCATCTGGATGCCCCTCTCGAACTCAACGCGCTGGCATTCAAGGTCGGTATTTCACGTCGCCAATTGGAGCGGCTGTTTCATAAGTACCTGAACCACTCTCCGTCGCGCTACTACCTCAAGCTGCGTTTAGTCCGGGCACAACAGTTGTTGAAGCAGACTTCATCGCCCATCCTGAAAATAGGCGCGCTGTGCGGCTTTGGTTCAACTGCGCATTTCACCAGAAGCTATAGCGGGCATTTCGGCGTAACGCCTCGTGATGAACGCGCTTCGTCAAATGCCGGTGGGACAACCTCAATGCCTTCCCGTTCAGTCACCGCCCCTTCACATGGACGGTGACCAGTTTTTTGATGGGCTCGGATGCATGGAGCATTCATCCACCCAGGGTGGGCGTTAAACAGCCCCGACAGCCTGCAAGTGGCTGTAACTGGCGACAAAGCGACTGTATTTGTGTTGGCCGCAGGTGTAGGGCGTGTATTTCGCCGGGTTGCTGACGCTGATGCACGTCGCCACGGTCTCGACCACCGCGTCAAAATCCAAGTCAATGAAGAATGGAATGGAATACCGCTCGACACCGCTCGTATTGATGACGCGGTGCATGGTCGAGGTATAGCGATCATTTGTCAGGGTTTGCACCAGGTCACCGATGTTGACAATGAACGTATCCTCCACCGGTGGAGCACTGACCCATTCACCTGCGCGGTTGCGTACTTGCAAGCCGCCGACTCTGTCCTGGAAAAGGATCGTCAGAAACCCATAGTCCGTGTGCGCTCCGATCCCGATTTCCTTTTGTGAAATTTCGCCACTCTGCGAGGGATAGTGCAGCAAGCGCTGGATTGTGATCGGTTTGCGTTGCAGTTTTTCAAAGTAGTCCGCAGGCAGGTCGAGGCTCAGCGCAATGGCACTGATGAGCTTACGCGCCAGATCGAGCATTGCACGATGATAGGACTCGCAGACCTCTGAAAATTGCGCGGGCTCAGCCGGCATCAAATTCGCCCCGAAGAACGGAGATACTTCGTCATCGTGCGCACCGTAGTCGAAGCATTCCTTGAAATCTCGGGTATTCTCCGGATCGACATTTTCCGCGTACATAGGAATATAGCCGCGAAGCGTGGGACCTGAATGGACCACGTTCAGCTTATTCTTTTCATCAAAAGGCATGGCGAAGAAGCCTTTCGTCTGAGCATACATTGCGTCAATCAATGGGCGCGGCACGCCATGATTCCTAATATAAAAAAACCCAACTTTTTCGCAGGTTTCTCCAATTTGGCGAGAAACTTTTCGTGGATCACTCCCATCGAGCAACGGTCCGATATCAATAAAAGGAATTTCGTCGAATGTGGTCTGTTTGCTTGCAAGCCTGGTATCGGTCATCTGAATCATCGGTCGATCCTCAACGAAAGCGCCGTATCTTAATTATCCTGAAGTGAGTCATAGCGCCGGGATCAATAAAGTTGATCTCGATCCCTTATGCTGAAGTTATTGTTCAGGACCAAACGGGCACTCACAAACCATTTTTCATTCAATATTCATGAGGAAAAATCAATCATGAAGACAAGGCCACGCCTCTATCGCTCGATGTCATATGCAAGGCGTTGCTCGGGTTGTTTAAGTCGGTGGGGCATCAATGATCGTAGGACTTGGCAGATCCTGGGCTTGTCATCAAGTCAGCTCATCAGCGCTGCAATCCTTACAACGTCGGCGTGCGATGCTGTGGCGCCTCGTGTCTTTTTCCAATAGTTCGACCGCGATAAATTCTTCGATGCCCGCTCCGCCTTCAACCTTTTCAATAAAATTAAGAATTGCCTTTTTCATGAACCAATGGGCGGTGCGATCCAACTTAGCCGACGCTGACTTCAGCCTGGCTCGCGTTTCTTCATCCAACTTGATGCCCTGCGTGGTCACCACCATATCTAATCCTCTCAATCACTGTCCGAATACACTTACGCTTATAACGAGGCGTTAACTCATCAGGCCCCACAGGGCCAGAAGTGGAACATCCGTCGACTTCATTGCATGGACACAGGATGGGGAGTTGAAGACTAGCCCCCCTGCCCCAGGACTCCACCAGCCCACATCCTCCCGATACCAGTCGCCCGACGACAGAACCAGATAGAACTCAACCGGCGGATGTTGGTGATAGGGGTAGCGGGTCTCGGGCATCATCAGCGCCAACCCCAAGGTCAAGGTGGAACATTCGAATAACCCTCCTGGACCTACGATCATCCCGTGGCGATGCCGCTCCACGAAAGCGCTGTCCTGGTCGCCCAGGGCTTGGCGGTTTATCCAGGGAAGATGGGGCAAGAGCGTGCTCAGCGCAGCCAGTATCGATATCAGGTCATCATTGGTCCTGGGCGCAGCGCCAAGCGCCTTGGATAGATGGCACTGCAAATGACCTGGCAGCGCCTTTGAAGTCTGCGCAGTCTTCCTGATACTCCATCGGGCCGTACTTAGAGACGCGGCATGTACTGGCGCCTCATCGCAACCGCAACCCGACAGGACGTTCTGAAGCGAACGCCTGAGCAAGTCCCCGCTGCTGATAATGTCCCTACTCCACGACGGCTCTTCAGTGCTGTTTATCATCGCTTTCGATTCCATTTTCCGAGCAACGTATCGAACTGGGCTTACAGACGACTCAACTGTTCCAGCAGATCAACGGGAACACTGATCCCATCATTCTGTGCGGTGGCCGTTGAGTGTTGCCGTTCCCATCCCGGCCTGTGGACGCCCATCTGCGTCAGGCGGGTCAATTGGCTGGAAAGTCGCTGCTCAAATCCGCTTGAAAAGAATGCCGGTGCGAAGAGCAGGATCAGCAAGCCGCAGCCAGGCGTCTGGCTTCCTTGATTGAAAGCCGGTGAATCCAACGACCAGTTGGCACCCGTGAGTCCCGCCGCCAGGACCTCGATCATGAGCATCAGGTTGGCCCCACGATGCCCACCAAAAGGCAGCAGCGCCCCACCCAGCGCCGCCAAGGCGTTACGAGTTCCGTTGCCATCCTGATCCACCGCCCAGCCCTCGGGAATGTCGCTGCCGGTCGAGGCAGCGTGAGCAATGTTCACGAATGCCGCGGCACTGCTGGCCTGGTCGAACAGAAACGGGATGCCATCGGCCGAAGGCGCGGCAAATGAGAGCGGATTGGTCGAGTAGGTCTTGCCCTTGGCACCTGGAACGGCAACCAGCGCTGGACCGTTTGCGACCGCCAAGGCAATCAATCCGGCCTGGGCAAACCGCAACGTGTAGGCACCGAGTTCACCGCTGGTGAAACTGTTGCACTGGCTCAGCGCAGCCATGCCATTGGTGTTCGCGGCATGACACAACGAATCGAAGCATCGATCTACGCCAAGCTGGGCAATTCCGCCTCGGGCATCGGATTTGAGAATAATCGCCCCAGCGGAAGCGATTCGCGGTTCGGCCCGTGGATTGATCCGTCCGGATGAAAAGCCCGGCAAGTAATCGGCAAGGTGCCGAAACCCCACGGCCTGGTTACCGCGTGCTTGCGCTGCTACGGTGGCGTGGGCCAATGAGTGGGCGACCGCTGGTGAGCAGCCCTTCGATGCGCAGAGATGCGTCACCCAGTCGACCGCCTCATCCAAGGCAAAGTGACGATAGGCTGTGGTTTTCAAGGGTATCGCCTGAATGTCCATTCGATGAATCCGGAGCCCTTCACGAAGGGCACCGGACTGCAACACAGCTATTGGATAGCAAAAACCTTACTGGGACGGCGTCGCAGAGGCGGTCTGGCTGCCGAACATCGCCTCGAAGCGTGGCTTGTTGGCGGCGTAGTACTCTGCAACGACCTTGTCTGCCGAGCTGTCACGGGCACTCGACATCAACTTCTCAAGGTCAGCCTTGGGGATCTTGAAGTTGGCGAAGAACCGGGCGACATCGGGGTGTTCGGCACTGAAACCTTTGCGTGCGACCGCATGAATCTGCTCGGCACCACCAAAAATCTGCTTCGGATCATCCAGGTAGCGCAGCGGCCACTTGGCGAACATCCAGTGTGGGCTCCAAGCGTTGATCAACGACCATTTGTCACGCTTGAGGTTGCGATCCAGCTCGCTCAGCATTCCAGACTCTGAAGAGGCGACCATCTTGTAGCCATCGAGCTTATATTCCTGGATGGCCTTTTCCGTGAGTTTGTATTGGCCGTTACCCACTTCCGAAGTCAGGATCTTGCCACCAAGTTTCTCCCGCACTTCTGGTTTATTCAGATCCTCGACACTGGCGATCTCGCTGGTCGGAATGGACGTTGGCACGGCCATGCCGATGCGACCTTCATACAGCACACCGAGGTCTTCGAGCTTGTCCTGGTATTTGTCGTAGAACGCCTTGTGAGTGCTCGGCAGCCAGACCATCGGAATCAAGTCGATACTGCCGTTAGCCAAGGCCTGGAACTGAATACCGATATCGGCGAGTACCAATTTGACGGGTTGCTTCAAGTGGTCGCGCAATGCCGTATCGGCCAGCTTTACAGCGATTTCCGTATCCGACCAGTTCACCCATCCAATACGGATAGGCGTGGGTTCCTCGGCGTGAGCCATCAGGCTACTGGCGGCCATCGCCAAGCCTGCAAGCCAACCGATAGATGTTTTACTGGATAACGTAATCATGGTGCATCTCCGCGTACTGTATTAATAGTTATTGGCAGGGCAGCAGAAAAATTAACGTTCCCTCATCAAAACAGAGTGCCATTACACTCCTCAAGGGATTTAATGTTATGCATGGATAAGTTTTAGTCATGCGAAAGCCCTTCATGTATTCAGGTCGTTCGGCCCTCCTCCGCCGTTTGGCGGAGCATATAAATGTATGTACTCACAATGCTTTTTCGAGCGCTGGTAAAGCCTCGAACACATCCGCCACCCACATGTAGTCCGCCACTTGGGCAATCGGTGCCTCAGCGTCCTGGTTGATCGCAACGATGACCTTTGAACCACTCATGCCCGCCAAATGTTGAATGGCGCCACTGATACCTGCTGCGATATACAGCTCCGGCGCGACGATTTTCCCCGTCTGGCCGACCTGCAAATCGTTAGGGGCGAAACCCGAATCCACTGCGGCGCGCGAGGCGCCTACCGCACCGCCAAGCTTGTCCGCCACCCGCTCGATCAGGGCGAAATTCTCTTTGCTCTGCATCCCGCGGCCACCGGACACGACGACACGGGCGCTCGACAGATCAGGTCGTTCGCTGGCCGTCAGTTGTTCACTCACGAAACGCACGTTGCTCGCGCTTTGCCCGCCCTCCACCGCCGCCACTTCGCAACGATGATCATGGGACAAGGCCTGGGCAAACGCCGAAGCACGGACGGTGAGCAACTTGATCGGGTCAAGGGACTGCACCGTGGCGATGGCATTGCCGGCATAAATGGGACGCTGGAAAGTGTCCGCCGAGACGATGTGGGTGACATCGGAAAGCATGCCGATATCCAGGCTGGCCGCGACCCGTGGCAACACATTGCGGCCCATGCTGCTGGCGTCGGCAACGAGGTGGGTATACCCCTCGGCCACCAGTGAAGTGATCAGCGGCTGGGTATTTTCAGCCAGGACGTTTTCGAACATGGCCCCTTGTGCGAGCAGCACTCGGTCCAGGCCCTGGGTCAGTGCTGCCTGTTGGGCCACTGCAGATGCCTGCGTGCCGCCTATTACCAGCAAATCCGTCGTGGCACCCAGCGCCATGGCGGCGGTCACGGCACTCAACGTACCAGCCGTCAGTTGACCTGCACTGTGCTCGGCGATCACCAATGTACGCATCAAATCACCCCCGCAACGTTTTTCAGTTTATCCACCAGTTCGGCCACCGAACCGACGTTGATGCCCGCTTTGCGCACCGCAGGCGGGACAACCCCTAACAATCGAACGTGTTCCTTCACGCTCGCGCCCAAGGTGTCAGCGGCAATGATTTCAAGCGGTTTTTTCTTGGCTTTCATGATGTTCGGCAACGAGGCGTAGCGCGGTTGGTTCAGGCGTAGGTCGCAGGTCACAACGGCCGGCATGGCGAGGGCGAGCACCTGGCTACCACCGTCGACCTCGCGCTCGACAACCCATTGCCCGTCGACATGACTGACGGCTGAGGCGTAAGTGGCCTGGCCGCTGCCGATCAACTGGGCGACCATTTGCCCGACCTGGTTGTTCTCCTGGTCGATCGCCTGCTTGCCAAACAGGATCAATTGCGGCTTTTCCTGATCGATCACTTTGCTCAGGTACTTGGCGACGTTGAGCGGTTCGAGTCGCGCACTCGTCTCGACCAGCAGCGCCCGGTCCGCGCCGAGCGCCAAGGCCGTGCGCAACTGTTCCTGGGCGGCCGAAGTGCCCACCGAGACCACCACCACTTCGGATGCCAGCCCCTTTTCCTTGAGGCGAATCGCCTCCTCCACCGCGATTTCGCAGAATGGGTTCAAGGCCATCTTCACGCCATTGAGCTCGACGTCTGAACCGTCAGCCTTTACCCGGACTTTCACATTCGGGTCGATGGCACGTTTTACCGCAACGAGCACTTTCATGGTTCCTCGCCTAGTCGTTCGTATTTCTGATCGATGCAGAAAGATCGGCACCAACCAGCCAGATCTCCCCCGTGTTTCGAGTGGATGTTAATCCCGGTTTTTTGGTCGCGCAAGAAAAATGTACACCTATGTCTCAATCGTTGACATGCATGAACATTAAACATACTGTTATGTCAAACCAAGCCTGATGTTCTGTCCCGGAGCGCAACACCATGTCCAGCGATCCTCTGCTGCAGCCCTATAAGATCAAACACCTGACCCTCAAGAACCGGATCATGACCACCTCCCATGAGCCCGCTTACCCTGTCGATGGCATGCCGAAGGATCTGTACCGCGCCTATCATGTCGAACGCGCCAAGGCTGGCGTGGCACTGACCATGACGGCGGGCTCCGCCGCTGTCTCCCGTGACAGCCCGCCGGTGTTCAACAACGTGCTGGCGTACAAGGACGAAGTGGTCAAATGGATGAAGGACCTGACCGACGAATGCCACGAACACGGCGCGGCGGTGATGATCCAGCTGACTCACCTGGGGCGGCGCACGCGCTGGGACAAGGCTGACTGGCTCCCCGTCGTATCGCCTTCTCATCGTCGCGAAGCGTCCCACCGGGCCTTCCCGAAAAAGATGGAAGAATGGGACATCGACCGGATCATCAAGGATTACGTAGACGCCGCCGAACGCATGAAGGCGGCCGGTCTTGATGGCCTGGAACTGCAGGCCTACGGGCACCTCATGGATCAGTTCTGGTCGCCACTGACCAACGATCTCGACGGCCTCTACGGTGGTTCTCTGGAAAACCGGATGCGCTTCACCTTCGACATCCTGCGCGGTATCCGCCAACGTTGTGGCGAGGACTTCCTGCTCGGGGTGCGCTACACCGGCGATGAAGGCCTGCCCGGCGGCTTCGGTGCCAGCGATGGCCTCCAGATCTCCCACATGCTCAAGGACAGTGGGCTGGTGGACTTCCTCAACGTCGTGCGCGGGCACATCGATACCGATGCCGGCCTCACCGACGTGATCCCGATCCAGGGCATGCGCAACTCGCCACACCTGGATTTCGCCGGCGAGATTCGTTCGGCCACCGGCTTCCCGACATTCCATGCGGCCAAGATCCCGGACGTCGCCACGGCTCGGCACGCCATCGCCTCTGGCAAGGTGGACATGATCGGCATGACCCGGGCGCACATGACCGACCCGCACATCGTGCGCAAGATCATCGAAAAACGTGAAGAAGACATCCGCCCCTGCGTCGGCGCCAACTACTGCCTGGACCGCATCTATCAGGGCGGTGCTGCGTACTGCATCCACAACGCCGCCACCGGGCGCGAAACCACCATGCCCCATGAAATCCCCAAGGCGTCGGTCAAGCGCAAAGTGGTGGTGATCGGCACCGGCCCGGCGGGTCTGGAGGCAGCGCGGGTGGCTGGTGAACGCGGCCACGACGTTACGGTGTTCGAAGTGGCGGATCAGCCAGGCGGGCAGATTCGCTTGACCGCGCAGAGCGAGCGGCGGCGCGAGATGATCAGCATCATCGATTGGCGTATGGCGCAGTGCGAACGGCTGGGCGTGAAGTTCCATTTCAACACCTGGGCCGAAGCCGAGACCGTCATGGCCGAGGCACCGGACGTGGTGATCGTCGCCACGGGCGGCTTGCCCCATACCGAGGTGCTCAAGCACGGCAATGAACTGGTGGTATCGACCTGGGACATCATTTCCGGCGACGTCAAACCCGGCCAGAACGTGCTGATCTTCGACGATGCCGGCGACCACGCGGCGCTACAAGCGGCCGAGGTCATCGCCAACAGCGGTGCGAAGCTGGAGATCGTCACGCCGGACCGGTCGTTTGCTCCGGAGGTGATGGCGATGAACCTGGTGCCTTACATGCGCAGCCTGCAAGACCTGAACGTCACCTTCACCGTCACGTATCGGGTCGACTCCGTGGAAAAGCGTGACGGGCAGCTGGTCGCCAGCTTTGGCAGCGATTACGGCCAGGTACACAAACAGCGCGTGGTCGATCAGGTGGTGATCAACCACGGCACCCTGCCCCTGGACGATTTGTACTTCGAGCTGCGCCCGCATTCGAGCAACAACGGCGCGGTCGAACAGCACAACCTGATCGCCGGGAAAACCCAGAATATCGTGACCAACCCGCAGGGCCGTTTCCAACTGTTCCGGATCGGCGATGCGGTGTCGGCGCGTAATACCCATGCGGCGATCTACGATGCGCTGCGGCTGGTCAAGGACATCTGAAGTCATGCCCCTGATCCTGGATCAGGGGCAATTTTTCCTATTCGACACGAGGCTCTTCCATGTCAGCACAGACCTTGAAATCAAGGGCTGCGGTCGCATTCGCGCCCAATGAACCATTGCAGTTGGTCACCATCGATGTTGCACCGCCCCAGGCTGGTGAAGTCAGGATTCGCATCATCGCCACTGGCGTTTGCCATACCGACGCTTTCACCCTTTCGGGCAGCGATCCCGAAGGCATTTTCCCCGCGGTGCTGGGGCATGAAGGCGGCGGTGTCGTCGAATCCATCGGCGAAGGCGTGACGTCGCTGCAGGTCGGCGACCACGTAATCCCGCTCTATACCGCGGAATGCCGGCAGTGCAAATTCTGCCTCTCGGGCAAGACCAACCTCTGCCAGGCCGTCAGGGCCACCCAAGGCAAAGGCCTGATGCCCGACGGTACCTCGCGCTTTTCCTATGAAGGCCTGCCGCTGTTCCATTACATGGGCTGCTCGACTTTTTCCGAATACACGGTGCTGCCGGAAATATCCCTGGCGAAGATTTCAAAAGACGCGCCGTTGGATCAGGTTTGCCTGCTCGGCTGCGGGGTGACAACCGGAATCGGCGCGGTACTCAACACGGCAAAAGTCGAAGCCGGCGCCAACGTGGCAATCTTTGGCCTGGGCGGCATCGGCCTGGCCGCGATCATCGGTGCCAAGATGGCCAACGCCGGACGCATCCTGGCCATCGATATCAACCCAGCCAAGCGCAATGTCGCGCTGTCATTGGGCGCAACAGACTTCATCAACCCCAAGGACTATGACCGCCCCATCCAGGACGTCATCGTCGAACTTACCGACGGTGGCGTGGATTACTCCTTCGAATGCGTCGGCAATGTGCACCTGATGCGCGCGGCGCTGGAGTGCTGCCACAAGGGTTGGGGCGAATCGATCATCATCGGTGTGGCCGGTGCCGGACAGGAAATCAGTACCCGCCCGTTCCAACTCGTCACCGGTCGCGTATGGCGCGGCAGCGCCTTCGGCGGCGTGAAGGGCCGCACCGAGCTTCCCAGTTATGTGGAGAAGGCCAGTCGTGGGGAAATCCCGCTGGAGGCCTTCATCACCCACAACATGCCCTTGGACAAGATCAACGACGCCTTCGAGTTGATGCGCACCGGGCAAAGCATCCGCACCGTCATTCATTTCTGAATGCCGGTCGATCATCCAACTAACCCCACCACAGAAAGGAAACCAAGATGTCTGTCTTTACCCATGTCACCGTCGGCACCAACAATCTGGCAAAAGCACGCGCGTTCTATGACGCCACCTTGAAAGAGATCGGCCTCAAGCGTGTTGCCGATCTCAACGATGCCGGCTCCATCTGGGGCGTCGATAAGCCTTCGTTCTTTGTACTCAACCCGGCCAATGGCAGTCCGGCAACCATCGGCAACGGTGTCACGGTGAGCTTCGAGGCACCGAACCGTGCAGCGGTTCTGGCGTTCCATACAGCCGCATTGGCAAACGGCGGTGTATGCGAAGGTCTCCCAGGCCCACGCGGTTGGGCGGACAATGCCTATGCGGCTTATGCTCGGGATCTGGATGGGAACAAGCTCGCGGTGTATTGCTTCAAGGCTGAATAGGACTTGAGGTTGGCTTAAGAAAAACGGCGCCCTTCGTTTTTGGAGGAGCGCCGTTTTTTTGCTTTTTATCTGGGGTGGGGATGGCGCTTTTCCAGTCATGGGCGGCACTACCCCAATTGGCGGTGATGTTTTGCAGCGCAAGCCAGATTAGTTTCGTCGCTGCATCGTCAGTTGGAAAGTGACCTCTTGTCTTGATGATCTTACGTAACTGGGCATTGATGCTCTCGATGGCGTTGGTGGTGTAGATCACTTTTCGTATGGCTGGCGGGAACACGAAAAACGGGATGACTCGATCCCATGCGCGCCTCCAGGCAGCAACCACCGTTGGATACTGCTTGCCCCACGGCCCTGTCTCGAACGCATCCAGGGCCCGCTCGGCGACGTCTGCATTGAGTGCCTGGTAAATCGGTTTAAGCGCTTTGGCCAGTTCCCGACGCTTGTTCCATGCCGCGTAATCAAGGCTGTTGCGGATCAAATGGACGATGCACGTCTGCAAGTCCATGAGTTACCGCGATCAACACGTCTTCGACGCCTCGAGTACGCATTCCTGCCAAACACGCCCGAACCGGGTACCCCCTCACCAGGCCTCAAATCTGAAGCACTGCCCCCCATAGCTCGACACAACCGCGCCAGTGCACAGGCCTTGAACAGTGCAACCCGATATCTCTCGCAACTGGATAGAGTGACGAGGGCAGAGTCGGCCATTTTCGACCACTCGTGAAGCTGGGACTTCCATTACATATGGATTTCCGTATATTTGGAAAATCATATGTAGTGAGAAGCTGCCGTGCTGACCCCACCTGAGCTGTACAAGTGCCTATCCGACGACACCCGTGCCCGTGCCACGCTGCTGATTGCCGAGCACGGAGAGTTGTGCGTCTGCGAACTCATGTGCGCACTGGACGATAGCCAGCCCAAGATCTCCCGCCATCTCGCGCTGCTGCGCAGCGCCGGCCTACTGCTCGACCGGCGCCAGGGACAATGGGTCTATTACCGCCTCAACCCGGAGCTGCCGGCCTGGGTCGCAGAGGTGCTCAAGGTCACTCTGCAAGCCAGTACCGACTGGCTCGCGACCGATACCTCCCGTCTTTGCAACATGCACGGACGTCCCGTCCGTACCTGCTGCTGACCCCTTTTCGTAAGAGTTCCCCATGCTGATTGCCGCTGCCGTTTTCCTGTTCACCTTGGTTTTGGTCATTTGGCAACCCAAAGGCCTTGGCGTTGGCTGGAGTGCTGCGCTAGGCGCAGTTATCGCCCTCGCGGTCGGTGCGGTTTCGCTGCAAGACATTCCCATCGTTTGGGCCATCGTATGGAATGCCACCGCGACCTTCATCGCGGTGATCATCATCAGCTTGCTGCTCGATGAGGCTGGCTTCTTCGAGTGGGCGGCTCTGCATGTCGCACGCTGGGCCGGTGGCAGCGGGCATCGCCTGTTCGCCTTCTGCGTGCTGCTGGGCGCAGCCGTTTCTGCGCTGTTTGCCAACGATGGTGCAGCGCTGATCCTCACACCCATCGTTATATCGATGCTGCTGGCCCTGCGCTTCTCTGCCGCCACCACACTAGCCTTCGTCATGGCAGCAGGGTTCATAGCCGATACCGCCAGCCTGCCGTTGGTGGTGTCCAACCTGGTGAATATCGTCTCGGCGGACTACTTCAACCTGAGCTTTGCCGAGTACGCATCAGTGATGGTGCCGGTCAACCTAGCCAGCGTTACCGCAACCCTGATTGTTCTCTACCTGTTCTTCCGCCGCGACATCCCGGCGCACTACGCACCCCAAGCGCTGAAGGCGCCAGCCGAGGCAATCCGCGACCATTCGACCTTCGTCATCGGCTGGTGGATGCTGCTGGTACTTCTGGTCGGCCTGTTTGCCCTGGAACCCCTGGGCATCCCCATCAGCGCGGTAGCGGCGGTGTGCGCGGCCATCCTCTTTGCGGTAGCCGCCAAGGGGCATGTGATCTCCACTCGCCGGGTACTGCGTGAGGCGCCCTGGCAGGTCGTGATTTTCTCGCTGGGCATGTACCTGGTGGTTTACGGACTGAAGAACGCCGGCCTGACCGACTCCTTCACTCTGGTGCTCAATCGCCTCGCCGAGCAGGGCCTATGGGCGGCAACCTTGGGCACAGGGCTACTATCGGCGACCCTGTCCTCGGTGATGAACAACATGCCCAGCGTGCTGATAGGCGCGCTCTCGATCCAGGCCAGCGACTCGGGTGGCATCGTCCGTGAGGCGATGATCTACGCCAACGTCATCGGCTGCGACCTGGGCCCGAAGATCACCCCCATCGGCAGCCTGGCTACTCTGCTCTGGCTGCATGTACTCGAACGCAAGGGCATTCGCATCACCTGGGGGTACTACTTCAAGGTCGGCATCCTGCTGACCCTACCGGTTTTGCTGATCACCCTTTCGGCCCTGGCCCTGCGCCTGGCCCTCTGATCGTTGCCCACAGGGCACAGGAGCACTGTATGCGAGTTCTTTTCATGTGCACGGCCAACAGCTGCCGCAGCATCCTTTCCGAGGCCATGTTCAATCACCTGGCACCCAAGGGCTTCGAGGCGGTCAGCGCCGGCAGCTTTCCCAAGGGGCAAGTACTGCCACGTAGCCTCACGACCTTGCAGCGCGCTGGTATTTCCATTGAAGGGCTGAGCAGCAAGGGTAACGATGCGTTCGAAAGCAATCCGCCGGACATCGTCATCACTGTCTGCGACAAGGCTGCGGGCGAGGCCTGCCCGGTGTACTTCGGCCCGGCGCTGAAGACCCACTGGGGCCTGGAAGACCCCTCCGACGTGCAAGGTGACGAGCGCGCAGTGGATGCAGCCTTCCGCGCCACGCTGGCACGCATCGAGCTACGGTGTCGTGCATTCCAGGCACTTCCTTTCGAGCACTTGAGCCGCGATGAACTCAAGCGTGCACTAGACAACATTGCAAGCCTGTAAGAGAGAGTTTGAACGATGACAGACCACCTACCTCATCTCGATCAAACGCTGTTCGCTGATAAACCTGCGGCTCAGCAAGCCAATCATCACAGGGCACGCATCTTGCTGCTCTACGGCTCAACGAGAGAGCGCTCGTTCAGCCGCTTGCTGACGGAGGAGGCGGCGCGACTGCTGGAGCACTTTGGCGCAGAAACTCGCATCTTCAACCCGTCCGGCTTGCCACTACCAGACGATGCTCCGGTTGAGCATCCCAAGGTTCAGGAATTGCGTGATCTGGTTCTGTGGTCAGAGGGCCAAGTGTGGTGCTCCCCTGAGCGTCACGGTGCCGTATCCGCAGTCTTCAAAGCCCAGATTGATTGGATTCCTTTGGCCCTTGGCGCGATTCGCCCAACTCAGGGAAAGACGCTGGCGGTGATGCAGGTCTGCGGCGGCTCGCAGTCTTTCAATGTCGTCAACCAGCTCCGCATCCTCGGTCGCTGGATGCGTATGTTCACCATCCCTAATCAGTCCTCGGTGCCGAAGGCATACATGGAGTTTGACGACGCAGGCCGCATGAAACCTTCGGCTTACTATGATCGGGTCGTCGATGTGATGGAGGAGTTGGTTCGGTTTACGCTGCTGCTCAGGGATCACCCCGAGCTGGTTGATCGATATTCTGAGCGCAAAGAGGCCGCCGAGTCCCTATCGAAGCGGGTCAATCTCAGTTCGATCTGAAACACGAGGACGCAATGATCAACTCACTCCAAGCCATCAGCATCCTGCCGGCCGATCTGCCAGCTCTCACCCAGGCGCTTCAGGAGGCGGGCCTGCCGGCTGATGACATAAGCCTCCCTGATCGAATCTTCTATGTCTTCCAACTGGCCGGGGAGCACATCGGTTATGCAGGGATAGAAGTACACGGGTCTACTGCTTTGCTGCGCTCAGTGGTGATCGCTGCGCAACAGCGTCGGCATGGGCTCGGTAGCCTGGTCATCAAAGAGATGGAAAGACTGGCACATGAACGGCACATCCAGAGCCTGCACTTGCTGACCACGAATCAGGCACCATTCTTCCAGCGGATAGGCTACGCGCTGACACCTCGCGAATTGGCACCCGCCGAAATAGCAGGAACCTCGCAGTTCAAATCCCTCTGCCCGTCTTCAGCCAGCTACCTGCGAAAGACGTTGGCCAGCAATGGCCCGGTCGATGATGAGCCTGCACGACCATAAACCAGCTTCTGATGGGGCGCACGGCCAGTCACGCCCCCTCCTTAAACCCGATTAAAAGCCCCTCCGGCCCATGCCGCCCACCCTAGCGGCGAGACCACTGTACTTCACCGAAACCGACCTGGCCGCCACCGTCGCCGCCTACAACCCAACCCTGCACGAGGCCCCCCTGATCATCGGCCACCCGCAGCACGACGCCCCAGCCGCCGGCTGGGTCAAATCCCTATCCGCCACCACCGCACTCATCGCCGAACCCCAACAAATCGACACCTCCTTCGCCGAGCAAATCGCCAAAGGCAGCTACAAAAAAATCTCCGCCTCACGTCGGTCTGTTTTTGTGCGTACGCGTTTCTCCGGAGCGAGCTTGCTCGCGATGCGGTGGTGGCCGTTACCCCAGTGACGGAAATGCACACGAACCTGATCGTTCATCAGGCTTGAAGCCCCTTGCGAGCCACCGCGGCCCCCGCCTGCAACGCCTTTGCAATCTGCTCCTCGAAACGCCCTTGGCCCATCGCCTGCAAGGCGGCGGCCGTTACACCGCGGTAGGCCATCAAGGCGTCGATCATCTGCCGGGCATCACGGTTCACCAACAACTGACTGCTGTTGACCACGACATTTTTCGCGGCAAGCTGCGCGATGTCGCAAGGTATGCCAGCCGCTATCGCTTGATTGGCCAGCGCCGTCATCAACAAGGCAGGAAAGGCCGGGCCGGTGCCCGAGAGTGCAGAGAGGTAATCAATGAAATCCTCTTCCTGAACCTCAGCCGCAGCGCCCACACATTCGAACAAGCGCTGCACAAGGATTTTCGTCGTCGCCTCTACCCCGCCCGAACAATACCAGGGCGTAAAGGACTGCTCGATTTCCACCGCCGCGTTGGGCATCGCTCGTACGACCGCCGAAGCCAAGGTCTGTGCAGCAATGGCCTGCGCCGTGATCCCGGCCATCAAGGAGATCACGGTCTTGCCCTGCGCATGGATGTTCAAGCTGGCGAACTGCTCAGGGCGAACCGCGATGATCACCACGTCGCTGCGGTCCACCAGGTCCTGGTTGTCCGTGACCAGACTGGCGCCTTGCTGGACCAACGGGTGGTTTCCCGAACGATTGGAAATGATCAGGTTTCCAGACGGCACCAATCCCTTCGCCAGGACGGCCTTGGCAATCGCGCCGCCCAGCCAGCCGGTTCCGCCAATGATCCCCACGGTCTCACTGATCATCGCCACTGCCTTCGAAAGTCTCCGTCAAGGGCACAAAAACCCCGGGCTCTTTTTCGGCATAGCCGAACTTCCCATAGAAGCGGTCCAGCTCACGCTGCTTGGGGACTTTGCCGGTGAAGATGCTCACGTAATGAGGAATGCGCTGGAAACGCACGGTGATCAGCTCACTCGTATTCATGGTGATATAGCCGATTTGTGTCAGATAAATCGTCCGGGCCCGGGTATCAGCTCCCTGGCTGTCATAACCAAAGCGCTTGAACATGCTCGCCAGGGCGTTCATTCGCTGCTCGTCCACGGCGGCGACCTCTTGGGCCACTTCAGCGGACTGCAGCGCCCAGCTGCGCACGGCAAACTCGAATTGCGAGTCGAACAATTGTGGGTTGAGCCAGCACTCGAACACATTCAGGATCGCCTCGGAGATGCTTTCGGCATAGCTTTCACTCTGCCGGATCAAGCCCCCGGTATTGGTCTCCCGCCAACGAGACAGCAACGCCGCCAGCAGTTGCTCGCGATCCTCGAAGAACCAGTAGAAGCTGGTGCGCGACAACCCCAGGCGCTTGGCCAGCGGCATGACTCGAACGGCATCGATGCCCGACTCCTTCAGGGCCTCGTAGGCCGCTTCCAGCCAGCCTTCCGGCGACCCGCGCCAACCGGCATCCTGAGATTTACCACGGGCTTTCCCTAACTGGGACATCTTGCTTACCTTCTTTCAAATAGTGCGTTACGCGAATGTACTTGGACGAGCGCAAAATGTACACCTAAGTACATTTGATTGACTTTATCGGTGCCGACATCGCCGAAGTCGCGGCTCATTAATGACAAAAACTCATGAGCCACCGACATAAAATGATTTGTCCGAAAAAGGCGGCTGGATAACTATCCCCACAGGCAACGGACTCCAAACCAAAACAACAACGAGCCGCCATCATGAATCTTGCAGTGCACACTTCTAAAAGACCTTCGACACTCGGCCAAAGAATGCCGAGGCAACTGGTTTTGACACCCGCTTCTTCCGTTACTCATCCCCTGCCCCAACTTCGATAGCTGCTTACACGACGTCTCGCGCAGTCGCTTTGTGTTGCCTGCAAAGCTGGCACACGCCGCTGCGCCTGGGCGGTTGTCGGCGCGCTGTTCCTTTCCATAAGCCGGACTAGTGATATGTGGATTACACAAGAGAAGCTTCCACTGGGCGAGCATATCGCCCGGTATGTCGAATGGTTGACTCAACATGGCGCAGGTATTTTCGACGCCATATCGTTGTCGCTGTCTGGCGTTATCACCGCATTGACCAACATGCTCCTTTGGTTCAACCCCTTGGCGTTGATCGCTGTATTTGCCTTGCTTGCCCATTACATTCAACGCAAGGTGAGCCTCACTCTCTTCGTGGCCCTTTCGTTCCTGTTGATAGCCAATCTCGGTTACTGGCAGGAGACCATGGAGACCCTCGCTCAAGTGACTTTTGCCACGCTCGTCTGCGTGGTCATCGGCGTACCGCTGGGCATCGTCGCGGCACATCGCCCCTGGTTCTATGCGGCCTTGCGGCCAGTCCTCGACCTGATGCAGACCGTGCCCACCTTCGTCTATCTGATTCCCACCCTGACACTCTTCGGCCTGGGGGTCGTTCCGGGGTTGATCTCTACGGTGGTATTCGCCATCGCCGCCCCTGTTCGCCTGACCTACCTGGGCATCTGTGATGTTCCCGAGGAGTTGATGGATGCTGGCAAGGCCTTCGGCTGTTCACGCCGCCAGTTGTTGGCGCGCATCGAACTGCCTCATGCCATGCCCAGCATCGCCGCCGGCATCACCCAATGCATCATGCTGTCCCTCTCCATGGTCGTGATCGCCGCACTGGTGGGTGCCGACGGGCTTGGCAAGCCCGTGGTCAACGCGCTGAACACCGCTGATATTGCCCTCGGCTTCGAAGCCGGCCTGGCGATCGTACTGCTGGCGATCATGCTCGACCGAATCTGCAGACAACCCGACGCAAAAGTAGGGGGTGACGCATGAGCATCATTCGTTTCGAAGACG
>NZ_JBMDJD010000006.1:0-178465 GCF_057809015.1 Pseudomonas sp. FG6
CTGACACACCGCTATCGTCGGATCGCCGCCCGGAGCAAGCTCGGCTCCCACAGGGTTTGTATTTCATGTGCTGAATTTACTCAGCTTACTTACGCGGCTTCACCCGCGCCGTCGCTTCCGCCACCAGCGGGTCGTCCGGCCAGTAATGCTTGGGATAACGCCCCTTGAGATCCTTCTTCACCTCGGCATAGGTGCTGCGCCAGAAATTCGCCAGGTCCTGGGTCACCTGCACCGGCCGGCGCGCCGGGGACAGCAGATGCAACTTGACGACTTGCCGACCACCGGCAATGCGCGGGGTGTCGGCCAGGCCGAAGAGTTCCTGCAAGCGCACCGCGAGGATGGGCGGATGTTCGCTGTAGTCCAGGCGGATCGACGAGCCCGAAGGCACGCTCAGGTGATGGGGCGCCAGTTCATCCAGGCGTTGCGGCAACGGCCAGGGCAACAGGTTGTGGACGATGCTCGACAGGTCCAGGTTGGCGAAATGGCTGAGGCGCGAGACCCGCCCCAGGTACGGCATCAGCCAATGTTCGAGGCTGTCCAGCAGCGCCGCGTCGCTGACGTCGGGCCATTCGCTTTCGCCCTTGGCCTTGAGGTCGAGCCGGCGCAGCAGCGCCACCCGGGCCTGCCATTGCCGCAACTCTGGCGTCCAGGGCAGCAGTTCCAGGCCCTTGCGGCGCACCAGGTTGACCAGCGCCTGGCTGCGCGTCGACTCATCCAGGCCGGTCAGCGGTTCGCGACTGAGCACCAGTTCGCCGACCTTGCGTTGGCGCTCGGCCCGCAGCACGCCTTCGCGCTCGTCCCAATCCAATTGATCCACCACGCGCACCTGTTCGGCCAGCACCGAATCGAACAGCGCCGGGTCGAAATCCGTCGCCAGGTAGATTCGCTCTTCCCGCTGGCCCTGGCGGCTGCCCAGGTCGGCGATCACCAACCACGCTTGCTTCATCAGGCTGTCGACCTCGGCAAACAGCGCCGCTCGACCGTTGGCCAAGCGATACTCCGCGCCGCCGGGCCGACGCTGCTGGGCGACGCGATCCGGATAGGCCAGCGCCAGCAAGGCGCCGAGCCAGCGTGGATGATCGGGATCGGCCACGGCTTCTTCGGCCTTGCCGCGCAGGTAACCGCGATATTGCCGGGCCAGTTGCCGAGCCCGCTGCACGCCACCCTGCCCGCCACGTGCGGCCCTTTCTTCACCGGACAGCAACATCAGGCGGCTGTGCAGATCCGCACCAGCGCCGCGAAGAATGTCGCGCTCGCCCAGCAGCGCGGCGACGTTACAGGCCATGTCCGCCAGCCCCAGCGCCTGCCCGCGCAGCAACAGATGGGCGATGCGCGGATGGGCCGGCAGCTCGGCCATGGCCTGGCCGTGACGGGTCAGTTGCTCGCCCTCCAGCGCGCCCAGGCGTTGCAGCAGGTCCTGGGCCTGCGCATAAGCGGCCGCCGGCGGAACGTCGAGCCAGACCAACTGCTGCGGCGCGACACCCCAGCGTCCCAATTGCAGGGCCAACCCCGCCAGGTCGGCCGAGAGGATTTCCGCGCTGCCGTAGGCGGCCAATTGTTCATGCTGATCTTCGGACCACAACCGGTAGCACACCCCCGGTTCCAGGCGCCCGGCGCGACCTGCCCGCTGGGTGGCGCTGGCCCGGGAAATGCGCTGGGTGTCGAGGCGGGTCATGCCGCTGCCCGGATCGAAACGCGGAACACGAGCCAACCCGGCATCGACCACCACCCTCACGCCGTTGATGGTCAGGCTGGTTTCGGCGATGTTGGTGGCCAACACCACCTTGCGCAGGCCCGGCGGCGCCGGGTCGATGGCCGCGCGCTGGGCGCCGAGGTCCAGCTCACCGTGCAGCGGGCACAACAGCACATCGCTGCGTTCGCCCAAGGCATCGGCCAGTTGCTGGTGCACCCGTCGGATCTCCGCCTGCCCCGGCAGGAACACCAGGACGCTGCCCGTTTCGTCGTGCAGCGCTTCGAGCACCGTCTGCACCAGCCGTGGCTCGATGAATTCGCCCGGCTGGAACGGACGCCCCCAACGCACCGCCACCGGAAACATCCGCCCTTCACTGCGCAGGATCGGCGCGTCATCCAGCAACCCGGCCAGGCGCTCGCCTTCCAGGGTGGCGGACATCAACAGAATCTTCAGGGGCTGGTCATCACGAAACAGCTCGCGCCCGTTCAGGCTCAGGGCCAGGGCCAGGTCGGCGTCCAGGCTGCGTTCGTGGAATTCGTCGAAAATCAGCAAGCCCACGCCTTCCAGTGCCGGATCGTCCTGCAAGCGGCGGGTGAGAATACCTTCAGTGACCACTTCGATGCGGGTCCTGGGACCGACCTTGCTGTCGAGGCGAATCCGGTAGCCGACCGTTTCGCCGACCTTTTCCCCCAGCTCGCTGGCCAGTCGCTCGGCGGCCGCACGTGCGGCCAGGCGCCGTGGTTCAAGCATCAGGATGGTCTGCCCGGCCAGCCAAGGCTCGTTCAACAAGGCCAGGGGCACGCGGGTGGTTTTACCGGCGCCGGGCGGTGCTTCGAGCACGGCTTCGTGGCGGGACGCCAAGGCTTGACGCAGGGCGGGTAAAACTTCATCAATCGGCAAAGAAATCATGCTGGCTCCAAGACAGAGGGCCGAGTATAACGGCGAACTGTTTAGCGTGGTCCGGACTCCAACCAGCAACACCTTTACCTGCTCAGGAGATTGTTATGCGTATTCCCTTTCGCGTGATCGGCGGTGCCCTGGTCGTGACCCTGCTGACCCAGCTCAGTGCCTGCGGCTCGATCTTCTACCCGGACCGTCGCGGCCAGATCGACGGCAAGATCGACCCGGCGATTGCCGCGCTCGACGCCGTCGGCCTGCTGTTCTACATCATCCCCGGCCTGATCGCGTTCGCCGTGGACTTCGCCACCGGCGCCATCTACTTCGAGCCAGGCAAGACCGCCCAGATCGCACCGGAGAAACTCAAGCCCGCCATCAACGCCGACGGCAGCGTCGATAACCACAAATTGCAGGCGATCCTGGAAAGCGAGCTGGGCCACAGCTTCCCGCTGGACGACCCACGCCTGATCCAGCACAAGGGCAGCGCCCAGCAATTGGCCGCCCTCGGCCTCAAGCCAGCCGCATAACCGCCATCAAGGAAGGAATCAGCGCCCCATGACCCCCAGTAACGAACATGCTCGCCTGCTACGCCTGGCCACCCGTGCTTCAGTGGCGGTGGCGCTCACTCTAGTGATCGCCAAGGCGCTGGCCTGGTGGCTCAGCGGCTCGGTGAGCATGCTCGCCGGCCTGACCGACTCGGCGCTGGACGGCGTCACCTCGCTGCTCAACCTGTTGGCCGTGCATTACGCGCTCCGCCCGGCCGACGACGACCATCGCTACGGTCACGGCAAGGCTGAATCCCTGGCCGGCATGGCCCAGGCGCTGTTTATCGGCGGCAGTGCGGTATTGATTGCCTTGCAGGCGTTCGAGCGCCTGAAAAACCCGGTCCCCGTGGACGCGCCTTGGCTGAGCGTCGGCGTGATCGTGTTCTCCCTGGCATTGACCCTGGCGCTGCTGGCGTTGCAGCACCGGGTGATCCGCGCCACCGGTTCCAACGCCGTGCGCGCCGACTCGCTGCACTACCGCTCCGACCTGTTGCTCAACGGCAGCATCCTGATCGCGCTGGTATTGGCCGGGTTCGGCTGGTATCAACTCGACGCCTGGTTCGGCCTCGGGATCGCGGTGTACATCTTGTGGAGCGCGATCCAGATCGCCCGGGAAAGCTTTGCGGTGCTGATGGACGAAGAACTGCCGCCCGACGTCAGCCAGCACATGCTGGAACTGGCCTGCGCCGTGCCCGGCGTATTGGGCGCCCACGACCTGCGCACACGAATCTCCGGCAACCACTGGTTCGTACAACTGCATTTGGAATTGCCGGGCGAACTGACCCTCTCAGTGGCCCACGGCATCAGCGACCAGGCCGCCGATGCTATCCATGAGGCTTATCCGAAGGCGGAAGTGCTGGTTCATGCGGATCCGTCGGAGGTGGTGAAGCACGCCAGCGCGTAGCTGTCTCTGCGGTGAGAGAGGGTTATTTCTGTGGGAGCAAAGCTTGCTCGCGATGAAAACAACTCGGTCATCTGAAACCGAGGTGCCAGTATCGCGAGCAAGCTTTGCTCCCACAGAAAATCTCCTCGCCACCACCACAGGTCCGCGACCAGCCTCAGTACGTCACCTGATACCCACGACTGCTCAAGCAACTGCCCTCGGCCTGGCGATAGGTCTGCACCACTTCCGGAGCCGGTGGGTAGCTGTAGTTGCGCGGGTCGAAGCCGCTCTGCTGCACCGCCCAGCGATAGCAGTCGTAGCCATCCTGGTTGATTTGCTCGGGCGATTGGCCGTTGGCCGGGTAGGCCACCACGTCAAAGCTGTTGCCTTGAGGTTGAGGCGACGGATTGACCACCGGCGGCTCGACCACGACGTAATCCTGGGTGCTGGCCTCATAGGCGTAGTAGGCGCCGGCCGCGAGGAAGAACAACGAGCTGCCGATCCACACCTCCCGGGCGTAATCGGGCAGGTAGCGGGTACGAATGCCCCGTGGCGGCTCGACCACCACATAGCGCGGCCCCTGGGGGCGATACCAGTAGCCGCCCGAATAGAAATAGTCCTGGCCGCGATAGGGGACGCGGTAGTTGCGTTCCGGGAACCGGTCGATCACGTAGCCAGGGCGATACTTTGGCCCTGGCCCCCAGCCGTTGCCACGACCGTCCGGCCGGCCTTGCCAACGTTGGTCGGGGCGATGGTCCTGATCCGGGCGTTGGCTCCAATCTTGGCGATGGTCCCAGGTTGGCCGTTGGCCGCCACTCGGATAACCGTCGCTGCGACGGGGAATATCCCGGTAATAGCCCGGTTGCGGTTCCCGGGTCTGGGTCACGCTGTCGGGTCGGCCCTGGATGGGCAGGTTGTTACCAGGTTGCAGCTGTGGACGGCCATGGACATTGGTGTCCAGCTGGATGCGGTTATCATGCTGGCCGCCCTCGTATTGAGGCAGCGGCTTGACCTCGAACTGACGGCTGTTGTCGCCTCGAATGATCTCGTTGCCTTGCGGCCGTGGCTGACCCGAATAGCCCTGGCCGCCCCCCCGTCCTTCATGGCCGCGATCGCCGTCCGGCCCACCGCGGTTTTGCTGATCGTCGGCCATTCCCTGCGCACTGACACTTGCCCATAACAGACCAACACCTGCCAAACGCCAGATGCGCGACTTCATGAAATTCCTCACAACGGTTCGGGGCCTGTTTATAAGACTGGAAAAGCCCAGGCCGGTTCTGCAACAGATTATCAGCCACGGGGTTTATTTCGCAGGCATTAAAAAAGGGAGACCCGTCGGCCTCCCTTCGAAAATCTAGTCCGTGCTCGACGCTTTTGACGTCGGCTCACCTCACACGGTCTTCTGGACGGTGTGCAGCTCGGGGGCCTGCCAGTACCGGTGGGCACTGCGGCCGCAGCCGGCCGGATTGGGCGGGCTGCACTGGACTGTTTGTCCGAGCAGTGATCTTGGTGATAAGCATAGGCCTGGGGCAGCGACAGATGATTGCTAAGATTGCTTGGATAAACATCACTTGCGCAATTTTTAACCCCGGATAGATAATCTGTCGCAATTATCAAGATAAAGGGCCATTCAATGAGCAAACTCGACCGTTACGACCTGAGCATTCTGGCGGAATTGCAGCGTGACGCGCGCATCTCCAATCAGGAACTGGCCGAGCGCATTGGCCTGTCACCCTCCCCTTGCTCACGACGGGTCAAGCAGTTGGAGGACGACGGCTACATCTCCCGCCAGGTCGCCCTGCTCGACCGCAAGATGCTGGGCCTGAGCCTGACCGCCTACGTGCTGATCGGCATGGACCGCCACACCCCCGAACGCTTCGAAAACTTCGAAGCCGCCATCCGCAACCTGCCGCAAGTGCTGGAGTGCAGCCTGGTCACCGGCATGGACGCCGACTACCAGCTCAAGGTCGTGGTGCCCGACATGGACCATTACCAGAAACTGCTGCTGGGTCACCTGACCCGGATCGACGGCGTCACCAGCGTGCGCTCGAGCTTCGTGCTGAACCAGGTGCTCAGCAGCACCGAACTGCCGTTGACCCATCTGCGCAGCTGACCGCTTTGCTTTTGTGGCGAGGGGATTTATCCCCGCTGGGCTGCGTAGCAGCCCCAAAACCAGGCAATTCGGTGTGTCAGTAAGATTGAGTTCACAGCTTTAGGGCTGCTGCGCAGCCCAACGGGGCGGTGCGACGTTTCGCTAAATCCCCTCGCCACAAAAAGCTCGACCTCATGACTGCCCAGGCTGCGACACACCGCCGCAGGTCAATCCCGCGCCCGCACCTCATGCCTTATACTCGCCGCGCCTTTTCAACCCCGCCCACGCCGGAGTGTCCCGATGGATCCTGCTGTATTCGAAGAGTGGATGATGACCGGCCTGGTCAGCATCCTGATCATTTTCATGGGTTTTATCGTCTGGGACCTGGCGAAGAAATCCAAGGCCGGGCGTTTCGGCTCGTTCATCCTGTTTTTCGTGCTGGGCCTTGGCGTGGCCGCGTTCGTGATCAAGAGCGTGGTGATCGGCCTGATCGAATCCGGCGCCCTATAAGCGCGCCGGCACTTCTTTCCACTGGCCCTGATCGAGCCCATCGATCGTCCAGTCACCGATCCTGACCCGCACCAGGCGCAATGTCGGCAGGCCCACGGCCGCAGTCATGCGCCGTACCTGACGGTTGCGCCCTTCGCGTATCACCAGTTCCAGCCAGCTGGTGGGCACGCTCTTGCGAAAACGCACCGGCGGGTTGCGGGCCCACAATTGCGGCTCCTCCAGTTGCCGCGCCTCGGCTGGCAAGGTCATGCCGTCGTTCAACTCCACGCCCTCACGCAAACGCTGCAATTGTTCGACGCTCGGCTCCCCCTCCACCTGCACCCAGTAGGTCTTGGCCAGTTTGTGCTTGGGATCGGCAATCCGCGCCTGCAATTGCCCATCGTTGGTCAGCAACAGCAGCCCTTCACTGTCGCGATCCAGCCGTCCGGCCGGGTAGATCCCCGGTACGTCGATGAAATCCTTGAGCGTCGCCCGCCCTTCGCCGTCGCTGAATTGCGTCAGCACATCGAAGGGTTTGTTGAACAGGATCAGCCTGGGCTCGGCCGGCGGGGCCTTGGCCACGCGGCGCGGACCAGGAACGTGCGGCTTCGCGCCGGGGCGGCGGGAAGCGGGGCGTGGGGGACGGGACATGGCGAACACAACATCTAACGGTCAGGGCCGACCATGCTAGTGGCCCGACCGTTAAATAACCACTCTCCGATCAGCGGAACGGCGGTTCGTCGAAGCTGCGCAGCTTGCGTGAGTGCAGGGAGTTGAGCTCGGTGCGCAACAGGTCCAGCGCGGCGATACCGATCTTCAGGTGCTGGCTGACCGCCCGCTCATAGAACGCGTTCGCCGAACCCGGCAGCTTGATTTCACTGTGCAGCGGCTTGTCCGACACACAGAGCAACGTGCCATAGGGCACCCGCAGGCGATAACCCTGGGCGGCGATGGTGCCGCTTTCCATGTCCACCGCCACGGCGCGGGACAGGTTGATCAACGGACGCTCCTGGGCCCAGCGCAATTCCCAGTTGCGGTCGTCGTAGGTCAGCACGGTGCCCGTGCGCAGGCGTTTCTTCAACTCGTCGCCCTTTTCGCCAGTGACGTTCGCCGCGGCCTGCTGGAGCGCCAGCTGCACTTCGGCCAGGGCCGGGATCGGAATGTTCGGCGGCACCACGCGGTCGAGAATGCCGTCGCGGCGCATGTAGGCGTGGGCCAGCACGTAGTCGCCGATGGTCTGTGACTGCCGCAGACCGCCGCAGTGGCCGATCATCAACCAGCAATGCGGGCGCAGCACCGCCAGGTGGTCGGTGATGTTCTTGGCGTTGGACGGGCCGACGCCGATGTTCACCAGCGTCACGCCATGGCCATCGCTGGCCTGCAGGTGATAGGCCGGCATCTGATAGCGGTGCCAGACCACGCCTGCCGCAATCGCCGACGCTTCGTCGTGGCTCATGCTCTTGTCGATGATCACGTTGCCCGGCAAGACCATGCGCACGAAACGCGGATCGCTGCGCAACTGCTCCAGGCCGTGGACGATAAACTGGTCCACATAGCGGTGATAGTTGGTCAGCAGGATCCACGGCTGTACATGTCGCCAGTCACTGCCGGTGTAGTGCACCAGCCGGCGCAGGGAGAAATCCACCCGGGCGGCGTCGAACAGCGCCAAGGGCAGCGGATCGGTGTTCTCCCAGTCGTAGAGGCCATCGGCGATGCCATCGGTGGCGGCCGACAGGTCGGTGCTGGGGAACACCCGCGCCAACACCGCTGCGGTCACGCCGGAACCGGCCAGTTCATCGCCTTGTTCCACCACGTACGGATACGGGATGTTCTGCTCGCTGACGCCCACTTCCACGGTGACGGTAAAGTCGTGCATCAGCGGGACCAGTTGTTCCAGCAGGTACTTACGGAACGCGGCAGGATGGGTCACGGTGACACTGTAGGTGCCCGGCAGCTGGACCTTGGCGTAGGCGCGCGTGGTCTGCGGGACTTCGCCATGGCAGTGATAGGTCAGGCGCAGGGCGGGGTAGCGAAACAATGCACGTTGCTCGGCGTCCGGCTCGATGCGGTCTTTGAGATAACGCATGAGCGCCTGGTTCAGCGCGGTAGTCGCACGCTCATGCAACGCCGCCAGGCGATCCACGGCTTGTTCGGCGGTTTGAACGACAATAAACGCTTCGGTCACGATCAGCTTCCTGTGTTCTGGCTTGCAGGCCTTCATCTTGCCTGCATCGTCGTCCGACGGGAACAGTGGCGTAATGACCCAACCCTCACTCTGCCCGCTCCCACAGGGTTATGTGCTGTCCTGAGCCTGCTTAGAAACCATGCGGGGTGGAGCGGGCGACGATCGCCTCGACATTCAAGCCCCTCGGCAATACGCCGTACACCCGGCCACCGGCGCCCAGGCGGCTGGCGATGAACCCATCGCTGACGTCGCTGTTCCCCGCTTCGAGCAGCAGCCTGGCTTGCAGGCCGACGGCGATGTCTTCGGTCAGTTGCCGGGCGCGGTACTGGATGTCGGCGGTGTCCTTGAAGGCGGCGTGCAACTGCTTGATGTGGTTGGCCAGGCGCTTGTCGCCGTGGCCGTCGCCCAGCTCGCTGAACAGCACTTCGAGCACGCCTGGCTCCTTGGACAGGGCCCGCAACACGTCGAGGCATTGCACGTTGCCGGAGCCCTCCCAGGTCGAGTTGACCGGTGCCTCGCGGTACAGCCGCGGCAGGATGCTGTCTTCGACATAACCGGCGCCGCCCATGCATTCGGCGGCCTCATTGATCATCGCGGGGGCGCGCTTGCAGATCCAGTATTTGCCCACCGCCGTCACCAGCCGTGCGAACTTGGCTTCGTGCTCGTCACTCAAGTGATCCAGCGCCCGCCCCATGCGCAGGCTCAAGGCCAGGGCAGCCTCGCTTTCCAGCGCCAGGTCGGCCAGCACGTTTTGCATCAGCGGTTGCTGGCTCAACACCTTGCCGCCGACCCTGCGGTGGGCACAGTGGTGACTGGCCTGGGTCAGCGCCTGGCGCATCAAGGCGCTGGAGCCGACCATGCAATCGAAACGGGTCATGGCGACCATCTCGATGATCGTCGGCACGCCTCGCCCTTCTTCACCGATCATCCAGGCCAGGGCGCCACGGAACTCGACTTCGCTGGAGGCGTTGGACCAGTTACCCAACTTGTCCTTCAAGCGCTGGATGTAGAACTGATTGCGGGTGTCGTCCGGGCGATGGCGCGGCAGCAGGAAGCAGGTCAGGCCCTTGTCGGTCTGGGCCAGGGTGAGGAACGCATCGCACATCGGCGCCGAGCAGAACCACTTGTGCCCCACCAATTCATAAGCCTGGCCCGGGCCGCTGGCGCCCACCGGGTAAGCCTTGGTGGTGTTGGCGCGAACATCGGTGCCGCCCTGTTTTTCGGTCATCGCCATGCCCAGGGTCACCCCGGTCTTGTGGGCCATGCCGACGTTGCGCGGGTCATACTCGGTGGCGAGCACCTTCGGCAACCAGCGCTCGGCCAGGTCCGGCTGCAAGCGCAGCGCCGGCACACTGGCAAAGGTCATGGTCAGCGGACAGCCGCTGCCGGCTTCGGCCTGGCTGTGCAGATAAGTCATCGAGGCCCGGGCGACATGGGCGCCGGGTTGCGGATGAGCCCAAGGCAGGCTGGGCAAGCCGTGCTCGACGGCCGTGCGCATCAACTGATGATAAGCGGGATGGAACTCCACCAGGTCGATGCGATGGCCGTAGCGGTCGTGGCTGGAAAACACCGGTTTGTTGCGGTTCGCCAGGAACCCCGCTTCCATCAGCGGCCCACCGGCCAGTGCACCGTATGCGTCGATCCGCGCCTGGGCCCAACCCGCCCCGAAACGCTGCGACCACTGCTGCAACGGCAGGTCGATGCGGTACAGGTTGGCGCCGTCCAGAGACGGCGGCTGGTTGGTGACGTCGTGGGTTTCGGCGAACTGGTGCAGGTTCATGACGGGGCTCCTCGGTCGGCCAGCAGAGATTCAGTTAAGCACCGCCTCCAGGCCGAACATAGTGTCATACCCGCCTAAATACCGGCGCTTTCGCCCTGCTTCGGACACAACACCCGCCGCTGCAGAATCGCCTGCAACGCCTCGAACTTGACCGGCTTGCTCAAGTAATCGATCAATGCGCCCGATGGACCGTGCGGATGATCCACGCTCGGGCCGACCACCACGACCGGCAGCGCCTCACAGCCGGACAGCGTGTGGATCTGACAGCAAAGCGAGACGCCGTCCAACGATGCCTGGCAATCGAGCAACACCGCGTCAAAGCTCTCGCCCTGCAACAGATCCAGCGCCGCGCGGCCGTTGTCGGCGGTGCGCACCCGGTAACCCAGCTTGAGTAACATGCCGCGCATCACCAGTTGGTCGATCGCATTGTCATCGGCCAACAGCACCGTGCAATCCCGGGGATCCCGCGCGTCCGGACGCTTGTTGAAGGAAAACGCCGAAGGCGCCCCCGCCGGCAAGGCCACGTCAAATTCAACGTCCAACTGAAAACGACTGCCACGACCGGGTTCGGTGGTATGGGTGAGGCGCCCGCCCAGCAGTTCCACCAGTTGCCGGCAGATCGCCAGGCCCACGCCGAGGCCTCCGTATTCGCGGGTCATCGAGCCGTCGAGCTGGAAGAAACGCTGATACAAGGTCGCCTCCCCCAGATCGGTGAAGCCGATGCCGGTGTCGATCACCGCGAACGACAGCGCCAACCGATCGAGCTCCGTCGGCCTGCCACTGACACGCAACGCAACGCCACCGACCCGGGTGAACTTGATGGCATTATCCAAAAGGCATTCCAGGCATTGAGCCAGTTTGCCGCTGTCGCCGAGCAGTCGGTCGGCCAGGCCCGGGGCAACGTCCACCTTGAAATCCAGCCCCTTGGCCATGGCATTGGCGGCAAACTGCACCTGCAACGCATCGATCACCTCGCGCAAGCTGAACGGCGCCGGGTAGGCCTTGAGCTTGCCGGCCTGCAACTCGGTGAGGGTGAGGATGCCGTTGACCATGCGCATCATGTCCCGCGCCGAACCGGCGGCGGTCTGTTGATACTGGGTCAGCTCTTCGTCCATCTCGACGGTTTCCATCAGTTCCAGGGAACCGATCACGCCATTCATCGGCGTGCGCAACTCGTGGGTCAGGGTGGCGAGAAATTCATCCTTGAGCTTGTTGCCGTGGGCCAGTTGCTGGTTGAGCACTTCCAGCTTCTGCCCGGCGTCGAACAGGGTCTGGGCCTGCTGCTCGCGCATGGCGTTGATGCGATCGGCCAGGGCCAGGGACAACAGCGCGACCTCGATGGCCGAGCCGATCTGGCTGGCGTACATGGTCAGGAACACATTCGGCAGGTAGCCGAGCACCATCAGCGTATTAACGATGCCCCCCAGCAAGAACGCCGACCAGGCAATGATGAAATAACGCGCCACCCGCAAGCCGCGCCACCAGGCAAACAGCCCGGCAGCAAAGATCACCACCGTGAACACCAGCGCCAACAGCGTCGCCAGGCGCAACGCCAAGGCATAGCTGGTCATCAGCGACAGGCTCACCACCGTCGCGCTGTAGGCGATCAAGGCCAGCAGCAGACGGTCGACCCAACGGCTGTGCTGCGCGGTCTGCAGGAAGCTGCGGGCAAACTGGCTGCCGAACAGGCCCGCGCAGCCGATGAAGAACGGCGTCGCGGCGTTGGCCCACCAGGGGTTGTCCGGCCAGAAATACTCCACCGCCGCGCCATTGACCGACAATTGGTACAGGCCAAACGAGGCAATGTAGAAGATGTAGTAGAGGTAGCTGGTGTCGCGCACGCTCAGGTAAATGAACAGGTTGTAGACCAGCATCCCCAACAGCACGCCATAAATGACCCCCAGCACATACAGGCGCAACGGCTGTTGCTCCAGATAAGCGGTGCTGGACCACAGCGTCAGCGGCGCCTGGATCGAGCCCTGGCTCTGCAATCGCAGATACAGGGTCTGTCGTTGGTCGGGTTTGAAATCCAGGCTGAACAGGTAGTTGTTCTGGCGAATCTCGCGGCTGGAGAACGGCAATGCGTCCCCGGTCTGGCGAACCAGGCGATAGGCGCCGGCAGCATCGGGCAGGTACAGGTCGAGATGATCCAGCGGCGGATACGCCAGTTCCAGCAGCCAGGTGCGCTGGGCATCCGGATTGCCGGGACGGTAGTGCAGATCGATTTTCAGCCAGAACGCCGACCGCGAATAACCGGCATTCAGCGTGGCTTTATCATGGGGCTTGAAGGCAGGGGTCGCTGCCAGGGCCAGGACGTCGTCGAGGGTGGCCGTGCCGCTCGCATCTTCGAACACTTGCAAGGCATGGCCCAAGGGCAGGCTTTGGGTGAACTCATCGAATTCTAGGGCGCTCGCCAAGGGGGACAAGCACAGCAACAACATCAGCAAATAACGCATTTTAGCCCCAGCGCGGCTTGTCCGGTTGAATCAGGAAGCCCCCCATTCCCTGAGTAGACGTAACACCGGCACGACCTGTTATTGGTTGGATCCATCACTAGCATAGCCGTTGATGGCCAATTTGCACCATTGAATTCTTTCCTACAAAAGGCTCTAGAACGGCAGTTTCAGAGCAAAGTATTGAGATAGAGCTGTTGCTTTGGTCAGGTTAGGGATTGATCGAGCGAAAGCGCTGGCGAAGGTGATTTCCTGTGGCGAGGGAGCTTGCTCCCTCGCCACAAAAGCAATCGCCAATGTGGCCCTGCACCAGAAACCCCCTGACCCGAGCACCGATGAAACAGGTTTGGTGGTAAGCTCGCGCACCATGAATATCTACAGCTCTCGTCCCGTTGTCCTCTGTCTCTCCGGCCACGACCCTAGTGGCGGCGCCGGTCTGCAGGCCGATATCGAAGCCCTGCTCGCCCAGGGTTGCCACGCGGCCCCGGCCGTTACCGCCCTGACCGTGCAGGACACGGTCAACGTCAGCGATTTCCGTGTACTCGACCGGGAATGGGTCCTGGCCCAAGCCAATGCGGTGCTGAACGACGCCCAGGTCGCGGCGGTCAAGCTGGGGATGCTCGGCTCGCTGGAAATGGTCGACACGGTGGTCGAACTGCTCCAGGCCCACCCGCACCTGCCCATGGTCTGCGACCCGGTGCTGCGCGCCGGCGGTGGCGGACGCCTGGGCAAGGATGAAGTCGGCTACGCCATGCGCGAACGCTTGCTGCCCCTGGCGATCATCGCCACCCCCAACCTGCCCGAGGCACGCATCCTCGCCGAATTGCCCGAGGGCAGCGCCGACGAGTGCGCCGAAAAACTGCTGCCCTTCGTCAAGCACCTGCTGATCACAGGTGGTCATGGCGATGAACACGAAGTCCACAATCGCCTGTACAGCCGCGACGGTCGCCGCGAAACGTTCACCTGCCAGCGCCTGCCCGGCAGCTATCACGGTTCCGGCTGCACCCTGGCCAGCGCCCTCGCCGGTCGGCTGGCCCAGGGCGAGCAACTGGCCAGCGCGGTGAAGACCGCACTGGACTACACCTGGCGAACCCTGCGCGACGCCGAACAACTGGGCAAAGGCCAGTTCGTGCCGCGTCGCCTGCCGCTGGATTTCTGCTCGTAAGGTTCTAATTCATTACACCGGAGGCCTGTGGCATGAAATTACGTGGCCTTTACGCCATCACCGACAGCCAGTTGCTGGCCGGCAAGTTCCTCGCCTATGTCGAAGCGGCGCTGGAGGGTGGCGTCACCCTGCTGCAATACCGCGACAAAAGCAGCGACGAGGCCCGTCGCCTGCGCGAAGCCGAAGCGCTGCGCACCCTGTGCGAGCGCTACAAGACCCAACTGATCATCAATGACGACGCCGAACTGGCCGCGCGCCTGGGCGTCGGCGTCCACCTGGGCCAGACCGACGGCCCGCTGGCGCCCGTGCGCGCGCTGCTCGGGCCCAAGGCGATCATCGGTTCTACCTGCCACGCCAGCCTCGAACTGGCCGAGCAGGCCAGCGCCGAAGGTGCCAGCTACGTCGCGTTCGGCCGGTTTTTCAATTCCAACACCAAGCCCGGCGCGCCCAGTGCAAACCTTGAATTGCTCGAACAGGCACGCCTCAAACTGCATATACCGGTGTGTGCCATTGGCGGCATCACCCTGGACAACGCCGCGGCGCTGGTCGCCCACGGCGTCGACTTGCTGGCCGTGGTCCATGGCCTGTTCGGCGCCGACAGCAGCGCTGAAGTGACACGCCGCGCCCGCGCCTTCAACGATCTGTTGCAGATCCAGTAACCCTTTTTTCGTTTTCGAGAGCCCAACCATGTCCCGTTCCGAAACCCTGTTTGCCAACGCCCAGAAACACATCCCCGGCGGCGTGAACTCCCCCGTCCGTGCGTTCAAGAGCGTGGGCGGCACCCCGCTGTTCTTCAAGCACGCCGAAGGCGCGTACGTGACCGACGAAGACGACAAGCGCTACGTCGACTACGTCGGCTCGTGGGGCCCGATGATCCTCGGCCACAGCCACCCGGACGTGCTGGAAGCGGTGCGCAACCAGTTGCAGCATGGCTTGTCCTATGGCGCCCCGACCGCCATGGAAACCGAGATGGCCGACCTGGTCTGCTCGATCGTGCCGTCGATGGAAATGGTGCGCATGGTCAGCTCCGGCACCGAAGCGACCATGAGCGCGATCCGCCTGGCGCGGGGCTACACCGGCCGCGACAGCATCATCAAGTTCGAAGGCTGCTACCACGGCCACTCCGACAGCCTGCTGGTCAAGGCCGGTTCCGGCGCGTTGACCCAAGGCGTACCGAGTTCGGCCGGCGTACCGGCAGCGTTCGCCAAGCACACCCTGACACTGCCGTTCAACAACCTGGAAGAAGTCGAGAAGCTACTTGGCGAAGTCGGCAAGGAAGTGGCCTGCATCATCGTCGAGCCAGTGGCCGGCAACATGAACTGCGTGCCGCCGGCCCCGGGCTTCCTCGAAGGCCTGCGCAGCCTGTGCGACCAGCACGGCGTGGTACTGATCTTCGACGAAGTGATGACCGGTTTCCGCGTCGCCCTTGGCGGCGCCCAGGCCCATTACGGTGTCACACCGGACCTGAGCACCTTCGGCAAGATCATCGGCGGCGGCATGCCGGTCGGCTGCTTCGGCGGCAAGCGCGCCATCATGGAATGCATCGCACCGCTGGGCCCGGTCTACCAAGCGGGCACCTTGTCGGGCAACCCGCTGGCCATGGCCGCCGGCCTGACGACATTGCGCCTGATCAGCCGCCCAGGCTTCCACGCCGAACTGACCGATTACACCACTCGCCTGCTCGACGGCCTGCAGATCCGCGCCGACGCGGCCGGCATCCCGTTCGTCACCACTCAGGCCGGCGGCATGTTCGGCCTGTATTTCAGCGGTGCCGATGACATCGTCACCTTCGAAGACGTGATGGCCAGCGACGCCGACCGCTTCAAGCGCTTCTTCCACCTGATGCTCGAAGGAGGCGTGTACCTGGCGCCGAGCGCGTTCGAAGCGGGCTTCACGTCCATCGCCCATGGCGAGGCGGAGTTGAAGATCACCCTCGACGCGGCCGAACGAGCCTTTGCTGCGCTGAAATAAGCCTGTGGATAACTGACGCTGGCTGACGCCGGCGTCAGTGATGACTGACAACCCCCCACCCTTTTCCTACGTATTTCCCCGCGAAGCGGTCGTTGATGTTCCTTCGCGACAGAAAAACGAGTAAAGACTTTGTAAGGATGGCCCTGCTTATTTCATAATGCGCGCTTATTGGATCCCCCGGAGGGTCCGCGCGCCCCTCAGAGGTAAGTCGATTCCCATGAACCGCACCGGCCGCACCCTTGCCCTGGGCTGCCTGTTGCTCCTTCAGCCGCTGCTCGCGAATGCGCAGGCAGGCGGTAACTCGTTGTTGATCCCGGCACTGGGCCGTTGCACGCTCAACACCCAGCCACAAGATCTCGCACCGGCACTCGACGCCTGTCAAAAAGCGGCGGATGCAGGTGATGCGCAAGCACAATACGAGTTGGGTGAGTTCTACTACGAAGGCAAGGCTGCGCCGCGTGACCTCAAGCAAGCCCTCAACTACTTCGAAAAGGCCTCCCTGCAAGGCCATGCCCAGGCGCAATTCAAGCTTGGCGGCATGTTCTTCCATGGCGAAGGCGTACCGGCCAATAACGTCCAGGCCTACATTGTCCTGAAAATGGCGGCGGTCAACGGCGCCGAAGACGCCCTGGACACCGCCGACGAAGTCGCCGAACAGATGCCTCGCGATGAACTCGAAGTCGCCACCCAGGTGCTGGGACAGATCTTTCGCAAATACCTGATGGAATTGCAGAACGCCGACGGGCGCACGCCTTTCTCGCCGCTGCCCTGAATTCACCAGTGGCTCCTGTGGCTGGGAGCTTGCTGTGGCGAGGGAGCTTGCTCCCGCTGGGCTGCGCAGCGGCCCTAAGATTTTGCGGTCGCTGCGCGACCGAGCGGGAGCAAGCTCCCTCGCCACAAAGGACGGCGCCTAGCGATCGACGGGTTTACTTCTCAGGCATCGGCATCGGAAACGGCATGACATTGCCACCCGTGCCGCGAGCTTCGCTGATCTTCGCAACGCCCAGGCGCTCCACCTCGTCGATTCGCACGATCGAATGCATCGGCACGAAACTGCGCACCACGCCTTCGAACTGCGCCTTGAGCTTTTCTTCGCTCGGGTCGACGACCACCTGCGTGCGCTCGCCAAAGATGAACTCCTCCACCTCCAGGAACCCCCACAGATCGCTCTGATAGATCTGCTTGGCGTACATTTCGAACACCTGGCCCTGGTTGAGAAAAATCACCTTGTAGATTGGAGCTTCACGTTTGGTCATGGCAGGCGAAACACATCGGCGGGTAAAAATGAGGGCGCAAACTATAGCATAGCCACTGCTCGCACAGCGGTAGGAAACCAGTGGCCTGTACGGTTACGAGTGCCAGGGCTTGCCAGGCAAGGTGCCATGACGAGTCGTAGCCCGCTACGGCGAGGAATGGCAACGCAGCCTGGTAAGTCCTGGCGCCGAAGTTGAGTGCGCGAATTAGCCACACAGGCCACTATTTCCTTATAATGCGCGGTTCTTTGAATCACGTGATGACCCGTCCATGGCCAAGAAGCTTTACATCGAAACCCACGGTTGCCAGATGAACGAGTACGACAGCTCGCGCATGGTCGATCTGCTGGGCGATCACCAGGCCCTGGAAGTCACCGCCCGCGCCGAAGACGCAGACGTGATCCTGCTCAACACCTGCTCGATCCGCGAACGCGCCCAGGACCGGGTGTATTCCCAACTGGGCCGCTGGCGCGAACTGAAGCTGGCCAACCCGGAAATGGTCATCGCCGTGGGTGGCTGCGTGGCCAGCCAGGAAGGTGCCGCCATCCGTGATCGCGCGCCCTACGTGGACGTGGTCTTCGGCCCGCAGACCTTGCACCGCCTGCCTGAGATGATCGACGCCGCGCGCGTCACCAAGCTGCCGCAAGTGGACGTTTCGTTCCCCGAAATCGAGAAATTCGACCACCTGCCCGAACCGCGCATCGATGGCCCAAGCGCCTATGTGTCGGTCATGGAAGGTTGCAGCAAGTACTGCACCTTCTGCGTGGTGCCCTACACCCGTGGCGAAGAAGTCAGCCGGCCGTTCGACGACGTGATCGCCGAGATCATCCACCTGGCGGAAAACGGTGTGCGCGAAGTGACCCTGCTGGGCCAGAACGTCAACGGCTATCGCGGCCTGACCCACGACGGGCGCCTGGCGGACCTCGCCGAGCTGATCCGCGTCGTGGCGGCGGTGGAGGGCATCGACCGTATTCGCTACACCACCTCGCACCCCTTGGAGTTCTCCGACAGCCTGATCCAGGCCCACGTCGAGGTGCCCGAATTGGTCAAGCACCTGCACTTGCCGGTGCAGTCGGGCTCCGACCGGATCCTGGCGGCAATGAAGCGCAACCACACCGCACTGGAGTACAAGTCCAAACTGCGCAAGCTGCGCGCGGCGGTGCCGGGAATTTGCATCAGCTCGGACTTTATCGTCGGCTTCCCCGGCGAAACCGAGAAAGATTTCCAGCAGACCATGCAGTTGATCGAAGACGTGGGCTTCGACTTCTCCTATTCCTTCGTCTACAGCCAGCGCCCCGGCACCCCGGCGGCCGACCTGGCCGATGACACCCCCGAGGAAGTGAAGAAGGAACGGCTCAACGCCCTGCAACATCGTCTCAACCAGCAAGGTTTCGAGATCAGCCGACAAATGGTCGGCTCGGTCCAGCGGATCCTGGTGACCGACTACTCGAAAAAGGACCCGGGCGAATTGCAGGGACGCACCGAGAACAACCGCATCGTCAACTTCCGCTGCGACACCCCGGCCCTGATCGGCCAGTTCGCCGACGTGCACATCGACTCCGCACAGCCGCACTCCTTGCGCGGTTCGCTCATCCAGTAGCCTTCTGCAAAACACTATTGCCTGTGGAAGCAAGACCTGTGGGAGCAAGGTTTGCCCGCGATCAAGGCACCGCAATCTTACTGAAGACCGCGGCGCCTTGATCGCGGGCAAGCCTTGCTCCCACATGGATTGTGCCAGGCCTGTGATCAGATTCGCCTGTTTAATAGCTTTCGCACCCAGCCTACTGGCGTTATCCTTGATTTCACCTTAATTGCCCCGGGCGGCTAAAAACGACCTTGAACGCACCCATCGAACCCCATCGTTTCATTCTCGAGCCCTTCGAGGCTCGCCGCTTCGCCAATCTGTGCGGGCAATTCGACGAGCACCTGCGCTTGATCGAACAGCGCCTGGCCATCGAGATCCGCAACCGCGGAAACCAGTTCGAACTGATCGGCGAACCCAAGCACACCACCTCCGCGGAACACCTGCTGCGCCGTCTCTACCGGGAAACCAAGGGAAGCGAGCTGTCGCCGGACATGGTCCACCTGTTCCTGCAGGAATCGGCCGTCGAGGAACTCGACAACCACGCACCTGCGGAACCTGCCGTGGCCCTGCGCACGAAAAAAGGCATGATTCGCCCTCGCGGCTTGAATCAGCAGCGCTACGTGAAGGAAATCCTGGCCAACGACATCAACTTCGGCATCGGTCCGGCCGGTACCGGCAAGACCTACCTGGCCGTGGCCTGCGCCGTCGACGCGCTGGAACGCGAACAGGTGCGGCGCATCCTGCTGGTACGCCCGGCGGTCGAAGCGGGTGAAAAACTCGGCTTCCTGCCTGGTGACCTGAGCCAGAAGATCGACCCATATCTGCGCCCGCTCTATGACGCGCTGTATGAAATGCTCGGCTTCGAATACGTCGCCAAGCTGATCGAACGCCAGGTCATCGAAGTCGCGCCACTGGCCTACATGCGCGGTCGGACCCTGAACAACAGCTTCATCATCCTCGACGAAAGCCAGAACACCACGGTCGAACAGATGAAGATGTTCCTGACCCGGATCGGCTTCGGCTCCACCGCCGTCATCACCGGGGACATCACCCAGGTCGACCTGCCCCGTGGCACCAAGTCCGGGCTGCACCATGTGATCCAGGTGCTCAAGGACGTGCAGGGCATCAGCTTCACGCACTTCATGCCCAAGGACGTCGTGCGCCATCCGTTGGTGCAGCGCATCGTCGAAGCCTACGAGCGCTTCGAGCAGCGCGCCGAGGACATGCAGGAAAGCAAAGGCAGCCGCCAAGATGCTTGAACTTGACCTGCAACTGGCCAGCGAACACACCGCCCCCAGCGAAGCCCAGTTCCGCCAGTGGTGCGAACTGGCCCTGCGCCAGCGCAGCGCCGACTCGGAGCTGACGATCCGCCTGGTGGACGAGCCCGAAGGCCGCGAACTGAACCACACCTGGCGCCAGAAAGACTACGCCACCAATGTGCTGTCGTTCCCCGCCGACGTGCCGGATGAACTGCTCGATATCCCGCTGCTGGGCGACCTGGTGATCTGCGTCCCGGTGGTCGAGCGCGAAGCCGCCGAACAAGGCAAGACTGCCGAGGCCCACTGGGCTCATCTGGTGATTCACGGCTGCTTGCATCTTCTGGGTTACGACCATATAGAAGACGACGAAGCCGAAGAAATGGAAGCACTGGAACGAACGTTGCTTGCAGAGTTGGGTCATCCCGACCCCTACGCCGGCGACGAGCATTGATACATCAACCTGTAACGACAAAGGATTCAGAGTAATCGCTATGAGCGAAGATCGATCGAGCAACGGGCAGAAGTCATGGCTGGGCAAGCTCACCCAGGCTTTTGCCCATGAGCCGAAAAACCGCCAGGAGCTGTTGGAGCTGCTGCGTGACGCCCACCAGAACAAACTGCTGGACAGCGAAGCCCTGGCCATCGTCGAAGGCGCCATCCAGGTCGCCGACCTGCAAGTGCGCGACATCATGGTCCCGCGCTCGCAGATGGTCAGCATCAAGGCAACCCAGACCCCTCGCGAATTCCTGCCGGCCGTGGTCGACTCCGCTCACTCGCGCTACCCGGTCATCGGCGAGAGCCATGACGACGTCATGGGCGTGCTGCTGGCCAAGGACCTGCTGCCGTTGATCCTTCAGGAAAACGGTGACAGCTTCAACATCAAGGATCTGCTGCGCCCGGCCACGTTCGTGCCGGAATCCAAGCGCCTGAACGTGCTGCTGCGTGAGTTTCGCGCCAACCACAACCACATGGCCATCGTCATCGACGAGTACGGCGGCGTGGCCGGGCTGGTGACCATCGAAGACGTGCTCGAGCAGATCGTCGGCGACATCGAGGACGAGCACGACGTCGAGGAAGACAGCTACATCAAGCCGCTTCCCAGCGGCGACTTCCTGATCAAGGCGCTGACGCCGATCGAGAACTTCAACGAATTCTTCGACAGCCAGTTCTCCGACGACGAATTCGACACCGTCGGTGGCTTGGTGATGAGTGCTTTCGGGCACCTGCCCAAGCGCAACGAAACCACGGAAATCGGCGCCTGGCGTTTCCGCATCTTGAATGCCGACAGCCGTCGGATTCACTTGCTGCGCCTGTCACCCATTGCCCGATAACCCCTGCAAGACCTGTTAAGGACAAACATGCGCTGGATATCCCGCCCCGGCTGGCCCGGTAACCTGCTGGCCGTGGTGGCCGGCGCGATCACCACCCTGGCCCTGGCACCGTTCAATATCTGGCCGCTGGCACTGCTGGCGGTCGGCTTGTTCTATGCCGGCCTGCGCGAGCTCTCGCCGCGCCAGGCCCTGGGCCGTGGCTGGTGCTTCGGCTTCGGCCTGTTTGGCGCCGGCACCAGCTGGATCTACGTCAGCATCCATAACTTCGGCGGCGCCTCGGTGCTGCTGGCCGGGTTGCTGATGCTGCTGTTCATCGCCGCCATCGCCTGGTTCTTCGCCCTGCCCGCCTGGCTATGGGCGCGCTGGTTGCGGCGCAACGAGGCGCCGCTGGCCGATGCCCTGGCCTTCGCCGCCCTGTGGCTGGGCCAGGAAGCCTTTCGTGGCTGGTTCCTCACCGGGTTCCCATGGCTCTATTCCGGCTACAGCCAGCTCGACGGCCCATTGGCCGGCCTCGCACCGCTGGGCGGAATGTGGCTGATCTCCTTCACCCTGGCCCTGACCGCCGCGCTGTTGTACAACGCGCGCCGTCTGCTGGGCGGCGGGCGCAAAAGTTTCATCGCCGCCGGCGTCGCACTGCTGGTCGGCCCATGGGTGGTCGGCATGGCGCTCAAGGGCCACGCCTGGACCAGTCCCTCGGGCGACCCGCTGAGCGTCGCGGCGATCCAGGGCAACATCGAACAAAGCATGAAATGGGACCCGGAACAGCTCAACGCGCAACTGGAGCTGTACCGCGACATGAGTTTTACCTCCAAGCGCGTGGATCTGCTGATCTGGCCGGAAACCGCGGTGCCGGTGCTCAAGGAGTCGGCCCAGGGTTACCTGGACATGATGGGCAGCTTCGCCGCCGAGCGGCATTCGGCCCTGATTACCGGCGTGCCGGTCCGCCAACTGGTGCGCCACGAGAAGCGCTACTTCAACGGCATCACCGTGACCGGCGAAGGCGACGGCACGTACCTGAAGCAGAAACTCGTGCCGTTCGGCGAATACGTACCGTTGCAGGACATCCTGCGTGGCCTGATCGCATTCTTCGACCTGCCCATGTCGGATTTCGCCCGGGGCCCGGCCGACCAGCCATTGCTGCAAGCCAAGGGTTACCAGATCGCCCCGTTCATTTGCTATGAAGTGGTCTACCCGGAATTTGCCGCCGGCCTCTCGGCCCGCAGCGACCTGCTGCTGACCATCAGCAACGACACTTGGTTCGGCACCTCCATCGGCCCGTTGCAACACCTGCAAATGGCCCAGATGCGCGCCCTGGAAGCCGGACGCTGGATGATCCGCGCCACCAACAACGGCGTGACCGGCCTGATCAACCCGTTCGGCCAGATCACCACACAGATCCCGCAATTCGAGCGCGGCATCCTGTACGGCGAAGTGGTGCCGATGCACGACCTGACGCCCTACCTGCAATGGCGGTCGTGGCCGTTGATCATCCTGTGCGGGTTGCTGCTGGGCTGGGCGTTGATGGCGGGGCGGATGGCCAAGACGGTTTAACGCGTTCCCCATGCGAATGAAAAACCTTGGGATCAAAGAGATTCTTGTGGGAGCAAGGCTTGCCCGCGATGCAGGCGCCTTGGCTCCCAAGGTAGGACCGCGTCGATTTCATCGCGGGCAAGCCTTGCTCCCACAGATGTCCTCCCCCACGACTCAGCGGTAGAACAACCAGTACCCCACCAACCCCACTGCCTCATTCATCAACTGCCCTGACTGCCAGATCGACTTGAACTCCGGCATCCAGCCGCCCAACGGTCGGGCATTGTCCTGCCCCAGGAAACCCACCGGTGCCGGCATCACCTCAAAGCCGGCCCGTTCGAAGCTCAACAGCGCCCGCGGCATGTGCCAGGCCTGGGTGACCAGCACGACCCGTTTGATGCCTGCCGGCAGCAAAATCTCGGCGCTCATCTGCGCGTTCTCCCAGGTCGTGCGGCTGCGTTCCTCCTGCCAGCGGACGGTGACGCCAAAATCATCCAGCATCGAGTCGGCCATCAGCTTCGCCTCGCTCGGCGGCGTGCCGTAGTGCAAGCCGCCGGTGGTCAGCACGGGCAAGCCCGAAGCCTTGGCCAGCCGCGCCGCATAACGCTGGCGCTCCAGCCCCACGCCAGTGGGCTGGTCGCTGCCCCAGGCCGGATCGCCACGCTCACGGCCCGAGCCCAACACCACAATGGCATCGGCACGCTGGGCCAGGCTCGCCCATTCACTGCGCGCCAGCGGCGGTTCGCGCTCCAGTGCCTTGGCGCTCCACTGCACCACCACCGGCAGGCTCATCAACCAGAACCCGCCCAGCCCCACGCCAAAACACAAGCGGGCCAGGCGCGGCCGGGAGTTTCGCCACCACCAGGCAAGCGCCAGCAGCAGCAAGAGAATGCCGGGCGGCAATAAAAGTTGTTTGATGAAATAACGAAACGGCATCGGGCATCTCCATAGATGCCCGAAGCCTAAGTGGGTTGGCGCAAAGCGACAACAGATTCGACAAGACCTGGATTCGAAAACAGCGGTACGCGTGGACCCGGCTTTACTTGAACTGCAGCGACCGGCGCTTGGCCGCGTTTTTATCGGATAACCGCTCCTTGAGCCAGACCACCTTGGCCGAACGGGGCGCATCGAGACGCTCGAGCATCGGGGATCCGCTTGTGCGGGCTCGATGTCCGACCTGCTCAAGGTATGCCTTGACCAGTTCGAACTCTGCGGGGCTCAAGCCGCGCAGTTCCAGCTCTGCCGGACGCTCGTCGCGCAAGCGACCGGCGGTTCTTGCGGCATCCAATGCCATCCCGAGACGATCGATCAGTTTTTCATACAACTCTGGTGTAGCGACTTTTCGTTGTGATTCAACCATCCCTCACCTCATTGAAGATAAGACTCACTCCCCATTGAGAAGCTTAGCTTCGCTGGGCGAACCGGCAGGCCGCCGCGACCAACGGCCCTGAACGCCGCCCATCGGCGGGTGTCGACGATGACCACCACGCAATCAGGGTTTCCCTCGGTAGAGCGCGGTCATGTATGCTACGGCGCTTCCTGTAACTCCAATTCCAGCCTGGCTGGGCATCGAAAACGCCGCAATCGGCGTCGTCAGCGTCCAACAGGGCCACGAAGAGGATTGGGCCACCCCATTCAGTACAAAAGTAGCCATGCACGAACACTACCAGCCCCGTGAAATCGAAGCCGCCGCCCAGTCGTTCTGGGACGAGCAAAAGTCCTTTGAAGTCAGCGAACAGCCAGGCAAGGAGACCTACTACTGCCTGTCGATGTTCCCTTACCCCAGCGGCAAGCTACACATGGGGCACGTGCGCAACTACACCATCGGCGACGTGATCTCCCGCTACCAGCGCATGCAAGGCAAGAACGTCCTGCAACCCATGGGTTGGGACGCCTTCGGCATGCCGGCGGAAAACGCCGCGATGAAGAACAACGTAGCGCCCGCCAAGTGGACCTACGAAAACATCGCCTACATGAAAAGCCAGCTGCGCAGCCTGGGCCTGGCGGTGGACTGGTCTCGCGAAGTGACCACCTGCAAGCCCGACTACTACCGTTGGGAACAGTGGCTGTTCACGCGTCTGTTCGAAAAAGGCGTGATCTACCGCAAGAACGGCACCGTGAACTGGGACCCCGTGGACCAGACCGTACTGGCCAACGAGCAGGTGATCGACGGTCGCGGCTGGCGTTCCGGCGCGCTGATCGAGAAGCGCGAGATCCCGATGTACTACTTCAAGATCACCGCCTATGCGGATGAACTGTTGGAGAGCCTCGACGAGCTGACCGGCTGGCCCGAGCAGGTCAAGACCATGCAGCGCAACTGGATCGGCAAGTCCCGGGGCATGGAAGTGCAATTCCCCTACGACGTCGCCTCGATTGGCGAAGCCGGCGCGCTGAAGGTCTTCACCACCCGTCCGGACACGCTGATGGGCGCCACCTATGTGGCCGTAGCGGCCGAGCATCCGCTGGCGACCCTGGCGGCACAGAACAACCCTGAGCTGCAGGCGTTCATCGCCGAATGCAAGGGCGGCAGCGTCGCCGAAGCCGATGTCGCCACCCAGGAAAAGAAAGGCCTGCCGACGCCCCTGTTCGTCGAGCACCCGCTCACCGGCGAAAAACTCCCGGTGTGGGTCGCCAACTACGTGCTGATGCACTACGGCGACGGCGCGGTCATGGCCGTGCCCGCCCACGATGAGCGCGATTTCGAGTTCGCCCACAAGTACAACCTGCCGGTCAAGACCGTGGTGCGCACCAGCGCCGGTGACCAGACTCCGGCACCGTGGCAAGACGCCTACGGCGAACACGGCGAACTGATCAACTCCGGCGAATTCAACGGCCTGGACTTCGCCGGTGCATTCGATGCCATCGAAGTTGCGCTGATCAAGAAGAACCTCGGCGCCTCGCGCACCCAGTTCCGCCTGCGCGACTGGGGCATCAGCCGCCAGCGCTACTGGGGCTGCCCGATCCCGATCATCCATTGCGACAGCTGCGGCGACGTACCGGTGCCGGAAGACCAGTTGCCCGTGGTCCTGCCGGAAGACGTCGTACCCGACGGCGCCGGCTCGCCCCTGGCGCGCATGCCCGAGTTCTACGAGTGCAACTGCCCGAAATGCGGTGCGCCGGCCAAGCGTGAAACCGACACCATGGACACCTTCGTCGAGTCCTCGTGGTACTACGCCCGCTACGCCTCGCCACGCTATGAAGGCGGGCTGGTGGAAAAATCCGCGGCTGACCACTGGCTGCCGGTGGATCAGTATATCGGCGGGATCGAACACGCCATTCTCCACCTGCTCTACGCGCGCTTCTTCCACAAGCTGATGCGTGACGAAGGCCTGGTGAGCTCCAACGAGCCGTTCAAGAACCTGCTGACCCAGGGCATGGTGATCGCCGAGACTTACTATCGTCGCGAAGCCAACGGTGCCTACACCTGGTTCAACCCGAGCGATGTCGAACTCGAACGCGACAGCAAGGCCAAGGTCATCAGCGCCAAGCTGATCGCCGACGGCCTGCCGGTGGAAATCGGCGGCACCGAGAAGATGGCCAAGTCGAAGAACAACGGCGTCGACCCACAGTCGATGATCGACCAGTTCGGCGCGGACACCTGCCGCCTGTTCATGATGTTCGCCTCGCCACCCGACATGAGCGCAGAATGGTCCGACTCCGGCGTCGAGGGCTCGCACCGCTTCCTCAAGCGCGTCTGGCGCCTGGCGCAGGCCCACGTCACCCTGGGCCTGCCGGGCAAGCTGGATGTCGCCAGCCTGAACGACGAACAGAAAGCCATTCGCCGCTCGATCCACCTGGCCATCAAGCAGGCCAGCCACGACGTCGGCCAGAACCACAAGTTCAACACCGCCATCGCCCAGGTGATGACGCTGATGAACGTGCTGGAAAAAGCCGCACAAGCCACCGAGCAGGATCGCGCACTGGTCCATGAAGGCCTGGAAGCCGTGACGCTGCTGTTGGCGCCGATCACACCGCACATCAGCCACGAGCTGTGGAGTCAACTGGGTCACGCCGACCCGGTGATCGACGCCAGTTGGCCGGTGGTGGACGAAACCGCGCTGGTACAGGACAGCCTGACCCTGGTCATCCAGGTCAACGGCAAGCTGCGTGGCCAGATCGAAATGCCGGCCGCCGCCACTCGCGAAGAAGTCGAAGCCGCCGCACGGGCCAATGAGAACGTACTGCGCTTCGTCGATGGCCTGACGATTCGCAAAGTGATCGTCGTGCCGGGCAAACTGGTCAACATCGTCGCAAGCTAATTGGACCGGGCGCCTGGCCAAAGGCCGGGCGCCGAATTTAACCTGCGGGGTCGCCCGATCGACCCATGGGTTTCAAGGGGAGCAACAAGATGATCAAACGTAATCTGCTGGTGATGGGCCTGGCGGTCCTGTTGAGCGCCTGCGGCTTCCAGTTGCGCGGCACCGGCACCACCGAGCTGGCGATCAAGGAGCTGGACCTCAGCGCACGGAACGCCTACGGCGACACCGTGAAAATGCTGCGCCAGACCCTGGAGAACAGCGGGGTAAGGATTTATAACGGTGCCCCCTACAAGTTGGTGCTGACCAATGAACAGCAAAGCCAGCGCAGCCTGAGCTATGCAGGCGCGGGTCGTTCGGCTGAATATCAACTGACCAACGAACTGAGCTACGAGATCCGTGGCCAGAACAACCTGTCGCTGCTGGACGACAAGCTTCAGGTGCAGAAGGTCTACCTGCATGACGGCAACAACATCACCGGCTCCGACCAAGAGTCAGTCGAAACTCGCAACGAAATGCGTCGTGACCTCGTCCAGCGCATGATGCTGCGCCTGCAACAGCTGAGCCCTGCCCAGCTGGAACAACTGCAACAGGCCGCCAACGCCCGCGCCAAGGCCGACGCCGATGCGCTGGAAGCGGCACGCAAGGCTGAAGCGGAAACCCCGCAACAGTCGCCGATGCAGATCCCGGCTGAATAAGCCTTGCGGGGCGCTTTGGCGCCCCGCTCGCTTCCTCTTATGAGCTGTGCTTTATGAAGCTGGCCCCCGCCCAACTCGGCAAACACCTGCAAGGCGCCCTCGCGCCGGTCTACATCATCAGCGGCGATGACCCGCTGCTGTGCCAGGAAGCCGCCGACGCCATCCGAGCCACTGCTCGCCAGCAAGGCTTCGACGAACGCCAAGTGTTCGCCGCCGACGCCAACTTCGATTGGGGCACACTGCTGCAGGCTGGGGCGAGCATGTCGTTGTTCGCCGAGAAGCGTCTGCTGGAGCTGCGCTTGCCGTCCGGCAAACCCGGCGACAAAGGCGCCGCCGCGCTGATCGAATATTGCTCACGGCCAGCCGAAGACACGGTACTGCTCATCAGCCTGCCGAAACTCGATGGCAGTGCGCAGAAGACCAAATGGGGCAAGGCCCTGGTCGAAGGTCAACAGACCCAGTTCGTGCAGATCTGGCCGGTCGACGTCAGTCAATTGCCCAGCTGGATCCGCCAGCGCCTATCCCAGGCCGGTCTGTCGGCCAGCCAGGACGCGGTGGAGCTGATTGCCGCGCGGGTCGAAGGCAACCTGTTGGCCGCTGCCCAGGAAATCGAAAAGCTCAAGCTGATGGCCGAAGGTGGCCAAGTGACCGTGGAAACGGTACAGGCCGCCGTGGCCGACAGCGCCCGCTTCGATGTCTTCGGGCTGACGGACGCAATCCTCAACGGCGAAGCCGCCCACGCCCTGCGCATGCTTGAGGGCCTGCGGGGCGAAGGCGTCGAACCGCCGGTGATCCTCTGGGCCCTGGCCCGGGAACTGCGCCTGCTGGCCAACCTCTCGTTGCAATACAGCCAGGGCGTACCGCTGGACAAAGCTTTCAGCCAAGCCCGGCCACCGGTCTGGGACAAACGCAAGCCGCTGATGAGCAAGGCCCTGCAACGCTACTCGGCATCGCGCTGGGCACAGTTGCTGCTCGAAGCCCAGCGCATCGATGCGCAGATCAAGGGCCAGGCGGCTGGTTCGCCGTGGATGAGCCTGAGTCGGCTGGCGCTGTTGATGGCTGGGCAGCGGCTGCCTTTACCTGCAGAATAATCCTGCGCCCCAGATTTTTGTGGCAAAGATGCTTCTGTGGCGAGGGAGCTTGCTCCCGCTGGACCGGGCTGGCGCTCCAGTGCGCAGCGCTCCCAAAAATTTTAGGGCCGCTGCGCAGCCCAGCGGGAGCAAGCTCCCTCGCCACAAAAGCTCTTCAGTCAGATTACATTTCCTACGCAATGCAGGACTGGACAACACCCCACCCCTGCCCCATGATTTGCCCCGCAAAAACCATCCATGAGAGATCGCACCATGAGCAAAAAGCCATCCAGGCACGGCCCCAACAAGGCCAAGTCCATCATCGCCCAGCCTCTGTTCCGCAGCCGTCAGGAACGACCCACCAAGGGCAAGGGCAGCTACCGCCGCGAAGCCTTCCAGTCTGACAACTGGGAGGCTTCTTGCTTTCTGGCAGCCTGAAACACTCGGACAAGCCCTACGCCCCTTTCGCATGTTAAGGTCAGCACCTGATTTGTTTTTCTGGATCCGTGCATGCCCTTTTGTCTTTCCCGCCGTTGGCCCATGCGCCAATTGATTGCCGCCACAAGCGTCGCCCTGCTTGTCGCCTGCGCCGAAAAGCCTACCGCCGCCGACGCCCAACCGCTCCAGACCGTCCCCGCCCTGACCGCTCCGGCCGCCGTGCCACCGGTGGTGCCAACCGGTGAAAACCTGGACATCGCACCGACCCAGACCTTCGCTGAATGGCAGGCTGGCTTTCGCAAGGAAGCGCTGGCCGCCGGAATCCGCGCCGACCTGTTCGACCGCGCCTTTATCGGCGTCAGCCCGGACATGAGCGTGATCAAGGCCGATCGCAGCCAGCCCGAATTTACCCGGCCCGTCTGGGAATACCTCGACGGTGCGCTATCGCCCTTGCGGATCAACAAAGGCAAGAGCCTGATCCAACAGAACGCCCAGGTCCTGCAAAGCATCGAACAGCGTTATGGCGTCGACCGCCAGGCCCTGGTGGCGGTGTGGGGCATGGAAAGCAACTTCGGCCAGTTCCAGGGCACCAAATCGGTGATCAACTCCCTGGCGACCCTGGCCTATGAAGGGCGACGCCCAGGTTTTGCCCATGCGCAACTGATTGCCGCGCTGCACATCCTGCAACAGGGCGACATCTCGCCGGAAAAAATGCTCGGCTCCTGGGCCGGAGCCATGGGCCAGACCCAGTTCATCCCCACCACGTACAACACCCACGCGGTGGACTTCGACGGCGACGGGCGCCGTGACATCTGGGGCAGCTCCACCGATGCCCTGGCCTCGACCGCCCACTACCTGCAAAGCTCCGGCTGGCAACGCGGCCAGCCTTGGGGATTCGAGGTCCAACTTGCAGAGGGCTTCGATTACGCCCTGGCCGACGGCACGATCCGCAAACCCGTCGCCGAATGGATAAAACTGGGGGTTTCCACCTATGCCGGCATGCCAATTGCCCCAGGTGATCGCCAGCTGTCGGCAGCCCTGTTGCTGCCAGCCGGCTATCGCGGCCCGGCGTTCCTGGTGTTCGATAACTTCCGCGCCATCCTCAAGTACAACAACTCCTCGTCCTACGCGTTGGCAGTAGGGTTGTTGTCGGAACGCTTCGCGGGAGAAGGCTTGATCTACGGCCAATGGCCCAAGGACGACCTGCCGCTGAGCCGCAGCGAGCGCATCGAGTTGCAGACACTGCTGGCCCAGCACAACTACGACGCCGGCACCCCCGACGGCATCATCGGCGCCAACACCCGCAAGGCGATCCGCAGCGCCCAGCAGTCGTTCGGCTGGCCAGCGGATGGGTACCCGACGCACAAGTTGCTGGAAGGCTTGCGTAACCGCTGATTTGCCTTATGGCGGCTACTTTCATCGCGAGCAGGCTCGCTCCCACAGGATTTTTGAACACTGTCCAATGTGGGAGCGAGCCTGCTCGCGAGGACTGACTTCCGGGCAACACAGCACTACCGGCTAATCACCACATCCTGCTCCAGCACCAAGGTCTGAGCATCCGCATCCAGCCTGACCAACGCCCCCATGGGCAACGTCAGGTTCGGATCACAATGCCCACTGCGCCAGCCAGACACCACCGGGATCCGCAGCGGCTCAAACGTCTGCTTGAGCAAGCGGTTCAACGCCTCGACGTCCACCCCGGCCACGTCCCCCACCAATACGCCCCTTAACTTCGCCAGGGTGCCAGCCAGTCGTAACTGGGTCAGCAGGCGATCGATGCGGTACAGCGGCTCGTTGATGTCTTCGATGAACAGGACCACGCCGTCGGCGTCGATCTGGTAAGGCGTACCCAGGGTCGCGGCAATCATCGACAGATTGCCCCCCAGCAGACGCCCCTGGGCGACACCTGGCTCGACGGTGGTCAAGGGATACGCCACTGGATGACTCAGCACACTGCCGGCCTTCAACTGCCCATGCAGCAGGTTGAAAAACGAGGTGACGGTTGGGGGTTGCTTGTCGCCCAGGAGGTCGGCGTTGAGCAATGGCCCGTGGAACGTCACAAAGCCTGCGTAACGGCTGATGGCCAGGTGCAGGGCGGTGATGTCGCTGTAGCCGACGAAGGGCTTGGGGTTGCGCCGTAGGAGGTCGAAGTCGATGCGATCCAGCAGACGTGGCGTACCGTAGCCGCCGCGCAGGCAGATGATGGCTTTGACTTGGGGGTCGGCGAAGGCGGCGTGCAAGTCGTTGAGGCGCACTTCGTCGCTGCCGGCCAGGTAGCCGTTTTTTTCGTAGACGCCGGGGAATATCCGCAAGCCGTGGCCCTGGGCGTGCATCCATTGGATGGCTTTGTCGGTGTCCAGGGGGGCGGGGCCGGCGGGGGCGATCAGGGCGATCAGGCCTTCTTTAGGGAGGGCTGGGACGGGGTGATGTGGGCTTGGCGGTTGCACGGTCATCCGTGGGCTCCCTGAGGCTTGCATGCGTATGTATATCCGTTTCTGCGGTAACGGCTACTGGCGGTTCCGCCCTTACGGCGGGTTACTTTTTTCAAACGCCAAAAAAGTAACCAAAAACGCTGTGCCCCACCACTCGGCGTGGTTAATGGGGCGCTTAGATCAAAGTCAAAAGCAAAGCAGAGCAAAGTGCGTTCAGCATCTTTGTAGCTGATTCATCGTCATCGCGAGCAAGCTTTGCTCCCACAGTTGAGGCCCACAGCGCCGCAAGGGCGCAGATCAGCCCAAAACAGACCGGTTCCTAGACCGCTTCGCTTTGGCTTTGGCTTTGGCTTTGGCTTTGGCTTTGGCTTTGGCTTTGGCTTTGGCTCTTGCGCCCCATTAACCACGATGGCTGAACGAAGGTATTGCGCAGTGGGTAACCCGGCATGGAGGCCGGGTTAGCCGCGCTGGGCCATGGATGGCCCTTCGCGGCGGCCCACGGAGCGATGCCTTCGTTCAGGCATGCCGAGCCTAGGCGAGGCACCGAGTGGTGGGGCGAAGCGTTTTTGGTTACTTTTTTGGCGTTTGAAAAAAGTGACCCGCCGTAAGGGCGGAACCATAAGCAGCCGTTACGCAAAAAACGGATACACACACCACCCCAAAAACCGACGCAAAAAAATCAGGACCCGATCAGCTCAGCCTTGACCAACTTAGCCTGCTCATCCGCATGATACGAAGACCGCACCAACGGCCCCGAAGCCACGTTCTTGAACCCCATCTTGTACCCCTCCTCAGCAAACCAGGCAAAGGTATCCGGGTGCACAAAACGCTGCACCGGCAAGTGATTGCGCGAAGGCTGCAGGTACTGCCCAAGGGTCAGCATGTCGATGTCATGCTCACGCATGCGCTTCATGACCTCGATCACTTCTTCATCGGTCTCGCCCAGGCCCAGCATCAAGCCAGACTTGGTCGGAATGTGCGGCATCATCTGCTTGAAGCGCTGCAGCAAGGTCAGCGACCACTGGTAGTCCGAACCCGGGCGCGCGGCCTTGTACAGGCGAGGCACGGTTTCCAGGTTGTGGTTGAACACATCCGGTGGCTCGGCCGCGGTGATTTCCAGGGCGATGTCCATGCGGCCGCGGTAGTCCGGCACCAGGGTTTCGAGCTGTACGTTCGGCGACAGCTTGCGGATCTCGCGGATGCAGTCGGCAAAGTGCTGGGCACCGCCGTCGCGCAGGTCGTCGCGGTCCACCGAGGTGATGACCACGTAGCGCAGCTTGAGGTCGGCGATGGCGATGGCCAGGTTTTCCGGCTCGCTGGCGTCCAAAGGCTTCGGACGGCCATGGCCGACGTCGCAGAACGGGCAGCGACGGGTGCAGATGTCACCCATGATCATGAAGGTGGCGGTGCCGCCGGAGAAGCACTCGCCCAGGTTCGGGCAGGAGGCCTCTTCGCAGACGCTGTGCAGCTTGTGCTTGCGCAGCAGCGTCTTGATATGGTCGACCTCAGGGGAAACCGGGATACGCACGCGGATCCAGTCAGGTTTCTTCGGCAGTTCGGTGGTCGGGATGATCTTGACCGGGATGCGTGCAACCTTCTCGGCGCCGCGTAGCTTTACGCCCGCCTCGACCTTGGTGCGCGGGGCCGGACGCTCGGTACCATCCTGCGTCGGAGTTACGGTTTGCACTGCATCATTCGTCATATCAATCGATTCCGCCCGTTAGGGTCGTCTGCTCAGCGTAGTCGAGGTGTTTGACAAGCTGCGCACGCAGCCGGGCACTTACCTCGGCAAATTCAATCGAACCTGCGTGATCGCGCAGCTGGGTCATTGCCAGCCCCGCGTAGCCACAGGGATTAATCCGTCGAAACGGGGCAAGGTCCATGTCCACGTTCAACGCCAGGCCGTGAAACGAACAGCCGTGGCGGATCCGCAGACCCAGGGAGGCGATCTTCGCCCCGTCGACATAGACACCTGGCGCGTCCGGCTTGGCCTGCGCACTGATTCCATAGCTGGCCAGCAGCTCGATCAGGCAGGTTTCCATGCGGGTCACCAACTCGCGCACGCCGAAGCCCAGCTTGCGCACGTCCAGCAACAGGTAGGCGACCAGTTGGCCGGGGCCATGGTAAGTCACCTGCCCGCCCCGGTCGACCTTGACCACCGGGATATCTCCCGGCAGCAACAAGTGCTCGGCCTTGCCGGCCTGGCCTTGGGTGAAGACCGGCGGGTGCTCCACCAACCAGACCTCATCGTCGGCGGTGTTGCCGCGTTCATTGGTGAAGCGTTGCATGGCGTGCCAGACCGGCTCGTAAGCCATCTGGCCCAGCTCGCGAAAGCCCAGCGTACCGGGCATCACAACACCATGTGCACGAAACCGGTCGCCCGCAGCTCACTGTTGATGTCGTAAAGCTGTTCCTGGCCGGTGGCAACGATGTGCACCTGGATCGTGGTGTACTTGCCGTTGGTGCTCTGGCGCTCGGCCAGGGTCTTGAAGTCGACGGTGGCGTGCTTCTCGACGATCGCGACGATCTTGTCCTTGAAGCCCACCCCAGTGTCGCCAATTATCTTGATGGGATAATCCGCGCACGGAAATTCGATTTTTGGCGCCTTTACTTCGGAATCTGTCATGGCGTAGCGGCCTCGTAAGCCTTGGTAACGAACATGGCCCCGGACCGGATAGGAACGGGGCCATGCAGCTCAACACTCGAATCAGTTGAACAAGCCGTAGAAGAATAGACGGATGCTATCCCACATGCGGCGCAAGATACCACCTTCCTCGACGGCGTCCAGCGCGATCAGATCGGCGCTGTGGACCACTTTGTCTTCCAGCTTGACTTCGACTTTACCGATCACGTCGCCCTTGGCGATGGGGGCGGTCAGCTGCGGGTTCATGGTCATGCTGGCAGCGAGTTTCTTGAGCTGGCCCTTGGGCAGGGTCATGGTCAGGTCCTCGGCCAGGCCGGCCTTGACCTGATTGCTGGTGCCCTTCCAGACCGGAGCCTGGGCCAGTTCGGTGCCCTTCTGGTAGAAGGTCTGGGTTTCGAAGAAGCGGAAGCCATAGGTCAACAGCTTCTGGGTCTCGGCGGCACGGGCCACTTCGCTGCTGGTGCCGAACACCACGGCGATCAGGCGCATGCCATCACGCACGGCCGAGGACACCATGCAGTAGCCAGCCTCGTCGGTGTGGCCGGTCTTCAGGCCATCGACGGTCTTGTCGCGCCACAGCAGCAGGTTGCGGTTAGGCTGCTTGATGCCGTTCCAGAAGAATTCCTTCTGGGAGTAGATGGCGTAGTGCGCCGGGTCTTCATGAATGATCGCCCGGGCCAGCAGCGCCATGTCGTGGGCCGAGGAATAGTGCTCGGGGTTCGGCAGGCCGGTCGGGTTCATGAAGTGGCTGTTGCTCATGCCCAGGTCGCCGACGGTCTTGTTCATCATGTCGGCGAAGGCGTCTTCGCTGCCGGCGATGTGTTCGGCCAGGGCCACGCTGGCGTCGTTGCCGGACTGGATGATGATGCCGTGCAGCAGGTCGCTGACGGTCACTTGCGAGCCGACCTTGATGAACATCCGCGAACCGCCGGTACGCCAGGCGTTTTCGCTGACGGTCACCGGATCGTTCTCGCCGATCTGGCCGCGACGGATTTCCAGGGTCGCGATGTAGGCGGTCATCAGCTTGGTCAGGCTGGCCGGCGGCAGACGTTGGTCACCGTTGTTCTCGACCAGCACGTTGCCGCTGCTGGCGTCCATGAGTACATAGGCCTTGGCTGCCAGTTGTGGAGGCGAAGGCATCATCTCGACCGCGAACGCGGCAGGTGAGAGTAGCAGCGGGACTAGCAGGCAAAGGCGTTTGGCAAAGGTGGTGATGTTCATCCGTCTCTCGAAAATCGCTAATGGTAACTGGCAGCCTTTCAACGAACTGCCGCGTGCTTACGTTGCTCACTCATATCCCTTGCCGGGCTTTTGTTATTTGTCGAGCCAACAACCGGGCCCGCTCGAACCGCAAGCAGGCCGTCTATCTCTTGTCACTCGGCGGTGACCAGGCTCGGCGAACCGAGATTGGCCAGGCGCACGCTGTTCTGCACTTGCTGGACCTCACCCGGAGAACCGATCGGCCCCAGGCGCACCCGATGCAGTGTCTGCTGGTTGCGCACGATCGAGCTGATGAACACCGGGGCGCTCACCATCGAGCTGAGCTTCGACCTCAGCAGTTCGGCAGCGTCCGGGTTGGCGAACGCGCCCACTTGCAGAAACTGGCCAGACGCTGTTGCAGAAGCGTTTTTTTTTGCATCGATCTGCACCGGCACGACGGCCGCAGCGTGTTGCTGCGGCGGCGGTGTCCACTGCTCGACCGTGCCGGTGGACGCCGTCACGGTTGGCGCGGCATTTTGCGCCACTTTAGGCTCGTTGAGCATTAAAGGCGCCGGACGGCCGCGCTGGGCCCACCATTCCTGCGGGTCAATGCCTTCGACCTTGACCCGCGCGGTGCCGATTTCAGCATAACCGAGTTTTTTTGCCGCCGCATACGACAGGTCGATGATGCGGTCGGAATAGAACGGCCCACGGTCATTGACCCGCAGGATCACGCTCTTGTTGTTGTCCAGGTTGGTCACTCGCACATAGCTGGGCAGCGGCAAGGTCTTGTGCGCCGCGCTCATGCCATACAGGTCATACACCTCGCCGTTGGCGGTGTTCTGGCCGTGGAACTTGGTGCCGTACCAGGAGGCGGTGCCCGACGCGACATAGGTCTTGGAGTCGGCCATCGGGAAATAGGTCTTGCCCAGCACCGTGTATGGGTTGGCCTTGTAGGGACCGGTGTGCAGGGTCGGTGTCGCGTCCGGGATGCGCGAGACATCCACGTCCCACCACGGCGCGCCGTCCTTGTGGGCCCGGTTGATGTCCAGGCCCGGCGCCGATCGCACGGCGGTGGAGTTTTTCTGGGTCGGCGCGCGACTGGTCGAACAACTGACGACCAACAACGACAGCGCAGCCAGCGCCACGAACTTCAGGCGCCTGGCTTTCAGGGGTTGATAGGTAGGCAATGCCTGCATTATTTGACGCCCCGTGCTTTGACCAGCTCTTCAGACAGTTGATATACGGCCATGGCGTACATCACGCTGCGGTTATAACGCGTAATCGCGTAGAAATTCTTCAGGCCCATCCAATATTCGGGGCCCTGCTCGCCTTCCAGGCGCATCGCGGTGACCGGCATGTCATCACGCAGCGCATCATGACTCGACCACCCCAACGCCCGCAACTCCCCGACGGTTTTCGTCGGCTCGATGCCCTCGGTCAGGCCCTCGTCCACCCGGTCGCCACGCACGTCGGCGCGACTGACCACCGGTTGGCCGGCCTCCCAGCCATGGCGCTTGAAATAGCTGGCCACGCTGCCGATGGCATCGGTCGGGTTGGTCCAGATATTGATGTGGCCATCGCCGTCGAAGTCCACCGCGTAGGCGCGAAAACTACTGGGCATGAATTGCGGCAGCCCCATGGCCCCGGCGTAAGAGCCCTTGAGGGTCAACGGGTCGACCTGCTCCTCGCGGACCAGCAACAGGAACTCACGCAGCTCCTTGCGGAAAAACTCGGCCCGGGGCGGGTAATCGAAACCCAGGGTCGACAGCGCGTCGATCACCCGGAAATTACCGGTATTGCGCCCGAAGAACGTCTCGACCCCAATGATAGACACGATGATCTGCGCCGGCACGCCGTAATCCTGCTCGGCACGGGCCAGGGCGGCCTCGTGCTGGCGCCAGAAGTCCACGCCACGGGCGATGCGCGCATCGGTGATGAACATCGGCCGATACTCGTTCCACTGCTTGACGCGTTCGGCGGGCCGGGAAATCGCATCGAGGATCGACTGCTTGCGCTCAGCCTCGCGGAACACATCCATCAACTGTTCACCGGCAAACCCGTAGTCACGGGTCATCTCGCCAACGAACTCGGCCACCTGGGGCGAGCCTTCGTATTCCCCCGCCGCCAGGGCCGGCTGCGCGCCCCCAAGCAGGCCGAACAGGCCGATCCACGGCGCGTATCGCGTCGACCAGCCACGCATTGCTTGCATTGAACTCTTCACCTTATTCAAACCTGTGCGATCCACTTGCGGTGGGTATGGACCGACATCAAGACCCCAAACGCTGACAGTAGCGTCACCAGCGAAGTTCCTCCGTAGCTAATGAACGGCAACGGAACCCCCACCACCGGCAACAAGCCACTGACCATACCGATGTTGACGAAAACATAAACAAAAAACGTCATGGTCAGGCTGCCCGCCAGCAACTTGCCGAACAGCGTCTGGGCCTGGGCGGTGATCACCAGCCCGCGGCCGATCAGCAGCAGGTAGATCAACAGCAGGATGCAGATACCCACCAGGCCGAACTCCTCGCCCATCACCGCAATGATGAAGTCGGTGTGGCTTTCCGGCAAAAAGTCCAGGTGCGACTGGGTGCCCATCAGCCAGCCCTTGCCGAACACCCCGCCGGAACCGATGGCGGCCTTGGACTGGATGATGTTCCAGCCGGTGCCTAGCGGATCGCTCTCCGGGTCAAGGAAGGTCAGGATGCGTTGCTTCTGGTAGTCGTGCATCACGAAGTACCACATGGCCACCGAGACCGGCACCGCGATGGCGACCACGCTGAGGATCCAGCGCCAGCGCAGCCCGCCCATGAACAGCACGAAAGCGCCGCCGGCCAGGATCAGCAGCGAGGTGCCGAGGTCCGGCTGGCGCACGATCAGGATGAACGGGATGCCAATCAGCAGCAGGCTGATGCACACGTGCTTGAGCTGCGGTGGCAGGGTGCGCTTGGACAGGTACCAGGCGATGGTCGCCGGCATGATGATCTTGAGGAACTCCGAAGGCTGGAAGCGGATCACCCCCGGAATGTTGATCCAGCGAGTAGCGCCCATGGCGTTGTGGCCCATCACGTCCACCACCACCAGCAGGCCCACGCCCACCACATAGGCCAGCGGCACCCAGCGCGCCATGAACCGCGGTTCGAATTGAGCGATGACGATCATCGACACCAGGCCAATGCCGAACGAGGTGGCCTGCTTGGCCAGCAGGTCCCAGCTCTTGCCACTGGCCGAATACAGCACGAACAGACTGCCCGCCGCGAGGATCAGCAACAGGACCAGCAACGGACCGTCAATGTGCATGCGCTGCAACAACGTCGCCCGCCGGCGCATCACGTCTTCGCTGGAGAGGATCCGGTCGAAATTACTCTTCACGGGCCGTAGCCTCCGCGGTAGTGGGGCTTGCGAATTCGGACTTGAGCTGGCCGTGTTCATCCAGCAGCCAGGCGTCCATCACCTGGCGCACCACGGGCGCGGCCACGCCGGAACCGGACTCGCCGTTCTCGACCATCACCGACACGACGATCTTCGGGTTGTCCGCCGGCGCGAAGCCGACGAACAAGGCGTGGTCGCGGTGGCGTTCCTGGACTTTGGAGCGGTCATACTTCTCGCCCTGCTTGATGGCCACGACCTGGGCCGTACCACTCTTGCCGGCGATGCGATAAGGCGAGCCGATGGCCGCCTTGCGGGCGGTACCCCGGGCACCGTGCATTACCTGCTGCATGCCGTTGTTGACCTTCTGCCAGTCCGACGCGTTGCGCAGGACGATGTCCGGCATCGGGTTCGGGTCCACCGGCTTCTCGCCTTCGATGGTCTTGGCCAGATGCGGGCGATACCACTTGCCCTTGCTCGCCACCAAGGCCGTGGCCTGGGCCAATTGCAGGGGCGTGGCCTGCATGTAGCCCTGGCCGATCCCCAGGATCAGGGTCTCGCCCGGGAACCACGCCTGCCGGCGAGTCACCCGCTTCCACTCCCGGGACGGCATCAGGCCAGGGGATTCCTCGAACATGTCCAGGGAGACCTTCTGGCCAATGCCAAACTTGTTCAGGTACGACGACAGCCGATCGATCCCCAGCTTGTGGGCCAGGTCATAGAAATAGGTGTCGTTGGACCGCATGATCGCCGTTTCCAGGTCCACGTAGCCGTCACCGGTGCGGTTCCAGTTGCGGTACTTGTGGTCATAGTTGGGCAGCATGTAGTAACCGGGGTCGAAGACCCGGCTCGAAGCGGTCACCACGCCAGCGTCCAACCCGGCAATCGCCACGGCTGGCTTGATGGTCGAACCCGGCGGATAAAGGCCACGCAGCACCCGGTTGAACAGCGGCCGGTCGATGGAATCGCGCAATTCGGCGTAGGCCTTGAAGCTGATACCGGTGACGAACAGGTTCGGGTCGAAACTCGGCTGGCTGACCATCGCCAGCACCTCGCCGGTGTTCGGGTCCAGGGCCACCACCGCGCCACGCCGTCCGCCCAGCGCCGCTTCGGCGGCTTCCTGCAATTTGATGTCCAGGCTCAGGACGATGTCCTTGCCAGGAATCGGGTCGGTGCGCTTGAGCACCCGCAATACCCGGCCACGGGCGTTGGTCTCGACTTCTTCATAGCCCACCTGGCCGTGCAGCTCAGGCTCGTAGAAGCGCTCGATACCGGTCTTGCCGATGTGGTGGGTGCCACTGTAGTTGACCGGGTCGAGGGACTTGAGCTCTTTCTCGTTGATCCGGCCCATGTAGCCGACCGAGTGGGCAAAGTGCTCGCCTTGGGGGTAATGCCGCACCAACTGCGCCACCACCTCGACGCCCGGCAGGCGGAACTGGTTCACCGCGATCAGGGCAATCTGCTCTTCGGTCAGCTCGAACAGGATCGGCACCGGCTCGAACGGGCGCCGGCCCTGGCGCATGCGCTTCTCGAAGATCGCCCGGTCCTCGGGTGTCAGTTGCAGCACTTCGACGATCACGTCGAGCACCTGCTGCCAGTCACCGGAACGCTCGCGGGTCATGCTCAGGCTGAAGCTGGGCCGGTTATCGGCCACCACCACGCCATTGCGGTCGAAGATCAAGCCACGCGTCGGCGGAATCGGTTGCACATGCACACGGTTGTTTTCCGACAGGGTCGAGTGGTACTCGTACTGGATCACCTGGAGGAAATACAACCGCGCAATCAGCACGCCGATCAGCGTCACCACCGTAATGGCGCCGAACACGACGCGACTGCGCACCAGGCGGGCGTCTTTTTCGTGGTCCTTGATGCGGATCGGCTGAGGCATGGGGGCGGGATTACTTGTGGTAAGGGTGCCCGGACAGGACTGTCCAGGCACGGTACAGCTGTTCACCGATCAGGATCCGCACCAGGGGGTGCGGCAGCGTCAACGGCGACAATGACCAACGCTGGTCGGCCCGGGCACAGACTTCCGGCGCCAGCCCTTCCGGGCCACCAACCATGAAATTGACTGTGCGCGAATCCAACCGCCAGCGATCGAGCTCCACCGCCAGTTGCTCGGTGCTCCAGGGCTTGCCGTGGACTTCCAGGGTGACGATGCGCTCGTTCGGCCCGACCTTGGCCAGCATGGCTTCGCCTTCCTGGCGGATAAAGCGCGCCACGTCGGCGTTCTTGCCACGGGTATTGAGCGGAATTTCCACCAGGTCCAGGGCCAGCTCGGAAGGAAGACGCTTGGCATATTCATGCCAGCCTTCTTCCACCCACTTGGGCATGCGAGAACCGACGGCGATCAGGCGCAGTCGCACAGCGATCCCTTATTGCTGGTCTTTGTTGAGCTTGGTGAAGTGCTCATGGGGGTTTTCCGGGCTGTGGTGGCGAGCGTCCGCCGCACGGCTCTGCTCGGCACCGGCCCACAGGCGCTCCAGGTCGTAGAACTGGCGGGCCGAGGCGGTCATCATGTGCACGATGACGTCGTCCATATCCAGCAGGACCCAGTCGCTTTCGCCCTTGCCTTCTTCACCCAGCGGCTTGACGCCACGGGCCTTCACCATTTCACGGACCTTCTCCAGCATCGCATTGATCTGGCGGTTGGAGGTACCGGTGGCGATGATCATGAAGTCGGTGATGCTCTGCTTTTCGCGAACGTCGATCACCTGGATGTCCTGGGCCTTGACGTCTTCGAGGGCCGCAACGGCCACCTTGACCAGTTCTTCACCGGCCAGCACGACGCCGGTTGGGGCCTCTGCAGGCAACGGGGCGCTCTTGAACGTGCCCTTGCGCTTTACTTTGCTTACGTCTTTGTCAGTCATATAAAACTCGTTTTGCTCGTATGTTCGGGCGCTTCGCTACGCATTCACGTACCTTGAAGCGCGCCGCTTTCAGTTCGACGCACGGTACAGTCCGTGCGCATCGATGTAGGCCAGGACCGCGTCGGGCACCAGGAAACGTACCGACTTACCGCTGGCCAGCAGTTGACGGATCTGGGTGGCGGATACCGCGAGCGGCGTCTGCCAGACGAATGCAATCTGTCCGCTCGGCCCTTTCAGGGCCAGCGGGTCGCTCACCGAGCGGGCCGCCAGCAGGTTGCGCAAGGCATCCGGCGGCTCGCTGTCGGCATCCGGGCGTTGCAGCACCAGGATGTGGCAATGCTGGAGCAACTCTTCCCAGCGATGCCAAGTGGGCAGGCCGCAAAATGCGTCCCAGCCCAGAAGCAGAAAAACCTGGGCATCCACGGCCAGTTCGGCGCGTATCAGCTCCAGGGTGTCTATGGTGTAGGACGGTTTGTCCCGCTGCAATTCGCGGGCGTCCACCACCAACGGCGCCACACCGGCCACCGCGCACTCGACCATTGCCAGGCGATCCTGCGCCGACACCTGCGGCGTATCCCGATGAGGCGGCCTGGCGCTGGGCAGCAGGCGTAGCTCATCGAGGGCCAGGGCGTCGGCGACTTCCAGGGCACCGCGCAAGTGACCGATGTGCACCGGGTCGAACGTGCCGCCCAGGATACCAATGCGCCGGGGCGCGGCGGTCGTCGCAGGGTGCGTCATCACAGGCGCCGGATCAAGGTTGCCCAAGTCAGGCAGGCTCCTGTCCACGCAACTGGCCGTCACCGACCACAATGTACTTCTCGCAGGTCAGCCCTTCGAGGCCCACCGGGCCGCGGGCGTGCAGCTTATCAGTAGAAATGCCGATCTCGGCACCCAAACCGTACTCGAAGCCGTCGGCGAAGCAGGTCGGGGTGTTGATCATCACCGAGGCCGAGTCCACTTCGGCCACGAAGCGCCGGGTTTCGCCCAGGTTTTCACTGACGATGGAATCGGTGTGATGGGAGCCGTGGCGATTGATGTGGTCGATGGCCTGGTCCAGCCCGTCGACCACGCGGATCGACAGGATTGGCGCCAGGTATTCGGTGTCCCAGTCTTCTTCGGTCGCTTCCACCGCCTCGATGATCGCCCGGGTACGCTCGCAACCGCGCAGCTCGACGCCTTTTTCGCGGAATTGGGCAGCCATCGCCGGCAAGAACTGCGCGGCAACAGCCTCGTCCACCAGCAGGGTTTCCATCGCGCCGCAGATGCCATAACGGTAGGTCTTGGCGTTGAAGGCGATGCGCTGGGCCTTGGGCTGGTCGGCGTGGGCGCTGACGTAGACGTGGCAGATGCCGTCCAGGTGCTTGATCACCGGCACGCGGGCATCGCGGCTGATCCGCTCGATCAGGCCCTTGCCACCGCGGGGCACGATGACGTCGACGAACTCGGGCATGCTGATCAGGGCGCCAACGGCGGCACGGTCGGTGGTTTCCACCACTTGCACCACGGCGGCCGGCAGATCGGCCTCGGCCAGGCCGCGCTGGATGCACGCGGCAATGGCACGGTTGGAATGAATCGCCTCGGAACCGCCACGCAGGATGGTCGCGTTACCGGATTTCAGGCACAGGCTCGCGGCGTCGATGGTCACGTTGGGCCGCGACTCATAGATGATCCCGACCACGCCCAGGGGTACGCGCATCTTGCCGACCTGGATGCCCGATGGCCGGTAGCTCATGTCGCGGATCGCCCCGACCGGGTCCGGCAGTGCCGCGACCTGGCGCAGGCCGACGATCATGCCGTCGATGCGGGCCGGGGTCAGCGCCAGGCGTTCGAGCATGGCCGGCTCCAGGCCATTGGCCCGGCCGGCGGCCAGGTCCAGCTCATTGGCGGCGGACAACTCGGCGCGAGCAGCGTCCAGCGCATTGGCAGCGGCCTGCAGGGCGCGGTTTTTCTGCGCGGTGCTGGCCCGGCCGATGATGCGCGACGCTTCGCGGGCGGCGCGACCCAGGCGGGTCATGTAGTCAAGAACGGACTCAGTCATGGTCTGTGAGGTCTTGGCGATGAGGAAAGCGGCAGATTATAGCTGTCGTCTCCCTCGACTAACAGCATGGACTCACAGCGGTGACCGGCGGAGGCGCAAAACCGGCAGAAATATCCGATGTTCAGCGGCGATTAAGCATTCCATTGTTATCATCGCGCCTCCCTTGGCCTCACTCTGCCTATCGACCATGACTGATTCGCTCCGTCCGCCAAACGCCCTGCCCCACGCCTTTTTTGACCGCGACGCCCAAGTGCTGGCCCAGGATCTGCTGGGCAAGGTCATCCGCCACAAGGTCAACGGCCTGTGGCTCAGCGCGCGGATCATCGAGACCGAAGCGTATTACTTCGCCGAAAAAGGCAGCCACGCCTCCCTCGGCTACACGGAAAAGCGCAAGGCCTTGTTCCTCGACGGCGGCCACATCTATATGTACTACGCCCGCGGCGGCGATTCGCTGAACTTCAGCGCGCAAGGGCCGGGCAATGCCGTGCTGATCAAATCGGCCTACCCCTGGGTCGATGCCCTCAGCGCCCCCCAGAGCCTGGCGCAGATGCTGCTGAACAACCCCGACGCCCAAGGCCGGCCGCGCACGCCGCAAAAACTCTGTGCCGGCCAGACCCTGCTGTGCAAGGCCCTGGGGCTGAAAGTCCCGGAGTGGGACGCCAAGCGCTTCGACCCCGAACGCCTGTTGGTGGAAGAAGTGGGCGTGCCGACGGTCAATGTGATCCAGACCACACGCCTGGGCATTCCCCAGGGACGCGACGAGCACCTGCCCTATCGCTTCGTCGACGCCGCCTACGCCCCCTGGTGCACCCGCAACCCCTTGCGCCGTGGACAGGTCGAAGGTCGGGATTATTTTTTGCTGCCCTGATGAAATACCTCATCCCCCTGTGGGAGCGGGCTTGTGGGAGCAAAGCTTGCTCGCGATGCAGGCGACACGGATCAACAGTAAATTCGTGTCATCGTTCGTCGCGAGCAAGCTTTGCTCCCACAAACTTTCGCCCACGGTAACAATGCACGCCAATCAAAATTCAATGGAGTTGTCCTTATGGGCCCATGGCTCGATAGCATCACCGCCTGGCTGACCGTGAACCCGCAATGGCTGGCGATGGCCGTGTTCATCGTGGCCTGCGGGGAGTGCCTGGCCATCGTCGGCCTGATCGTGCCGGGCACCGTGTTGCTGTTTGCGATAACGGTGCTGGCCGGCAGCGGTGCGCTGCCCTTGGGTGAGACGCTGTTGCTGGGCCTGCTCGGCGGGTTGCTGGGGGACATGGTGTCGTACTTCCTCGGTCGGCATTTCCACCAGAACATTCGCCGCTTGCCGGGGCTGCGGCATCACCCGGAGTGGATGAGCGCGGCAGAAAACTATTTCCAGCGCTACGGCATCGCCAGCCTCCTGGTGGGCCGCTTTATCGGCCCGCTCAGGCCCATGCTGCCGATGGTGGCGGGGATGTGCGACATGCCGTTCCCGCGCTTCGCCGCCGTCAGCGTGCTGGCCGCGACAGGCTGGAGCGTCGCGTACCTGCTCCCAGGCTGGGCCACCGGGGCGGCGTTTCGCCTGCCATTGCCCGAGGGTTTCTGGCCACAGGCCGGCGTGGTGATGGGCAGCGTCGCGGTGATGATCGGCCTGAGCGTCAGCAGCAGCCTGCGCCGCCATCGGCACGCCACGGCGCTGATTGCCGGCCTGGGCCTGGTAATCCTGATCGGCCTGTTCCTCGGTTTTCGGTATTTGACGGCGTTCGACCAGGGCCTGATGACGCTGGTCCAGGAACACCGCAGCCCGGCGCTGGACGAAATCGCCGTGACCTTCACGCTGATCGGCGAATTTCGCAACATGCTGGTGATCTGCGCGCTGGTCACCGCATTGCTGTTGCTGGCACGCCAGTGGCGCCCGGCGCTCTTCGCCGGTGGCACGATGCTGTTCACGGCCCTCGCCAATACCGCCAGCAAGCACTTCTTCGCCCGGGTGCGCCCGGAAATCCTGACCGACCCACTGGGCAGCTACAGCATGCCCAGCGGCCACGCCTCCGGCGCCTTCGCCCTGTTCCTGACCCTCGCCGTCCTGGCCGGTCGCGGCCAACCCCCGCGCCTGCGCCTGACCTGGCTGCTGCTGGGTTGCCTGCCGGCGCTGGCCATCGCCTTGTCGCGGGTATACCTGGGCGTGCATTGGCCCAGCGATGTCCTCGCCGGCGCCATGCTCGCCGCCAGCGTCTGCGCCGCCGCCCTATGGCTGAGCCAGCGCCAGGCACCGTTGCCGGCGATGTCGCCGAAAATCTGGTGGCTGGTCCTGCCGGCGCTGGTGGCGACGTTCAGCTTCTTCGCACTGCGGCATTTGCCCCATGCGATGTTGCGGTATGCCTATTAAGTAAGCGCCGCCCCACAGACACTGCCCCCCTGTGGGATTGAGTGTTGTCCAGTGAAGATGAGTGATGTCAGGCGAACAACTCACCCTGCAACTCATCGAGCAAGGCCTGGATCGCATCCAGGCGCTGTTGCGGGTCGCCCAGTTGCAGCAGCTCGATCTTGTCCAGTTCCTTGAACGGCAGCAGGTAGGCCAATTGGTTGGCCAGTGACTGCTGGCCGGTCGCCTCGGTGCCCATGTTCAACGCCTCGACCATCGGATGCTCGGCCAACGCCAGCAACAGCGCCACCAGGTCCGCGTCCTCATCCTGCAACGGTTGCTCCGGCTCTTCTTCCAGCCACTCCACCTCGGCGACGGTCAACTGGTCGGGCTGGACGCTGCTTTCGTGCACGATAAAGCGCCGGCCGCCCTGCACACGAATCCCCAACAGGCCATTGCCCTGCTGGGAAAAATCGGTGATCAGCGCCTCACAGCCAACCCGGGCATAACCGTCTGGCGCGAGGCCAACCTCTTCGCCCTCAAGGATGCACACCACGCCAAAACCTTCGCCCTTTTTCATGCAACGCCCGATCATGTCGAGGTAACGCGCCTCGAAGATCTGCAGGTCGAGGGTGCAGCCGGGGAACAGCACGGTGTTTAACGGGAAAAGCGGCAAGCTCATAAACAGTTCCTTAAACCGTCATCGACACCACCAACGGCAACAGCACCGCCGTGGCCACGCCCATCAGACTCATCGCCAGCGCCGCAAAGGCGCCCGCCTCTTCGCTTTCCTGCAACGCCACGGACGTTCCCACCGCATGGGCGGTCAAGCCGAGGGCCATGCCACGCGCCTCGGGGCTGCGGACCCCGAGCTTCGTCAGGATGCTCGGGCCGAGGATCGCCCCGAGCACGCCGGTAATCAATACAAACACCGCCGCCAGGGCCGCCACGCCGCCGATCTGCTCGGCCACCAACATGGCAATCGGCGAGGTCACCGACTTGGGCGCCATGGTCATCAGGATCATGTGATCGGCGCCAAAACTCCAGCCCAGCACCACCGCAGAACCGGTGGCGAACACCCCTGCTATCACCAGCGTAGTAAAAATCGGCCAGAACAACTGCCGGATCCGCCGCAGGTTCAAATACAGCGGCACCGCCAGGGCCACCGTGGCCGGGCCCAGCAGAATGCTGAGGATTTCGGTGCTCTTGCGGTATTCGGCGTAGCCGATGCCGCACCCCAGCAGCACGCCGATCAACAGCACCATCGACATCAGCACCGGTTGCAGGAACATCCAGCGGGTCTTTTCGAAGGCCGCCAGCACTACTTGATAAGCGCCCAGGGTAATGCCGATGCCGAACAGCGGATGATGAATCACCGAAGCCCAGGCGCCCTGCCAGTCGAGCATCATTGGCTGTCCTCCGCTGCGGCGTGGCGCCGGGCCAGGCGTTGCATCAGCAACCCCGTCAGCGCCACGGACAGGACCAGCGACAGCGTCAGCGCGCCGACGATCGCCCAGAAATCCGCGGCGATGGCCCGGGCGTAGACCATCACGCCCACCGCCGGCGGCACCAGCAGCAGCGGCAGGTAGCGCAACAGGCTGGCGGCGGCCTGGCTCAACGGCTCGCTCACTTCGCCACGCATGATCAGGTAACCCAGCAACAGCAGCAGGCCCACGATCGGCCCCGGCAACACCGGCAGGAACAAATGATTGATCGCAGTGCCCAGCAATTGAAACAGCACCAGCCAGGTCAGGCCCCGTAGCAACATTTGCTCTCTCCCCCACAACAGCCCCAATGAATGCGCCAGCATTATAAGCATGCCGACGCTATGGTTCGGCATTCGCAAAAAGCATGGTCGGTGACCTTCTTCGCCCGCCATGTTGATCTACAGTGGTTCTTTCGGGGCCAAGCGCTCCGCACCCAAAAAAAGACAGAACCGATGAATCAAGGAGAGTCTCGATGCCCTACGTTCCCGTTGCAGCGCTCAAGGATTATGTCGGCAAGGAACTCGGATGTTCCGACTGGCTCACCATCGACCAGGAGCGCATCAACCTGTTCGCCGAAGCCACGGGTGACTTTCAGTTCATCCACGTCGACCCGGTCAAGGCCGCGCAAACTCCGTTCGGCAGCACCATCGCCCACGGTTTCCTGTCGCTGTCGCTGATGCCCAAGCTGATGGAAGACATCCTGATCCTGCCCGAAGGCGTGAAGATGGTCGTCAACTACGGCCTGGACAGCGTGCGCTTTATCCAGCCGGTGAAAGTCGATTCCAAGGTCCGGCTCAAGGTCGAACTGGTGGACGTCACCGAAAAGAAACCCGGCCAATGGCTGCTCAAGGCCACCGCCACCCTGGAAATCGAAGGTTCGGAAAAACCGGCCTACATCGCCGAGCCGTTGTCGCTCTGCTTCGTGTAAACCTTCGCGAATGCGAAACCGCCCCGGCAGTTTCGCAGCGCTTCGCTATATCCAGAGAGCTGCGGCATACTCGTGGCCTGATGACCTGGATCCCGTTATGCGCTTACTCGTCCCCCTGACCCTGATTGTGTTGCTGACCGCCTGCGGCGACGGCGAATCGTTCCTGCCAGCCGATGCACGCCTTCCCGACGGCGGCCGCTATCGCGGTGACCTGGTCAATGGCCTGCTGCAAGGCCAGGGACGCATCGACTACCCCAACGGCAGCTGGTACGCCGGGCAGTTCGACCAGGGCCAGTGGCACGGCACCGGCGAGTGGCATGGCAGCAACGGCGAGATCTATCGCGGGCAATTCCAGCAAGGCCTGTTCCACGGCCAGGGCAGCCTGAACACCCCCACCAGCAGCTACACCGGCGGCTTCAAGCAAGGCCGGCGCGACGGCGAAGGGACGCTCAAGGAAAACGGCATGACCTACCGGGGCGAGTTCAAGGCCGACCGGTATTCCGGCCTCGGCCGCCTGGAGCTGGAGGACGGCAGCCAGTACCAAGGCCCCTTCACCAACGGCAAGCCCAATGGCGAAGGCCAGCGCTTCGACGCCAGCGGCAACCAGTTCACCGGCCACTTCGTCGACGGGCAACTGCAGGGCAAGGGCACCTTCAACAGCGCCGATGGCGATGTCTACATCGGCGGCTTCAAGGACAACCAGCTCAGCGGTCGCGGCCGCTACGAAAATGCCGACGGCGACGTCTGGATCGGCCAGTTCAAGGAGGGCGCGCTGACCGGCAAGGGCGAACTGATCGGTGCCGACGGCAGCCATTACCTCGGCCAATTCAACGAGTGGCGCTTTACCGGCCAGGGCCGCCTGAACCTGCCTGACGGCAGCTTCTACATCGGCGAGTTCGAAAACGACAGCTACCACGGCCACGGCACCTTGGCGCTGGCCGACGGCACGGTACAGAGCGGCACCTGGACCAACGGCCAACGCGTGCGCGATGCCGACGGCAAATTGCTGCCGGACGTCCTTGAGCTGGGTTTGCTGGCCCAGGGTCGCCTGCTCGACGACGCCCTGGCCAATATCCCGGCCTCCACGCCAGCCGTCGAGCTGTACAGCCTGACCTTGGGCGGCGATGGCAAGCAAAGCGTATTCCTGCGCGAATCCGACTACGTCGCCAACATGCTCGCCAGCCGTTTCGGCGCGTTCGGCCAGATTCGCCTGGTGAACCACCGCGATCACCTCGGCGATCGGCCCATGGCCACCCGAGAAAGCCTGCGCCGCGCCGCCGCCACCCTGGCCGAGCGCAGCGGCCCGGAAGACCTGATCTTCATCTACCTGACCAGCCACGGCACCAGCGACCATGAACTGGTGCTCGACCAGCCGCGCATGGAACTGGCCGACCTGCCCGCCGACGAACTGGCCGCTGTGCTGGCCCCTCTGAAGAACCGCGACAAGATCGTGGTGATCTCGGCGTGCTATTCCGGCGGTTTCATCCCGGCGCTCAAGGATGATCGCACGCTGATCATGACCGCCTCGCGGGCTGACCGGGTGTCCTTCGGCTGCTCCGAAGAAGCCAACTTCACCTACTTTGGCGACGCCCTGTTCGCCCAGGCACTGAACCAGACCGACGACCTGGAGCAAGCCTTCAAGCGCGCCAAGGCCACCGTGGCCGAGCGTGAGCAGGCCGACAATTTCGAGGCCTCCGAACCGCAGATGTGGGCGCCCAGGACGGTGCTTTCCCACTGGCAGTTGCTGCGCAAGCAACAAGCGCGAAAAGCGTTGCAAAGTGCTGCATTGAACGACGAGGCGACAAAGAGCAACTAAGCTAAAGCGTATCAAGGGGGAAACACTATGTACTTGACGCCTCAGCATGTTTTGCTCGCCGGCGCCACCGGGCTGACCGGGGAACACCTACTGGACCGGCTGCTCAACGAGCCGACCATCACCCGGGTACTGGCGCCCTCCCGCCGGCCACTGGCCGTGCACCCACGACTGGAAAACCCGGTCGGCGAACCGGACCAGGTCCTGCCCCGGCTCGGCGGCCAGGTGGACATCGCCTTCTGCTGCCTGGGCACGACGCTCAAGAAGGCCGGCTCTGAATCCGCCTTCCGGGCGGTGGACCTGGACCTGGTCGTGGCCTTCGCCAAGCGCGCCCGGGAACTGGGCGCACGGCACCTGGTTGTGATCAGCGCATTGGGGGCCGACCGGCGATCATCGGTCTTCTACAACAAGGTCAAAGGCGAAATGGAGGCGGCGCTCAAGGCCCAAGGCTGGCCGCAATTGACCATTTGCCGTCCTTCCCTGCTACTGGGCGAACGCGTCGAACCGCGCCTGGCCGAGCAACTGGCCGGTCCGTTGTCGAAGCTGATCCCGGGCAAATACCACGGCATCGAAGCCTGCCAACTGGCCCGCGCCATGTGGCGCCTGGCGCTGGAAGAGCAGGATGGGGTGCGGGTGGTGGAGTCGGATGAGTTGCGTAAGCTGGGCAAATAATTGCTCGCGATGGGCTCATCCCCGATCCAAAGCCAAACCCCTATTGTGGCGAGGGAGCTTGCTCCCGCTGGGGTGCGAAGCAGCCCCAAGCTTTTCAAGCTGAAACCCAAGGCGACTGCTGCGCAGTCGAGCGGGAGCAAGCTCCCTCGCCACGGGGTTTGGCGGTGTTTGTTACAACCCGCCCGTGGCCTGAAACCCCACCCCCATCGCCGTAAACAACGACAACGGCAACAACAAGGTATCGAGCAGTGCACTGCCTGGCAGATCGATGCCCGGGTAACTTGGCGCCTCGGCACCGAAGCGGTCCTTGGCGCAGCAGCCGCCGTTCAGGGCATAAAGGTCCAGGCGCGTGCCCGCATACACCACTGGCGCACCGGGCTTGGCGGCGTCGAGGGTGCGGGCGGTGGCGCAGCCGGTCAGTTGCAGCGCCAGTACCACCATCAGCAGCTTATTCATCGCTGCTCAAATGATGCTCGCCCCAGCGCGGCAACATGTCCTGGGGAATGTTCAGCAGGTTGAGGATCCGCGCGACGACGAAATCGATCAGGTCATCGATGGTCTGCGGCTGGTGATAAAACCCCGGCGAGGCCGGCAGGATGGTCACGCCCATGTTCGACAGCTTGAGCATGTGCTCCAGGTGAATGCTCGAATACGGCGCTTCACGCGGCACCAGGATCAACTGCCGGCGCTCCTTGAGCGTCACGTCCGCCGCCCGCTCGATCAGGTTGTTGCAGGCCCCGGTGGCAATCGCCGACAACGTCCCGGTGGAACACGGCACCACCACCATCGCTGCCGGCGCACCGGAGCCCGAGGCCACCGGCGACATCCAGTCTTCCTTGCCGTACACGCGGATCTGCCCCGCCGCCGCCCCGGTGTATTCGGTGAGGAAGGCCTGCATCATCTGGGTCTTGGCCGGCAGGGTCACGTCGGTCTCGGTGGCCATCACCAATTGCGCCGCCTTGGAGATGAGGAAATGCACCTCGCGGTCTTCGCGCACCAGGCAATCGAGCAGGCGCAAGCCGTACTGGGCGCCAGACGCACCCGTCATCGCCAGCGTGATGCGTTCGGGCCCGTTGCTCTCCAGGCGCGTGTTCATTTCAGCGCCTCGGCGAGTTTGCCGTGCAGGCCGCCGAAGCCGCCGTTGCTCATGATCACCACGTGGGTGCCGGGCTGGGCCTGGCTCTTCACGCGTTCGATGATGCCTTCCAGCGAATCGCTGACAATCGACGGCACCGTGCACAACGCGGCGGTGGCGCCCAGGTCCCAACCGAGGTTGGCCGGCGAATACCAGATCACCTGGTCGGCATCGACCACGCTTTCCGGCAGGCCGTCACGGTGGGCGCCGAGCTTCATGGAATTGGAGCGTGGCTCAATGATCGCGATCAACGGGGCATCGCCGATGCGCTTGCGCAAACCGTCGAGGGTGGTGGCGATGGCGGTTGGGTGGTGGGCGAAGTCGTCATAAATGGTGATGCCCTTCACCTCGGCGACTTTTTCCATCCGCCGCTTCACGCTCTTGAACGCGCTCAACGCGGCGATGCCCATGGACGGCACCACGCCGACGTGACGGGCCGCTGCCAGGGTCGCCAGGGCGTTGGCGACGTTGTGCTGACCGGTCAGGTCCCATTCCACCACGCCTTGGGACTGGCCTTCGAACATCACTTCGAACTGCGACGCATCGTCCTTGAGCAACTTCACCTGCCACTGCCCGCCCGCGCCAGTGGTCTGCACCGGGGTCCAGCAGCCCATCTCGATCACGCGCTGCAAGGCCGGCTCGGTGGTCGGGTGAATGACCAGGCCTTCGCTCGGAATGGTGCGCACCAAATGATGGAATTGCCGCTCGATGGCCGCCAGATCCGGGAAGATATCCGCGTGATCGAACTCAAGGTTGTTGAGGATCGCGGTGCGTGGACGGTAGTGGACGAATTTCGAGCGCTTGTCGAAAAACGCGCTGTCATATTCGTCGGCCTCGATCACGAAGAACGGCGTGCCGCCCAGGCGCGCCGACACCGAGAAGTTCTGCGGCACGCCGCCGATCAAGAAGCCCGGGCTCATACCCGCGTGCTCCAGCACCCAGGCGAGCATGCTGCTGGTGGTGGTCTTGCCGTGCGTGCCGGCCACGGCCAGGACCCAACGGCCCTGCAACACATGATCGGCCAGCCACTGCGGCCCGGAGACGTAGGGCAGGCCCTTGTTGAGCACGTACTCCACCGCCAGGTTGCCACGGGACATGGCGTTGCCGATGACCACCAGGTCCGGCGCCGGATCCAGCTGCGCCGGGTCGTAGCCCTGGGTCAGTTCAATGCCCTGGGCCTCCAATTGAGTGCTCATCGGTGGGTAGACGTTGGCGTCGGAACCGGTCACGTGATGACCCAGCTCCTTGGCCAGGACCGCCATCGAACCCATGAAAGTGCCGCAGATACCGAGAATATGGATGTGCATAGTCGACCTCGTAAAACATGGCCGCAGGTTAGCGTAGGGAGGGGGAAATCGCACCTTGTGTTTGAACCTGGTACACAGTTGATGCGCGCACCCGGCTTTGGTGGCGAGGGAGCTTGCTCCCGCTCGACTGCGCAGCAGTCGCCCTCGTTTTTGGGTGGAAAGGAAAGCTTGGGGGCTGCTGCGCAGCCCAGCGGGAGCAAGCTCCCTCGCCACAACAGCAATCCACAGTCAGCAGTCAGCAGTCAGCAGTCAGCAGTCAGCAGTCAGCAGTCAGCAATTCAACGAGCAATCGCGTGCTTGCGCAGCTTCCTGTACAGGGTATTGCGGCTGATCCCCAGTTGTTCGGCGGTGTTGGTCATGTGCCAGCGCGTCTGTTCCAGCGCATTGAGCAATGCCAGTCGCTCCGCATCTTCCAGCGGATGGTCAGATACGGGGGCTTCCTCCAACACTGGACGCACCTGGCGAATCATCGCCGGCAAGTCCTCCAGGCCAATCCGCCCGTCCTCGCACAATGCCGCCAGGGTCCGCAGCACGTTGCGCAGTTGCCGCACGTTGCCCGGCCAATCGAACGCCAGCAGCGCCCGGCGCGCCGGTTCATCGAGGGTGACCTGCTCGCTGCCGCTTTCTTCCGCCAGCAGGAAATCCAGCAACTGCGACTTGTCGCTGCGTTCGCGCAACGCCGGCAAGGGGATTTCCAGGCCGTTGAGCCGGTAGTACAAATCCTCGCGGAAACTGCCGTCCTGCACCCGTTCAAGCAGTTGCCGGTGGGTGGCGCTGATGATGCGCACGTTCACGGCTTCGGCTTCGCCGCCAATCGGCACCACCTGGCGATCTTCCAGCACCCGCAGCAAACGGGTCTGCAAGGCCAGGGGCATGTCGCCGATCTCGTCGAGGAACAGCGTGCCGCCGTCGGCCTGTTGCAGCTTGCCGCGCATGCCTTCCTTGCGGGCACCGGTGAAACTGCCGCCGCGGTAACCGAACAGCTCGCTTTCGATCAGGCTTTCCGGGATGGCCGCACAATTGAGGGCGACGAATTGCTTGCCGGCCCGCTGGCTGGCGAGGTGCACGGCCTTGGCAAAGGCCTCCTTGCCGGAGCCGGTTTCGCCGTGGATCAGCAGCGGCACATCGCGCTCGAACACCCGCAGCGCCTTGCGAAAATGCTCCTGCAACGCCGCATCCCCCAGGCAGATACCTGGCAGGCGGGCCGGTTCGAGGGCTTTAAGCGCCGGAACGACCGGCACCGGCACGCTGCGCGGCTGCCCGCGCAAGACGGCAAACAAGTGCCGACCGTCACGGGTGCGCAACGGCCAACTCGCGCTGGCCTGGGCACTGGCCCGGCCCAACAACTCGTCCAGGGAACAATCAAAAAAGTCTTCCACCCGTTGGCCCAGCAAACCGCCGCGCAGATGCCCGAGCAGGTTCAACGCGCTTTGGTTCACGGCACTGATCCGCCCTTCGCCGTCGAACGCCAGCAGCCCCTCGCTGAACAACCCCACGGACTCGGCCTGCAAGTGGAAGCGCAACAGCCATTGATTGTCGAAGCAACGCAGGAAGTAGCAGCTCTCGATCATCTTTGCCGAGAGATTGACCAGCGCCATGGTGTGGAATTGGCTCTGGCGCGACACGTCCGGCCGGGCCGAGGACACGTCGAGCACCGCCAGCAACTCGCCGTGGGGGTCGAACACCGGGCTCGCCGAGCAGGTCAGGCCGGTGTGACGGCCGCGAAAGTGTTCTTCTTGATGGATGGTCAGGGCCTGGCGCTCCACCAAACAGGTGCCGATGCCGTTGGTGCCCTCGCAGGACTCACTCCAATCGGCGCCGAGCCACAGGCCGGCCCGCTCGAAAATCTTGCGCTCGCTGGGGGCGGTGACGCAGTTGAGGATCACGCCGCGCGCGTCGGTGAGCAGCACCGCATGCCCGGCACCGGAAAGTTGCTGGTGCAGGCTGGTCATTTCGGTACCGGCGATGTGCAACACCTGTTGCAGGCGCTCGCGACTTTCCAATATCCGGCCATGCTCAAGCACCGTCGGTGCGAGGTTCTGCGCCGGGTCGAGGTGGTAATCCTCCAGGCAGCGCAGCCAGGAACGAGCAATCGACGGATCACTGCCGGGGCCTTGCAGGTGGGCCTTGCCCTGGGTGACCGTGAGGACCTGCTGGGCATGGCGACTTAAGTGGTTGCTGTGCATTTCTTATTATTCTCCCGAAGGACCTTTTGGACCTGCAGACACATTACCCGTGGCGAGGGAGCTTGCTCCCGCTGGGCTGCGCAGCAGCCCCAAAGCTTGAGCACGCGGTACATCAGGCTAGGCGAATTGGCTTTGGGGGACCGCTTCGCGGTCCAGCGGGAGCAAGCTCCCTCGCCACAAAAGCGGTTCGTCCATCGCCCTCGCCATCGAAGGCCAGCATCCTCCAGCCCAACAACCTTTGCAATGCTGGCGCGACCCGGCAGTCACAGACTGTCTCACCGATGGCACAAAGTGTCACATTCCCTGTATCGCAATCGTCACGACTGGCCTCCATTTATCCAATGAACTCCTCCTAAAGTCTTGATTTCCGGGCCCTGCAAGGCAATGGCCCGACCTTTGCTCTACGCTTGAATACCGGCGCTCAATTTTGCGCGGCCTCCCGTATAAGCACAAAAGCCAAGGAGAACATCATGCGTTACGCTCACCCCGGTACCGAAGGCGCTATCGTTTCGTTCAAGAGCAAATACGGTAACTACATCGGCGGCGAATTCGTCGCGCCGGTCAAAGGTCAGTACTTCACCAATACTTCCCCGGTCAATGGCCAGCCCATTGCCGAATTCCCGCGCTCCACGGCCGAAGACATCGAGAAAGCCCTCGACGCCGCCCACGCTGCCGCCGATGCCTGGGGCGCGACCTCGGTCCAGGCCCGTTCGCTGATCCTGCTGAAAATCGCCGACCGCATCGAAGCCAACCTCGAAACCCTGGCGATCACCGAATCCTGGGACAACGGCAAGGCCGTGCGCGAAACCCTCAACGCCGACATCCCCCTGGCCGCCGACCACTTCCGCTACTTCGCCGGTTGCCTGCGGGCCCAGGAAGGCAGCGCCGCCGAGATCGACGGCAACACCGTGGCCTACCACATCCATGAACCGCTGGGCGTGGTCGGGCAGATCATCCCGTGGAACTTCCCGCTGCTGATGGCCGCCTGGAAACTCGCCCCGGCCCTGGCCGCCGGCAACTGCGTGGTGCTCAAGCCCGCCGAGCAAACCCCGCTGGGCATCTGCGTACTCATGGAACTGATCGGCGACCTGCTGCCGCCGGGCGTGCTGAACGTGGTGCAAGGTTTCGGCAAAGAAGCCGGTGAGGCCCTGGCCACCAGCAAGCGCATCGCCAAGATTGCCTTCACCGGTTCCACGCCGGTGGGCTCGCACATCATGAAATGCGCCGCCGAGAACATCATCCCGTCCACCGTGGAACTGGGCGGCAAGTCGCCGAACATCTTCTTCGAAGACATCATGCAGGCCGAGCCGAGCTTCATCGAAAAAGCCGCCGAAGGCCTGGTGCTGGCGTTCTTCAACCAGGGCGAAGTCTGCACCTGCCCATCCCGCGCCCTGGTGCAAGAGTCGATCTACGACGAATTCATGCAAGTGGTGATGAAGAAGATCGAGCAGATCAAGCGCGGCGACCCGCTGGACACCGACACCATGGTCGGCGCCCAGGCGTCCGAGCAGCAATTCGACAAGATCCTCTCCTACCTGGAAATCGCCAAGGGCGAAGGCGCACAGCTGCTGACCGGCGGCGCGGTGGAAAAACTCGAAGGCAACCTGGCCAGCGGTTATTACATCCAGCCGACCCTGCTCAAGGGCACCAACAAGATGCGCGTGTTCCAGGAAGAAATCTTCGGCCCAGTGGTGAGCATCACCACCTTCAAGGACGAAGCCGAAGCCCTGGCGATCGCCAACGACACCGAGTTCGGCCTCGGCGCCGGCCTGTGGACCCGCGACATCAACCGCGCCTACCGCATGGGCCGGGCGATCAAGGCCGGTCGCGTCTGGACCAACTGCTACCACCTGTACCCGGCGCACGCCGCGTTCGGTGGCTACAAGAAGTCCGGCGTGGGTCGTGAAACCCACAAGATGATGCTCGACCACTACCAGCAGACCAAGAACCTGCTGGTGAGCTACGACATCAATCCGTTGGGGTTCTTCTAAGCCATTGGGGCCAGGCAGGTCATTTTGCCTGGCCCTTTAGATAGCTATCGTCGGATCGCCGCCCGGAGCAGGCTCGCTCCCACAGGGATTTGTGGGTCACTCCACTTTCTGTGGATTGAACAGTTCCCCCTGTGGGAGCGAGCCTGCTCGCGATAGCGCCCTCACCGACACCATCAAACTATCGCCCCAACGCTCTGGCATGAGCCTTGCGTGCCCGCTCCACAGCAATCCCGAAAGTCCAACAGATCAAACAATAAAAAAGACAGAGAGGACTTATGACTTCTACTACCCAACTCAAACCCACACTCGGCACCCTGCATTTATGGGGCATTGCCGTCGGCCTGGTGATCTCCGGCGAGTATTTCGGCTGGAGCTACGGCTGGGGTACCGCAGGCACCCTGGGCTTCCTCGTCACCGCCCTCATGGTGGCGCTGATGTACACCTGCTTCATCTTCAGTTTCACCGAGCTGACCACCGCAATTCCCCATGCCGGCGGGCCTTTCGCCTACAGCCGACGGGCATTCGGTGAGAAAGGCGGGTTGATCGCCGGGATCGCCACGCTGATCGAATTCGTCTTTGCCCCACCGGCCATCGCCATGGCCATCGGCGCCTACCTCAACGTGCAATACCCGGAACTGGACCCCAGGCTCGCCGCCGTCGGCGCGTACATCGTGTTCATGACCCTGAACATCCTCGGCGTCAGCATCGCCGCGGCGTTCGAGCTGGTGGTCACGGTACTGGCAGTGGCCGAGTTGCTGGTGTTCATGGGCGTGGTCGCACCGGGCTTCAGCTTCAGCAACTTCGTGCTCAACGGCTGGTCGGGTTCCAATGAATTCACCCTCGCGTCGATCCCGGGCATTTTCGCAGCGATCCCCTTCGCAATCTGGTTCTTCCTCGCCATCGAAGGCGCGGCCATGGCCGCCGAAGAAGCCAAGGACCCGAAACGCACCATTCCCCGCGCCTACGTCAGCGGCATCCTGACCCTGGTGTTCCTGGCCATCGGCGTGATGATCATGGCCGGCGGCGTGGGCGACTGGCGCACCCTGTCGAACATCAACGACCCGCTGCCCCAAGCGATGAAGGCCGTGGTCGGCAACAACTCGACCTGGATGCACATGCTGGTGTGGATCGGCCTGTTCGGCCTGGTGGCGAGTTTCCACGGGATCATCCTCGGCTACTCGCGCCAGTTCTTCGCCCTGGCCCGGGCCGGCTACCTGCCGCGCGGGCTGGCGAAACTGTCGCGCTTCCAGACGCCGCACCGGGCGATCCTGGCCGGCGGCGTGATCGGCATCGCGGCGATCTACAGCGACGGCCTGGTGAACCTGCAGGGCATGAGCCTGACGGCGGCGATGATCACCATGTCGGTGTTCGGCGCCATCGTGATGTACATCATCAGCATGCTCAGCCTGTTCCGCTTGCGTAAGGTCGAACCGAACCTGGAACGTACCTTCCGCGCGCCGGGCTACCCGATCGTGCCGGGCATTGCGCTGTTTTTGGCGGTGGTCTGCCTGGTGGCGATGGCCTGGTTCAACACCTTGATCGGCCTGGTGTTCCTGGGCTTCATGATTGTCGGCTACCTGTACTTCCAACTGACCGCCAAGCAACGCTCCAGCGCTCCGGTGGACGCTATGCTCACAGGTATCTGAAGTGCACCGGCGCCGGGCCTGTTGCCCGGTGCCTGCCATATAGAAGTGCACTGTGTATGTGAGTTATCCAGAGAACCAAGAGGACACCGCCCCATGGCCGCATTCGCCCATACCGTCGGCGCCCAGACCTACCGCTTCGACAGCCTCAAAGACCTGATGGCCAAGGCCAGCCCGGCGCGTTCCGGGGATTTTCTGGCCGGTGTCGCGGCGCTCAACGATGGCGAGCGCGTGGCCGCACAAATGGCCCTGGCCGACTTGCCCCTCAGCCATTTCCTGCAAGAAATGCTGATCCCTTACGAGGCCGACGAAGTCACCCGGCTGATCGTCGACACCCACGATAAATACGCCTTCGCCGCCGTCAGCCACCTCACCGTTGGCAGTTTTCGCGACTGGCTGCTCAGCGACGCCGCCGATGAACACAGCCTGCGCGCCCTCGCCCCGGGCCTGACCCCGGAAATGGCCGCCGCCGTGTCGAAAATCATGCGCGTGCAGGACCTGGTGCTGGTGGCGCAGAAAATCCGCGTGGTCACCAAGTTCCGCGGCACCCTGGGCCTGCGCGGGCGCCTGTCCACGCGCCTGCAACCCAACCACCCTACAGATGAGCCCGCCGGGATCGCCGCGAGCATCCTCGACGGCCTGCTCTACGGCAACGGCGACGCCATGATCGGCATCAACCCGGCCACCGACAGCACTGCCTCGATCTGCGCCATGCTGGAAATGCTCGACGCCATCATCCAGCGCTACGACATCCCGACCCAAGGCTGCGTGCTGACCCACGTCACCACCTCCATCGAAGCGGCCAACCGCGGCGTGCCCCTGGACCTGGTGTTCCAATCCATCGCCGGCACCGAAGCGGCCAACGCCAGTTTCGGCATCAACCTCAACGTGCTGAAAGAAGGCTACGATGCCGGGCTCAGCCTCAATCGCGGCACCCTCGGCAACAACCTGATGTATTTCGAAACCGGCCAGGGCAGCGCGCTGTCGGCCAACGCCCACCACGGTGTCGATCAACAGACCTGCGAAACCCGGGCCTACGCCGTGGCACGCCATTTCAAGCCGTTCCTGGTGAACACGGTTGTAGGATTCATCGGCCCGGAATACCTGTACAACGGCAAACAGATCATCCGCGCCGGCCTCGAAGACCACTTCTGCGGCAAGTTGCTGGGCGTGCCGATGGGCTGTGACATTTGCTACACCAACCACGCCGAAGCCGACCAGGACGACATGGACACCCTGCTGACCCTGCTGGGCGTGGCCGGGATCAACTTCATCATGGGCATTCCCGGCTCCGACGACATCATGCTCAACTACCAGACCACCTCGTTCCACGACGCCCTTTACGCCCGCCAGACCCTGGGCCTGAAGCCGGCGCCAGAGTTCGAACAGTGGCTGGCGAACATGGGCATCTTCACCCAGGCCGACGGCCGGGTGCGGTTCGGCGACAACCTGCCACCGGCGTTTCGTCACGCCTTGGCTAACCTGGGATGAGTGACCTGACGATGGACAAAGAAACTGTCGATTCGCAAAACCCTTGGCTGAACCTGCGCAACCTGACCCCGGCGCGCATCGCCCTGGGCCGCACCGGCACCAGCCTGCCCACCCAGGCCCAACTGGACTTCCAATACGCCCACGCCCAGGCCCGCGACGCCGTGCACCTGGCATTCGACCACCCGGGCCTGCGCGCGCAACTGGCCGAACGCGGCCGCGAAAGCTTGTTGCTGCACAGCGCCGCCGCCGACCGCCACAGCTACCTGCAACGTCCGGACCTGGGCCGACGCCTGGACGAAGCCTCGGCGCAGGCGTTGGACAACTACGCAGCGGCCCACCCCGGCGGCGTGGACTTGGCCATTGTGGTGGCCGACGGCCTGTCGGCGCTGGCGGTGCATCGGCATACGCTGCCGTTCCTGGCGCGGCTGGAAGAACAGATCGCCGCCGAAGGCTGGTCGGTTTCGCCGGTCATCCTGGTGGAACAAGGCCGCGTCGCCGTGGCCGATGAAGTGGCCGAGCGCTTCGGCGCGAAAATGTCGGTGATCCTCATCGGTGAACGCCCTGGTCTCAGCTCTCCAGACAGCCTGGGGCTGTACTTCACCTATAATCCCAAGGTCGGTCTGACCGATGCGTATCGCAACTGCATCTCTAACGTCCGGCTCGAAGGTTTGAGTTATGGCATGGCAGCCCATCGCTTGGTCTACCTGATGCGCGAGGCCTGCCGCCGGCAGCTCTCGGGTGTCAATTTGAAGGACGAGGCCCAGGTTCACACTCTAGAGTCGGAAAACGGCGCTGATATGAAAGGTAATTTCCTACTGATGCCGCCCCAAAGCTGATCCGTTTGTCCGATTGCGTTTCTGATCCGCTTTCAGGCAGCATCAAAAGCACGGCAGCGCGCCGTTGTTGTCAGACTCTATGTCGACCTTTGCAAGCGAGACCTGCCATGCGGATTATTCAAGCGACCCTGGAACACCTGGACCTGCTGACCCCATTGTTCGTCAAATACCGGGAATTCTACGGCTCACTGCCTTACCCGGACTCTTCCCGGGCGTTCCTCGAAAAGCGCCTGCGCCGCAAGGAGTCGGTGATCTACTTGGCCCTGCCCGATGACGACGACCAGAAACTGCTGGGCTTCTGCCAGCTCTACCCGAGCTTCTCGTCGCTGTCGCTCAAGCGCGTGTGGATCCTCAACGACATCTACGTCGCCGAAGACGCCCGCCGCCAACTGGTCGCCGACCACCTGATCCGCACCGCAAAAAAAATGGCCAAGGAAACCAACGCCGTACGCATGCGCGTCTCCACCAGCAGCAACAACGCAGTGGCGCAGAAAACCTACGAATCGATTGGCTTTAAAGAAGACACCGAGTTCAAGAACTACGTGTTGCCGATCAGCGAAGGGATCTGAGCCAGTTACTACGGACTGATCGTTCTGTGGGAGCAAAGCTTGCTCGCGATAGCGGTTTGTCAGGCGACATCAATACTGTCTGCCCCGCCGCCATCGCGAGCAAGCAGGCATATCCATGGGAGATATATCCATAGGAGATAGATCTGTGGGAGATAGATCTGTGGGAGCAAAGCTTGCTCGCGACAGCGGTCTGTCAGCCGCTTCAATGTTGAATGAATAACCACCATCGCGAGCAAGCTTTGCTCCCACAGGTGTTTCACCCCAAGGCAACACACCGAAATCCCCCGCTACAAACTCAACACGCGCTTCACAATCCACCCCGTATAATGCCGCTCTCCCCGGCTTGTAAGAAAAAGCTACAAACCCTGTAGCCTCTCCAAGCCAGACCCACAAGCCTGCCGAGTCGGGCCGCCAGCACAGGTGCATTACATGGATTTCAACCCCCTCGACCTCATCCTGCATCTCGACGTGTACCTCGACATGCTGGTCACCAACTACGGCACCTGGATCTACGCCATCCTGTTTTTGGTGATCTTCTGCGAAACCGGCCTGGTGGTAATGCCGTTCCTGCCCGGCGACTCCCTGCTGTTCATCGCCGGCGCCGTGGCCGCCGGTGGCGCCATGGACCCGCTGCTGCTGGGTGGCCTGTTGATGCTCGCGGCGATCCTCGGCGACAGCACCAACTACCTCATCGGCCGCACCGTCGGCGAAAAACTGTTCAGCAACCCCAACTCGAAAATCTTCCGCCGCGACTACCTGCAACAAACCCACGACTTCTACGACAAACACGGCGGCAAAACCGTGACCCTGGCGCGCTTCCTGCCGATCATCCGCACCTTCGCGCCTTTCGTGGCCGGCGTCGGCAAAATGCCCTACGCACGCTTCCTGGGCTTCAGCGTCCTCGGCACCATGCTGTGGGTCGGTGGCCTCGTCACCCTGGGCTACTTCTTCGGCAACGTACCGTTCATCAAGAAAAACCTGTCGCTGCTGGTGGTGGGCATCATCTTCGTATCGCTGCTGCCGATGATCATCAGCCTGGTGCGCAGCAAACTGAACCAGCGCGCCTCGAAAGCCTGATCACCCATGTGGTCCCTGAGCAATTGGCGCCGCCGACGCACCCTCGCCAAACACCCCGTGGCCGAGGACACCTGGCAGCGAGTGCGCCAACACCTGAGCTTCCTCGACGGCCTCAGCGCCGCCGAGGACCAATGGCTGCGCGAAGCCTGCGTCCTGTTCCTGCACGACAAACACCTCACCGCCCTGCCCGGCGTCGAACTGCACCAGGAACAACGCCTGCTGCTCGCCGCCCAGGCCCAATTGCCGTTGATGCACCTGGGCGAGCTGAACTGGTACCAGGGCTTCCACGAAATCGTCCTCTACCCCGACGACTTCCTCAGCCCCCAACGCCATCGCGACGCCAGCGGCATCGAACACGAATGGGACGGCGAACACAGCGGCGAAGCCTGGCCCCAAGGCCCGATCATCCTGGCCTGGGACGGCGTGATGGCCAGCGGCGGCTGGGACGGCTACAACCTGGTGATCCACGAACTGGCGCACAAACTCGACATGCTCAACGGCGACGCCAACGGCCTGCCACCGCTGCACGCCGACATGCGCGTCAGCGACTGGGCCGAGGCCATGCAACACGCCTTCGACGACCTCAACCGCCAACTCGACCACAACCCGGACACCGAAACCGCCATCGACCCCTACGCCGCGGAAAACCCGGCGGAATTCTTCGCCGTCACCAGCGAATACTTCTTCAGCGCCCCGGACCTGCTGCACCAGGCCTATCCGAAGGTCTACGCGCAACTCATGGCGTTCTACCGCCAGGATCCGTTGGCCCGGCTGCGGCAACTTCAAGCGCAAGATCCGGTCTATCAGGCGTCATACCAAAGTCTCTAAGACCCTGAGCACATGGCAACAGCGGCCGAATATGCCTATAATCGCCGCCACTTTTTGGTCAATCCGACCAGTCACCTGGTCATCTAACGGGGGCACCGCCCAATGAGCTACAGCAAGATTCCGGCTGGCAAAGACCTGCCGAACGACATCTACGTCGCGATCGAAATCCCGGCCAACCACGCCCCGATCAAATACGAAATCGACAAGGACAGCGACTGCCTGTTCGTTGACCGTTTCATGGCCACCCCAATGTTCTACCCGGCCAACTACGGTTACATCCCTAACACCCTGGCCGACGACGGCGACCCCCTCGACGTGCTGGTCGTGACCCCTTACCCAGTGGCCCCAGGCTCGGTTATCCGCGCCCGTCCAGTCGGCATCCTGAACATGACCGACGACGGCGGCGGCGACGCCAAAGTCATCGCCGTACCCCACGACAAACTGTCGCAACTGTACGTCGACGTGAAGGAATACACCGACCTGCCAGCCCTGCTGATCCAGCAGATCGAGCACTTCTTCGCGAACTACAAAGACCTGGAAAAAGGCAAGTGGGTCAAGATCGAAGGCTGGGCCGGCGCAGACGCCGCCCGCGAAGCGATCACCAAGTCGGTTGCCGCCTACAAAGGCTGAAACTGAATTGAAGAAGAACCCCGGCATGCACCGGGGTTTTTTTATACCTGAATAAAAGTTAATACAAAGATGTATTGGCAGCGTTTAATTGCGTTTACCACTCTCAATTCAAATCCCGCAAACGGAAAGATCATCTTATAAATTTGAACGACTTGTTTATTGCCGAAAACAGCCTCGCCCCTAAACTTTCCGTTTATGAAAATGATCTCCAGTGGCGACCGCTTCAGAGCCCTCCTTAAAGAAGCCCACATCCGATCCGCCGACTTCGCGAAGTTGTACGGCGTGAAATCGCAGCACGTGAACAACTGGTTCAACCGTGGCATCCCACCGGGACGCATCCACTCCATCGCCAGCCTGCTGACGGTCAGCCCACAGTGGCTCGCCACCGGCGAAGGCCCTCAAACCCCACTGGGCCTGGGGCCTGGCACCACCTACGAAGCCGCCGAAGACCAAGGCGTCTACAGCGTCCCGGAAACCACGGACATCGAACTGCCTTTCTACAAGGAAGCCCCCATCGCGCCCGGCGAACCCGACACCCACATCATCGAAATCCCCGAACTCGCCATCCGCCTGCCCCGCAGCCACCTCGAAACCCTGGAAATCGACCCCAGCGACGCCATCTGCACCACCATGGTCGGCGACAGCATGGCCGAACGCATCGAAGACGGCTCCACCCTCGCCATCGACCGCGGCCTGACCCACATCGTCGACGGCCAAATCTACGCCCTCGAACACGACGGCATGCTCCGCATCAAATACCTGCACCGCGTTCCCGGTAACCGACTGCGCCTGCGTAGCCACAACAATACGGCGTACCCCGACGAGGTTTTCAGTGCCGAACAGATCGATGCGCAAAACATCCGGGTGATTGGGTGGGTGTTCTGGTGGTCCACGCTGAACAAGCAGAGGCCGCCGCTGTACGAATGAGCAACCCAGATAGAAAGACCATGGCAGGCGCTCCGTATAACGAGAAGGCTCCATCTGGCTAAGAGCCCCTTATGGCGAGAAGCTCCATATGGTGAGGACTCCCCTTGTGGCGAGAAGCTTTTGTGGCGAGGGGATTTATCCCCGCTGGGCTGCGCAGCAGCCCCCTACTCTCCCCCTGAACAACCCCTAACCCAATGATTCCACACCACTTACCCCTGGGCTTCCAAAGCAAACCCGAGTATCCTGCGCCCCACATTCGCGAGCCCAAGCCTCGCACCGACAAGGCAGATCACTTTCTGACCAAGTCCCACAGCCGGCCGCAAGAGCCGGGTGTACGTTTTGAAGGCTGGTGAGGTTTGTCAAAAACGAACTGAATCAGTCAACGAGAAGCCGGCCAAAAGCCGGCTTTTTAATGTCTGAAATCTCTAGTTACCTTCGCAGCGACGGCATTCAAGCGTCCGGACATCCAGTCTTGCGCCGCCCAACCTGCCCCATGTACAACCGAGTCTGCTCAGTGCCGAGCCTGGATTGGGATACAATCCCCGGCATTTAATACCATCAGGATCAGCATCCGTTCCTGAGTGTCCAGAAGAGATTCCGCAATGCCCCTCACGCTGCAACAACTGGAACGCCATCTGTTCAAGGCTGCCGATATTCTGCGCGGCAAGATGGATGCCTCGGAGTTCAAGGAATACATTTTTGGCATGCTGTTCCTCAAGCGTTGCTCCGACGTATTCGAAGAGCGCTATGAACAGGTGGTTGCCGATCAGATAAATGCCGGCATGAGTAAATCCGAGGCATGTGCCATGGCGGAAAATCCGCGCTGGTACAAGCTTCATGGCAATTTCTGGGTGCCCATCCATTCGCGATTCTGGTACGTACTCAACGAAGCGCACATCAATGTCGGCGATCTGTTGAACAAGGCGCTGGCCGGCATCGAGGGCAACAATGCGGACCTGGAAGGGGTGCTGGAGCACATCGACTTCACCCGCAAGGTCGGCCAGAGCAAGATTCCCGATCAGAAGCTGCGCCAGCTCATCACCCACTTCGGTGAGGTGCGTCTGCGCAACAGCGACTTCGAGTTCCCCGACTTGCTCGGCGCCGCCTACGAGTACCTGATCGGCGAGTTCGCCGACTCGGCCGGCAAGAAGGGCGGCGAGTTTTATACACCGCGCGCGGTAGTGCGGTTGATGGTTCACCTGCTCAAGCCACGCCTCGAACACGACATCTACGACCCGTGTTGTGGCTCGGGCGGCATGTTGATTGCCGCCAAGGAATACATGGACGAGCACGGCGAAGACGGTCGCAAGGCCAATCTGTTCGGCCAGGAATTCAACGGCACCGTCTGGTCCATCGCACGGATGAACATGCTGTTGCATGGCATCAGCGGCAACGGGCTGGAGAACGAAGATACCTTGGCCAACCCACGGCATATCGAAGGCGGCGAACTGCGCCGCTTCGACCGCATCCTCACCAACCCGCCGTTCTCCATCAACTGGGGCCATACCGAGAAAAATCCGGATGACAGCCTGGCCTGGAATCCTACTTTCCGCGAGCAGCGCTTCCGCTTCGGTGAGGTGCCACTGGGCTCGAAAAAAGCCGACCTGATGTTCCTCCAGCACATGCTCGCCGTAACCCACGACGAGGGCATGATCGCTACCGTATTGCCCCACGGCGTGCTGTTCCGGGGCGGTGAGGAACGCGGCATCCGCGCTGGCATTATCGAGAACGACCTGCTCGAAGCCGTGATCGGCCTGCCGGCCAACCTGTTCTATGGCACCGGTATTCCCGCCTGCATCCTGATCCTGCGCCAACAAAAGCAGGAAGGCGCCAACCGTGTCAGCGCCAAGCCTGTCGAGCGCCAGAGCAAGGTGCTGTTTATCAATGCCGACCGCGAATACTTTGAGGGCCGTGCGCAGAACTACCTGTTGCCCGAGCACATCGAGAAGATCACTACCGCCTTCGATGAGTTTCGCCAGATCGACGGCCTCAGCGACGTGGTGGATATCGCCACCCTGCGCGACAATGATTACAACCTGAATATCCGCCGCTATGTGGATAACGCACCGCCACCCGAGCCGCATGATGTGCGTGCCCACCTGCTGGGCGGGGTGCCCAAAGCCGAAGTCGAAGCGAAAGCTTCGCTATTTGCCGCCCATGGCGTCGATCCGCAGGACCTCTTCGTGGCGCGCGACGCGCAGTATTTCGACTTTCGCACCGAGCTGAATCGCCGAGCCGACCTCAAGCCGGCCATAGAAGGCAACGTCGGTCTGCAGGCCAAGGAAACCGCCCTGCGTGAAGCCTTCGAGACTTGGTGGCACATACACAGTCCACGTATCACCGCTCTTGCTGGGAAGCAGGAAAACAGCGCCGCGCTGGTCGAGTTGCGCAGCGAACTGCTAGCAAGCTTTAGCCAGACGCTGGAAGGCATCGGTCTGCTTGACCCCTTCCAGGTCCGGGGCATCGTCGCCGGCTTCTGGTACCAGAGTAAATACGATTTCCTCGGCCTGATGGCCCGCGGCATCCGGGGCGTGATTGACGCCTGGCGCACCAGCATCATCACCGCCCTGGAAGACAAGACCAGCAAGCAAAGCCCGCTGGAGCACAAGCTGGTGAGATTCCTGCTTGGTGATTTCGTTGCCGAGTTGGCCGAGCTGGAAGCGAAAAAGGTCGAGCTGGATAGTCAGCTCAAGGCCGCCACTCCAGCTAAAGGGGAAGGGGCTGACGAGGCCGACAGCGCAGCATATGTCGACGAAGAGGAAAACCCTGTCGACGAAGCGCAGCTCAAGGCCTGGAAGGCCGAGCTGGTAAAGGTGAAGCAACAGCTCAAGTCTCTGCAGGAAAACTTCGCCACCCATCTGAACCAGGCGGTCGACGGCCTGGACGAGGAGCAGGCCGCCGAACTGCTGTTGACCATCCTGCACAACGATATGCAGGCCATCGTTGAGCGCTATATCGCGGCCCAACGCAAGCTAATCGTCGCTGCCTTCGAAAACTGGTGGGATAAATACCGAGTAACGCTGAACGAGATAGAACAGAAACGCGATGCGGCGGCGCAGGCACTGCAAGGATTCTTGAAGGGGCTGGGGTATGTCTGAGCAAGAGTTCCTACCTTTGGAAATCTCGATACCCAATCAGGCAGGATGGCCAAAAAAGAAGCTCGATGAACTGTGCAGCCTGATTTCCCGAGGCACGGCACCGGTTTATGTGGAGGGCAGCAGCGTTTTGGCCATCGGTCAGCGGTGTGTCACCACATCTCGCTTCGCTCCTGAGTTTGCCCGCCCTCATGCAGATCGAGCGATGCGTAATGTGCTGCGCCCGGAGTCTGGTGATGTCCTGCTGAACTCTACCGGCACAGGGACTATTGGCCGATCGGTTGTATTCGATCATGACGCGGTCTTTATTGTTGACGGGCATGTCACCGTGCTTCGGCCAAGGGCTGAAGCCGCTGATGGAAGATGGCTCAATGCCGTGCTGCGTACGTCTTGGGGACAGAGCCACCTTGAGCGATTTTGCTACGCTGGATCGACCAATCAGTTAGAGCTAAGCCGTAAACCTGTTAAAGCAAGCGCGCTTCCTGTTCCAACAGTTCAGGAGCAGCAAGGAATTGCCCATATCCTCGATATCTTCGACACCGCCATTCGCGAAACCGAGACGTTAATCGGCAAGCTTAAGGCCGTCAAGCAGGGCCTGCTGCACGACCTGCTGACCCGAGGCATCGACGCCAACGGCCAATTGCGCCCAGCGCAGAGCGAAGCGCCCCAGCTCTACAAGAAGTCACCGTTGGGACTGATTCCGAGGGAATGGGATTTACGATCAATCTCTGCATTGCTTACTGACATCGAGGCGGGAAAAAGCCCGAACTGCTCCGATACTCCAGCTCCCTCTGGAAATTGGGGCGTACTGAAGGTGAGCGCTGTTCATCCCGACGGATTCCGGTCTGACCAAAACAAGCTTGTAGAGCATGCATCTCTTGTTAATCCTGCTTATGAGGTGCACTCAGGCGATCTCTTGATTACGCGTGCAAATACTCCCGAACTTGTTGGAATGGCATGTCTGGTAGAAGAGCCACAACCAAAATTAATGCTCTGCGACAAGACGCTGCGCTTGTTGGTAAATGATGGCATGGCTTCGAAGGAGTATTTATTTCTTTGCTTGCAACAGCCGTATGTCCGGTCTCAGATTGAGATTTCAGCAACTGGCACCAGCATGAGCATGAAGAACATCAGTCAATCGGCTATCCGAAACTTGCTCGTGGCTGTCGCTCCCTTGCAGGAGCAAAAAGAGATCAGTGATCGGACCAAGGCCTTGGCCTCTAAGCTCCGGCAAGAACTGGCCATGCTTGAAAAACTAAAACAGGAAAAAAACGGCCTGATGGATGACCTACTGACCGGCCGTGTGCGTGTCACTCCGTTGTTGGAGTCAACGCAGCTAACTGCTGCCCCTACGGAAGCCTGACATGCCCCAGCGCCTGCCACCTCGCGAATCCCTCACCGTCGAATTCAAGAGCGACCGCAGCAAGCTCCCCGACCGCGAACTAATCGAAGCGCTGGTCTGCTTGGCAAATGCCGAAGGCGGCGAGCTATGGCTAGGTGTCGAGGACGACGGCACTCCCACCGGCCTGCATCCCGAGCATCGCCTGCTGGAGGGCCTGGCCGGCATGATCGCAGCGCGCACCTCGCCATCGCTGAACGTACAGGCCGAGGCGGTCGACCTGGATGGTGTGACCGTGGCGCGTATCCATGTGCCCAAAACCCAGGGCGAGGTAGCCACCACCAGCGGCGTCTACCTGCGCCGTCGCTTGAAGCACGATGGCACCCCCGAATGCATAGCCATGCTGCCCCATGAGCGCAGCAGCCGCGCAGGCAGCTTCGGCCTGCTCGATGTCTCCGCCCAGCCAGTAGCCGGCGCCACCCTGGCCGATCTCGACCCGCTGGAGCGTGAGCGCCTGCGCCAAGCAGTGCAGCAATACGGCGGCGACCGCGTGCTGCTGGAACTGGACGACGAAGCCCTGGATGGCGCACTGCTGCTCACTGCGCGCCAGCCGGACGGTACGCGCGTGCCGACCCTTACAGGCCTGCTACTGATCGGCCGAGAAACCTCCCTGCGCCAGTTGGTGCCCACCCATGAGTTCGCTTTCCAGGTGCTGGCCCAGCAGGCAGTGCGCTTCAACGAGTTTCGCCGCTTTCCATTGCTCAAGGCACTGGACTGGCTGGAAACCAACTTTCGCCCCTACAACCCCGAGGAAGAACTACAGGTCGGCCTATTCCGCGTGCCGGTGCCTAAGGTCGACCTCGGCGCCTTCCGTGAAGCCGTAGCCAATGCCTTGGTCCACCGTGACTACCACGGCCGGGGCGCGGTGCATGTGCGCCTGGAAGACGATGCCCTAGTGGTCAGCAACCCCGGTGGCCTGGTCGATGGCGTGACCCTGGCCAACCTGCTGGTGACCGAACCGCGCCCGCGCAACCCGGCGCTGGCCGACGCCATGAAGCGTGTCGGCGTGGTCGAACGCTCCGGCCGAGGCGTGGACAAGATTTTTCGCGGTATGCTCAAATTCGGCCGACCGGCCCCAGACTACAGCTACACCACCGCCCAGAGCGTGGTGCTGCGCCTGCCCACAGCCGAGGCCGACCTGGACTTCCGCCGCTTGGTAGTCGAGCACGAGCGCGCCACCAACGCCGAGCTGCCCATCGACAGCCTGATCGCCCTCGCCGCCCTGCGAGAGACCAAGCGCGTCACGGCCGACGAACTGGCCGTACAGATCCAGCGCGACACCGCCAGCGCCAAACGCACCCTGGAAGCCCTGACCGAAGCCGGCTTGGTGGAGGCTCACGGTTCTACCCGAGGGCGCAGCTATACGCTGTCGGCCAGCCTGTACCAGGCCGTAGGCGACAAGGCCGGTTATACCCGCCAGGCAGGCTTCACACCCATTCAACATGAGCAAATGGTGCTGAACTATGTGCAGCAGCATGGGCAGATTCAGCGCGCTGAAGTAATGGATCTTTGCCGGCTCTCGCCTGATCAGGCGGCAAAACTGCTCAAGCGCATGAAAGATAAGGGTGCACTGATACAGCAGGGTGAACGACGCTGGTCGGTCTATAAGCTCGGCTAAAAATTCTATGAGCCGCTATGAGCCGCTATGAGCCTGTATGAGCCCATACACGCCTGAACTGGATTAAAGGAGTAACCCATGGGCTGGGAATTGGATGACGTCGAGAAGCCCTTTGTGGCTCAGTTACAGGGGCTGAACTGGAAGCATATCGAGGGCAGCCTCGACGATCCGGCCATCACTGGCCGCAGCAACTTCAGTGAAGTGATTCAGCGGGCCGCACTGGCCGAGCGCTTGCGTGCCATCAACCTACGCGACGGTCAGCCCTGGCTGGATGAGCAGCGCATTGCCGAAGCACTGGCGGCCGTTACCCGCGTGGGTGCCGGCAAGTTGATGGAAGCCAACCAGACAGTTACTGAGCTGCTGCTCAAAGGCATCACTGTCGACGGCCTCCCCGGCTGGGAAGGCGGACGTGGCCAGACCATCCAGTACATCGACTGGGCCACCCCGGCCAATAACCATTTCAGCGTGATCAACCAGTTCCGAGTGGATTGCCCGCCGGGCTATAACAGCGGCAAGAAATTTATTGTCCCGGATCTGGTGTTGTTGGTGAACGGCATCCCGCTGGTGGTGGTGGAGTGCAAGAGCCCCTCCATTCCAGAACCGTTGGTCGAGGCTGTCGATCAATTGCGTCGCTACAGCAACCAACGCAAGGCGGCCTTCGAGGTCGAGGAGAACGAGGGCAACGAGACATTGTTCGCCAGCGTGCAGCTGTTGGTCGCCAGTAGCTACGACGAAGCACGGGTGGGCTGCATTGGGGCCGGCTTCGGGCATTTCTCCCAATGGAAAACCGTGGTTGGCCCGGATGGCAGTGGCAGCGAGCAGTCAGTGGCCGAGCAGTTGGACAAAGCCAAACTGTCTGAGCAGGAACGCCTGGTGGCAGGCATGCTGACGCCGGCCCACCTGCTCGACTTGATCCGGCACTTCATGCTGTTTATGCAGGTTGGCGGACAGACCATCAAAACGGTCTGCCGCTACCAGCAGTTCCGCGCAGTGAACCGCACGGTGACCCGCATGAAACGCGGGCAGACACGCCTTGAGCATGGCGAGAGCGACCAGCGCGGCGGCATCGTTTGGCACACCCAGGGGTCGGGCAAGAGCCTGACCATGGTATTTCTGGTGCGCAAGATGCGCACGGATACACAGCTGCGTCGCTTCAAGATCATCGTGGTCACCGACCGTAAAGATCTGCAAAACCAGCTCGCCGCCACCGCCACGCTGAGCGGCGAGCTGCCGGAGGTGGCGTCCAATATCGAGGGCGTTAAAGCCTTGGCCCGTCGCCAAGGCCCCGGTCTGGTGTTCGCTACCATTCAGAAGTATCGCAACCCCGAGCAGGAGGAAGGTGGGGAAGCTGCGCCATTTCTCAAAGCCGCAGAAAAGCGCGCGCCCTATCTGGTAAGCAAACCGTTCGAGGTGCTCAACCACGACGAGAGCATTCTGGTATTGATCGATGAGGCGCACCGCACCCAGGCCGGCGATCTGCACGCGAACTTGCTGGCGGGCCTGCCCAACTGCGTGCGCATCGGCTTTACCGGTACACCGATCATCATGGGCGACAAGAAGCGCACCCACGAAATTTTCGGAGCGTTCATCGACAAATACACCATCAAGGAAGCCGAGGCAGATGGCGCAACAGTGCCGGTGCTTTACGAAGGACGCACTGCTCAGGGCGCAGTGAAAGACGGGGCGAGCCTGGATGAGCTGTTCGAAGATTTGTTCCGCGAGCACAGCCAGGAAGAGCTGGAACTGATCAAGAAAAAATACGCCACCAAGGGCCATATCTTTGATGCCCCTGCGCTGATTGCCGACAAGGCGCGCGATATCCTCCGTCACTACGTCACCAATATTCTGCCCAACGGCTACAAGGCGCAGGTGGTGGCCTATAGCCGAATAGCAGCCATCCGTTACTTCCATGCGCTAGAGAGTGCCCGCGATGAGCTGCTGATTGAGGCCGATGCGTTGCCAGCAGCCGACAAGGGCCTTGATGATGAAGCCCTGTGTCAGCGTTCACCCAAGCTACAGGCACGCGTGCAGGCGTGGCGCTATCGCGACAGGCTACGCAGCCTGGAGTTCGCAGCGATTATTTCCGGCTCAAATAACGATCCGGCCGAGTGGAAAACCTGGACGGATGGCAGCAAGCACGAGCAGTTGATCCAGCGCTTCAAGAAGCCGCTGAATCATGAGCAGCCGGGCAAGGCCGATCCACTGGCCTTCCTGATCGTTAAGTCTATGTTGCTCACCGGCTTTGACGCCCCCATCGAAGGGGTCATGTACCTTGACCGGCCAATCAAGGAAGCAGAGCTGCTGCAAGCCATTGCACGGGTCAACCGTACTGGTTTTGGCAAACGCTGCGGCATCGTGGTCGACTACTACGGGGTCGCCAACCACCTGCGCGAAGCCCTAGCAGCCTATGCCGACGAGGATATCGAAGGTGCGCTGAGCAGCATCAAGGACGAGGTGCCGGTACTGCGAGATCGTCATCTACGTGTGGTGGACGTGCTGCGTCGCCAGGGCATCGAGTCGCTGGAAGATGCCGAAGCCTGCCTTGCCGCACTGGAGTCGGAAAAGGTGCGCGCCGAATTTGCGGTAAAGCTCAAAGCGTTCCTCGATTCACTGGACACCGTACTGCCTCGCCCAGAGGGCCTGCCCTTCGTCAAAGATGCCAAGCGTTTGGCCTATATTCACGCTCGGGCACGCGGGCGCTACAAGGACCTGCCGCAATTGGGCAAAGATGTAGGTGCCAAGGTGCGCAAGCTGATCGACGATCACGTTATCTCGCTGGGCATCAACCCGAAGATCCCACCGATTCAGCTCACCGACGCAGACTTCGAGAAGCAGCTGTCGCGCAGCGTCAACGACCGCGCCAAGGCCTCAGAGATGGAGCACGCCATTCGCTCGCATGTGCGCAAGCATGCTGATGAAGATCCGGTGCTCTATCGCAAGCTATCCGAACGCCTGAACGACCTGCTCAAGTCACTGGGCGACCAGTGGGATCAGTTGGTTGAGCAGATGCAGAAGCTCATCAACGAGCTGCGCAGCGGTCAAATGAGCGATGACTACAGCGCTCTGGATTTGCCCGAGCACTACGCCCCCTTCTTGCGCACCCTGCTGGATGTGGTGTGTGCCGACGCCATTCCGCAGTCCGCCGAGCTGCTGCGTTTGAAGGATGTGACAGTGGAACTGGTCGATCTGTTGGTGGGCGAACTCCAAAGCCACCGCGATATCTGGAGCCCACGCAAGCGAGCCGCACAGGAGGAGTTGGCCGGTCAGCTGTTCGATCACTTGATGCGACTGCGTCCGCCCTTGGTGGATAGTGATAAGGCGGGGGCGCTGTCTGATCGTCTGATAGATCAAGCGAGAGCCAGCCATGAACGGTTGATGTTGCTGTGAGTAATCAAACCCTCACCGTAGACGATCTGCAACTGACGCTACGCCGCAGCGCGCGGCGCAAGACGCTACAGATCACCGTCGAGCGTGACGGCACACTTATTCTGTCTGCCCCGCCAGACGTTGAGGAACAAGCGCTGCGGCAATTCGTAGCGGAAAAAAGCTTCTGGATTTACTCGCGTCTCGCCGAAAAGGAACGCCTGCAGCGCTCAATCCCCACCAAGGAATACGTCGACGGAGAGGGTTTTTTGTACTTGGGGCGAAGTTATCGTCTCAAACTGGTTGATGAGCAGGATGTGCCGCTGAAACTTTCTGCCGGTCGCTTCCGCCTGCTGCGTAGCGAACTGCCACAAGCCCGCGAACATTTCATCCGTTGGTACAGCGAACATGCCCGCAGTTGGCTGGCCTTACGCGTCAAGAACCACCAAGCCCGCATGGACCTGACTCCCAGCGGTGTGCGTGTACAGGATCTGGGCTATCGCTGGGGCTCCTGTGGCAAAGGCGCACAGCTCTACTTTCACTGGAAAACAATCCTGCTGCCCAAGCCGATTGCGGAATATGTAGTGGTGCATGAGATGGTGCACCTGCAAGAGCCACATCACACCCCGGAATTTTGGCTCCGCTTGGAGCGCGTCATGCCGGACTATGCACAACGCAAGACATGGTTGGCAGAACATGGGATCGAAGTCGAAGGCGTCTGAAGCTCTTCTCTTGCTCGTGATCTTTCGAACTCCCGATTTAAGATCAATCACGCCACCACAAAGCGGTTGGGGAACACACCTCACGCAATCATCCAGGCATCCACTGAATGCACTCGATATCAGTAAGTCTCCGGCCCAGACACCAGTCACTGTTTAGGGTGAAGGTCTAGGCGCACGACAACCAGGATCCGCACCTGCTTTAATAGACCTCGGCAACTGAACAGGAAGTTACTTATGCCCATCCCGGACTTTCAGAGCGTCATGCGGCCGATACTGGCCACCGTCGCCGACCATACTCCGCTGACACTAAGCGAGCTTCGCGAGCATATTGCCAACGAATTTCAGCTCAGCGAGGAGGAGCGCAGCGAACGTCTGCCTTCCGGCAAGCAAACGATCATCAACAATCGTGTCGGTTGGGCGCGCACCTATCTGAATAAGGCGGGGCTGCTGAGCATTCCGGCAAAGGGACTGGTGCAAATCACCGAACGCGGTCGAGAGGCGCTGAACAACGGGCCGGCACGCATTACCGTTAGATGGCTCAAGCAGTATCCGGAATTTGCCGCGTTCCATACGACCAGTCCCGCCGATGATCCTGCGTCTGCCTTGCAGAGCGAACCGGTCGAACAAGCTACCCCCGACGAGCAACTGGCCGCAGCACACCAGGCGCTGACTCAATCTCTGGCGGACGAATTACTGGCCCTGGTGCGGGCCGCCTCGCCGACTTTTTTCGAGCAACTGGTAGTCGATCTGATGATCGCCATGGGTTACGGCGGTTCACGCAAGGAAGCTGGACGCGCGACGCAACAAACCAACGACGATGGCATTGACGGAATCATCAAGGAAGACAAGCTCGGCCTGGACGTTATCTATCTTCAAGCCAAGCGTTGGACCAACACCGTACACCGCCCGGAAATCGATAAGTTCATCGGCGCCCTCACCCGCCAACGCGCTCGCAAGGGCGTGTTCATTACTACTTCGGACTTTTCCAACGGCGCCCGCGAGGCCGCTCTGAGCCTGGATATCAAAGTGGTGTTGATCGATGGGTTGGAGCTGGCGCGGCTGATGGTTGAAAACAATCTGGGTTGCAGCGTCAAACAGGTTTACGAAGTGAAGCACTTGGATAGCGATTACTTCGTGGAGGATTGACCGCTACCTCAACTCCAAACACAAAAAAAGGTCTTGCCAAGCAAGACCTTTTTTATGCCAGAAGGGCAAGCAATTCCCCGTATCTACCTCACCTCAACAACATCCAAAACCCGATTCGCCAACAACTCACTCAGCTCCACCACCTGCAAAATCCCCAGCACCACATGCCGTCGCGACCCTTCCAGGTCAAACGCCAGATCACTGAGCATCGCATTGGCCGAAGCCAAATTTTCACTGAGATTTACAAGCAGACACTCCGAATCAACATCAGGCGCAATACGGAAAATGGTGTCGGGCTTCTCAGACGTTTCTTTCTTCGGCGTAGGGTTCAGATAAAAATCCAAAGCCCGGTTGGCAGCTTCATCCAGTTTCTTGTTGCGGGTAGATTGAACGCGGGATTCATGTTCGTCTGTGACGGGAGGGTTCGGTGTAATTTTGACCATAGCCTTAGCTCTCTAAATTGAGGCCACGACCCGATCGCGACTAAACGATGGGTGGCAGCTGTACGCAGGTTAGTCGACCGACGAGCTAAGAAATCGGCGCGCCCGAGGGCGCCCTGCGCACAGCCACCATCGAGTGCAGGGATGGGGATACCTGACTGATGGACGCCTAAGCGACTTAGCAACGACGGGCGACTAAACCCGATCACTGATGAGCAGTGACAGGACCCAAGCTACCGACCATCCCCAAGACGCACAAGCCGGCGGATTCTGGCGCAGTTGTAGGCAATGGCGCAAGGCGATGTCGGTCGTGGGTGCTCCCGGGATGCAGCGATAAACAGCTGTCCGGGATGGCGGGTTGTTATGTCGTCGAGAGTGGGTGAAGAGCATCGCGGGCAAGCCTTGCTCCCACAGGGGTTTGGCTTGGTTGCGGGGGTGGGTTGGCTGGCCTCATCGCGAGCAGGCTCGCTCCCACAGGGGCCCGGTTTCCACTGGGGGATGGTGGTACACCCAGGGGGATGGCGGTGGGTTTGGATTTGGGTGTGTGCAAAAAAACATCAGGCAGGTGACCAAACCTGCCCGATGCCAACGACCTGACCTGTTACCCCAATGTATTCAAGCAAACCACCTTCGGCTGGGTCATTTCCTCATACGCAAAGCGCACCCCTTCCCTGCCCAGACTTCCGTACTTGGAGCCGCCAAACGGCATGGCATCGAATCGGAAATCCGACGAGTCGTTGATCATCACGCCCCCGGCCTCGATTCGCCGTGCGGCGCTCATCGCGGTGCCGAGGTCGTTGGTGAAGATGCCCGCGTGCAGCGCGTATTCGGGTTCGTTGGCCAGGGCGATGGCTTCGTCGAAGGTGCCGAACGGTTGCAGGACCACCACCGGGGCGAAGGCTTCGTTGCGCCATAGGCGGCTGTTGTGGTCGACGTTTTCCAGCACGGTGGCGGCGTAGCAGTTGCCTTGGCGGCGGTGGCCGCAGAGTAAGGTGGCACCTTGTTGCAGGGCTTCGTTGACGACTTGTTCGGCGTTTTGCGCGGCTTGTTGGGTGATCATCGGGCCGATGTCGGTGTTAGCGAGCATCGGGTTGCCAACGACGAGGGCTTGGGCCTGGTTGACGAAGCGTTCGCGGAAGGCTTCGTAGATCGGGGCGTGGATGAGCAGGCGTTGGGTGCCGATGCAGTTTTGCCCGGCGGCCCAGAAGGCGCCGGAGACGCAGCTTTCGACGGCGGCGTCGAGGTTGCAGTCGCCCATGACGATGACCGGCGCGTTGCCGCCCAGGTCCATGGCGAGTTTTTTCAGGCCGGCGGTGCGGGCGATTTGTTCGCCGGTGACGAAGCCGCCAGTGAAGGAGATCATGCGCACGTCGCGGGCGGCGACCAGGGCTTTGCCGAGTTCGGCGCCGCCGGTGGCGACGGTGACCACGGTTTCGGGCAGGCCGGCGTCCACCAGGTACGCGACCAGTTTGAGGGCCGACAGCGGCGCCAGCTCGGACGGTTTGAGGATCACCGCGTTGCCGCCGGCGATGGCCGGGCCGAGTTTGTGGGCGACCAGGTTCAGCGGGTCGTTGTAGGGGGTGATGGCGACGATCAGGCCCAGGGGTTCGCGGGTGAACCAGCCTTGGCGCGACGCGGCGCCTTCGTAGGCGTCGAACGGGACGATTTCGCCGGCGTTGCGCTTGGCTTCTTCGGCGGAGAGCTTGAGGGTGTTGACGCAGCGTTTGACTTCTTTTTCGGCCTGTTTGAGGGTCTTGCCGGCTTCGTCGACGATCAGCCGGGCGAAGGCCTTGGCGTCGCGTTCGACGTTCAGCGCCGCTTGTTCGAGGATGCTTGCGCGGCGATGACGCGGCAGTGCGGCGCAGGTGCGCGCGCCGCTGCGACCGGTTTCGAGCAGGTGTGGGACTTCGGAGGCGCAGACATCCGCGACGGCGCCGACGACGGTGCCGTCAAATGGGTTGAGGACTTCGATAAGCGGTTCGACGACCGCCAGGGCCAGGCGCGAGACGTTCACAGGGTGTGCTCCTGTTTGCGGGTTGCCGATTGGTGGATGCTGATGATGTCGGACAGCAGTGCGAAGGCGGTTTCGGTGCGACCTGCGCCCGGGCCGGAGACGGTCACGGCGCCCAGCAGTTCGCTGGTGAACGACACGGCGTTGGTGGCGCCGCTGATGCTCGCCAGTGGGTGGGCGTTGTTCAGCAGGCGTGGTTCGACGCTGGCGCTGATGGAGCCGTCGGCCTGGCGCATGGCGGCGCCGATGAGTTTCCAGCGTGCGCCGTTTTGCCGGGCTTTTTCGATGTCGTCGAGGCTGATGGCGGAGATGCCTTTGCAGGCGACGTCGCTGACGGTGAGTTTGGCGTCCAGCAGTTCGTTGGCGAGGATCACCACTTTGAGGCGCACGTCATGGCCTTCGACGTCGGCCGTCGGGTCGGCTTCGGCGTAGCCCAGGGCTTGGGCCTGCTTGACGGCTTCGGCGAACCCGAGGCCACCTTCCATGGCGCTCAGGACGAAGTTGGAGGTGCCGTTGAGGATGCCTTCGAAACCGGTGATCGAGCTGCCGGCCAGGGATTGTTTGGCCAGGCGAATGACCGGGGTGCCGCTCATCACCGAACCTTCGTATTCGAAGGCGACGTTGTTGCGTTGGGCCAGGGCTTTGAGCTCGGCGCCGTGCAGGGCGATGGGGCCTTTGTTGGTGGTGACCACGTGCTTGCCGCGCTCCAGGGCCCAGCGGCAGAACGAGGTGGCTGGCTCGCCGTCCACCGGGTTGGTGAAGGTGGCTTCGGCGATGATGTCGGCGCCGCAGTCTTTGATCACGGCTTCGTTGAGGGCGTCGACGGTGCCGCCAGGCAGTTGGGCCATGGCGCCTTTGGTGGCGGGCAGTTTGGCCAGCGACGCAGCGTCGAGGCCGTGGCGGTCCATCACCGAACCGAGGAACAGGTCGGTCACGCCGACGATTTTCAGGGTAAAGCCCAGTTCGGTTTTCCACTGCTGATTGCGCTCGGCAATCAGTTGAGCCAATGCCCGGTTCACACCGCCGAAGCCGACCAGCGCCAGTTTGTATTCAGTCATTTTTGTTATGTCCTTGATCCGGGGGATTGGGGTGTAGAGCTTGTTGGGATCTAGGTTAGGGGGGTGGGCTTGGCAGTGAAATATGCCAATTTGCTCTATTTTTTGGGCGGTTTGACCAGGGGGTGGGCAAAGCGACAGGCATGAAAAAAGCCAACATGGGTTGGCTTGGCTGGTTGGCTTGACGGGGTCTATTTGTGGCGAGGGGATTTATCCCCGCTGGGCTGCAAAGCAGCCCCCCAGCAAGATCAACTCGATCAACCTGACACACCGCTGTGGATGGTATTGGGGCTGCTACGCAGCCCAGCGGGAGCAAGCTCCCTCGCCACAGGGTTCACTGTTGTGGCGGATAGCGTGCCTAAACCACCGACGACAACACAAACGAAGTCACGGTGTTTTCCACCCCGGGCAAGGCGGCGATGTCTTTCCAGACTTTGTGCACGCGCTCAGGGTTGGCGGCGCCGACGCGGAGCATCAGGTCGAATTCGCCGCTCATCACGTCGCACTGTTGCACTTCCGGCATGGCCTGCAGGGCTTGCAGCACTTCGGCGCCGCGCATGCGGTCGTAGCGGTAGACGAAGATCACGGCGTTGATGCTCGACGAGGCGTGTGCACCCTCTCCGGTGCGGACGGTGTAACCCTGGATGGCGCCGTCGCGTTCGAGGCGTTCGATGCGTTGGCGCACGGCGTTGCGCGAGAGGTTGACCTTCGCCGCCAACTCGGCGTGGGCGGCGCGGGCGTTGAGGCGCAGTTCGGCGATGATGCGCTCGTCGAGGGGGTCGAGGATTCGCTTCATGTGAGCCTCCTGTTACAGGGCGCCGAGCAGTTGATGGAGAGCACGGACATCGTCCGGCTGGATGCGCTGGATCAACGCCGGGCCCTGCGCCGAAACCGGCGGCTGTGGGGCGGCGATGCCGATGCCCAACTCGCCGAGCAACTGCGCCGACTTGGCCGGTGATATCTCGCCCAAGGTCACCATCGGTGCCACCAGGCTGCGCCGGTACAGGCGCGCCGCGAGCACGCCGGTGGCGGTGTGGGGGTCGATGACGTAGCCGGTGTCGCGGTACAGCGAGGTGATTTCGTTAAGCGTCTGTTCATCGCTGACCGCGTAGGAGTCGATGATCATCCGCGCCTGCAACCAGAACTCGTTGGCGATGGTCATTTCGCCGCTGGTTTCGAAGGTGCGCATCAGCGCGCTCACCGCCTGGTCGTCGTGCCCGTAGAGTTCCCACAAAAACCGCTCCAGGTTGGAGAAGATCGACAGGTCCATGGCCGGCGACAGGGTCTTGCTGGCGCGCAGCCGCGAATAATGGTTTTTCAAGAAGAACTGGTGCAGCGCATCGTTCTGGTTGGTCGCCACGATCATCTGGGTGATCGGCAAGCCCATCTTCTGCGCGATGTAGCCGGTGTAGACCTCGGCAAAACTCGCCGCCGGCACACTGAAACCGATCGGCCTTTGCGCGCCGCCCAATTGCAACACGGCGTGGAAATAAAACACCAGTTGGGCCATGACGCTGACCCAATTACTGGAGTTGAAACTGATCGCTTCGTGCTGCCGGAACAGTTGAGTGACCAAGGTCTGGCACTCGTCGAAGCTGCCCGCGACGGCCACTTGATGAACCCGCGGATGCGCCGTCGCTTGCAGTGCCTGGAGCTGTGCTTGCGGGACGCCGGCCTCGGGGTAGATCACCACCACGTCGGTTTCTTCGCAGTGCTTGAAGGCCTCGATGGCCGCCAAGCCGGTGTCGCCGTTGGTGACACCGATCACCACGGCGCGCCGGGCGGTTTTGCGCAGGAAGTATTGCACCAGCCGCGCCTGCAACTGCGCGGCAAAATCCTTCGAGGAGCGGGTCGGGCCATGGAACAGTTCCAGGACCCATTCGTTGCGATCCACCTGGTGCAGGGGCGCCAGCGAGCGATGGCTGAACTGGCTGCCCGCCTCCTTGAGGATGCGCTTGAAGTCGGCCTCGGGAATCGCCTCGCCCACGAACGGACTCATCACGCGATAGGCCAGTTCGTCATAGGACAAAGTCGACCAGTTGGCCATTTCCTGGGGCTCGAACTGCGGCAGTTCGACCGGGACGAACAACCCGCCGTCCTCGGCGATGGCAGACAACACGACCTTTTCGAAATCGACCTGCACGGCCGAATTCCGGGTACTTACGTAGCGCATGGTTGGCTCCCGTCACTCATAGAAAATCCATCATTTGAAACGGTGCGCCTGCTCGACCAGCCAGGTGGAAAACATGACCGCGTCTGGGTGCTGGTCGGCGCCCGAACTGCGCACCAGGTAGAACGATTCGCTGGCTTCGATGCGCTGGGTGAAGGGTTCGACCAGCCGTCCGTGCGCCAGCAGGTCGTCCACCATCGACGACCGGGCCAGGGCGATGCCCAGTCCCAGCTCGGCCATGCGCAAGGTGCACACCAGCGTGTCGAACTGCATGCCGGTCGAGGAGTCCACCGAGTCCGCACCGACCATGTTCAACCAGTAACCCCAGCCTTCTTCGTAGCCCAGCACGTGCAACAACGGATGCTTCGCCACGTCGGCCGGTGTCTTCAAACTCGCCAACAGGTCCGGCGCGCAGACCGGGAACAAGGTGTCCCAGGTCAGGCGCTGCGACACCAGGCCGGGCCAATGACCGTGGCCCCAGCGGATCTCCAGGTCGTCTTCGCCGTCCAGTTCCTTGACCCAGATGTTGCTGATGTAGCGGATGTCGACGTGCGGATGGGCCTGACGAAAATCCACCAGCTTCGGCGCCAGCCAGTGCACGAAAAACGCCAGGCTGCCACGCACCTTGATCGGCCGGCGCTTGTGCTGGCCGAAAATCTCGTTGGTGCCCACCGCCAGTCGCGTGATCGCGTCCTGCACCACCGGCAGATACGCCTGGCCCTCCTCGGTCAAGCCCAGCCCACGCGGCAGGCGCTTGAACAGCGCGACGCCGAGGTGGCTTTCCAGTTGGCGGATCTGCTGGCTGACCGCGCCCTGGGTCAAGAACAGTTCATCGGCGGCGTGGGTGAAGTTCAGGCAGCGGGCAGACACCTCGAATGCCCGCAACCAGTTCAATGGCGGTAATGGCTTTTGTTTCATAGTCTTGACCTTTAAACCCCCGCCACCGAGCGTAATGTTGTTCACTTACGGTTTGTTTGACTCCAGTGGCGAGGGAGCTTGCTCCCGCTCGGCTGCGAAGCAGTCGCGAACCGGCAAATGCGGTGCGTCTGGTGTTCCGCATCCGGTCGGTTCTGGGGCCGCTTCGCGCTGGAGCGCCAGCCCGGCCCAGCGGGAGCAAGCTCCCTCGCCACAGGGTTGTCGAATACCTTAGATGAACGCATTACGCCACCGAGCGCACCTGCCCCGCCTTCAGCTGGACGGTTGCGCCAGGGCCGCGACCGACAAGCGTTGCTGGCGGCCCTTGCGGGTAATGAAATACACGAAATAACACCAGGCGATGAAGGGCACGCCGAAGTACAGCGCCACCCGCTGTTCAGGGTCGAAGGCGATCCCGACACACGCCAGGCTGCAGCATACCAGCGCGCCCAGCGGCACCCACGGATAACCCCGCACGCGGAACTTGAGGTCGCGAATGTCGCCGCCGTTGGCCACGTAGTGACGACGGAAACCGATCTGGCTCGCGGCAATGCTCATCCACACCACCACCACGGCCAACCCGGAGATCGACACCAGCGCCAGGTAGATGGTGTCGGCGGCGAACACGCTGCTGAGCAACGAGGCGGCGCCACCGGCCATGCTGACGATGATCGCGTTGAGCGGCGTGCCCAGGCGGGTCAGGGCCGAGAATTGCTTGGGCAGGTGGCCCTGGTCGCTGAGGGTCCAGAGCATCCGCGACGCGGCGTACAACCCGGAGTTGGCCGCCGACAACAAGGCGCTGATGATCACGAAGTTCATGATGTCGGCCGAGTATGGGATGCCGATGTAGGTGAACACGGTGACGAAGGGGCTTTCCACCAGCCCGGCCTGTTCGCGGGGCAACAAGGTCGCCAGGACAAAAATGGTCCCGACGAAGAACACCGCCAGGCGCAGCACGGTGGTGCGGATGGCCCGTGGCACGTTGCGCTGCGGGTCTTTGGTTTCGCCGGCGGCAATGCCGATCAGTTCAGTGCCGGAGAACGCGAAGGAAACCGCCAGCAGCGTCATGGCAATCGGCATGAAGCCAGTAGGAAACAGCCCTTCGCGAGTGAAGTTGCCCAGCCCGATGCTGTGGGCCTGGTCGATGTGCAGCAGGCCGAGAATCGCCCCGCCACCGATCAGCAAGAACACCACCACAGTCACGACCTTGACCAGCGACAACCAGAATTCGGTCTCGGCGAACAAGCGCACCGACACCACGTTGGTCAGGAAGACAAAGCCGGCGAACAGGGCGCTCCAGATCCACACGGGGGTGTCGGGAAACCAGCGGGTCATCAGGATGCCCGCGGCGGTGAATTCAGAACCGATGGCGACCGTCCACGTCAGCCAGTACAACCAGGCCACGGTGTAGCCGGTGCCCGGCCCGAGAAAACGCGTGGCGTAGGTGCTGAACGAACCGGTTTCCGGCATCTGCACCGCCAGTTCGCCCAGGCACATCATCACCATGTAGACCATCAGCGCGCCGATGATGTAAGCGATCACCGCCCCCAGTGGGCCGGCCTGGTTAACGGTGTAGCCCGAGGTGAGGAACAGTCCGGTACCGATGACACCGCCCAACGCCAACATGACGATATGCCGTGTCTGCATTTCCTGTTTAAAGCCGGAACTTGAATCACGTTGTTGTTCTTTTATGGACATGGTTGTTCTCATGAAAGTAATGGGGCGCGCATCAACGTCCGCGACAAGTTGCCAGGCAGAGTAAAGTACGTCGCCACTCGGTTTTATTATTATTCCTATTTCATGAACGCCCCACACACGGCCTTGTGGTGGGGTATCAACTTTCAGACTTCAGTTTGCTGTTTCAACGGGCGTTTCATTGCGTTGCGGATTGAGGGTTTTCTTGACGAAGGCGAAGGCCTGTTTCAGGTCGTCCAGCAGGTCGTCGGTGTCTTCGATGCCGACCGACACCCGCACCAGCCCTTCGGAAATGCCCAGGGCCAGGCGCTCTTCCAAGGTGTTCTCGACATGACTGGTGGTGCGGGCCGGGCCGTAGATGGTTTCCACCGCACCCAGGTTGCCGGCGCAATGGGCGAAGCGCAGGCGCGGCAGGAGCAGCTTGACGGTGTCCATGCCACCGACCAGGACAAAGCTGACGATGGCGCCGAAACCGGACATCTGCGCACACGCCACGGCGTGATTCGGGTGAGTGGGCAAGCCCGGGTAATTGACCGACTCCACCAGCGGCTCGGTGCAGAGGAACTCCGCCAGGGCCCGGGCGCTGTGTTGTTGCTGGCGCATGCGCAGCACCAGGGTCTTCATGCCACGAATGATCATGTAGGCCGAGAACGGGTCGAGGCTGGCGCCGTTGATTTCGCGGTAGTGACGCACCTTGCTCATCAAGGCTTCGCTGCCGCACACCAGGCCGCCGAGCACATCGCCGTGGCCGCTGAGGAACTTGGTGGCGCTGTGGATCACTACGTCCACGCCCAAGGCCAGGGGGTTCTGGTTGAGCGGCGTGGCAAAGGTGTTGTCCGCCACCACCAGGGCGCCCACGCGCTTGGCCGCTGCCACCAAGCGCGGGATGTCGAGGATCTTCAGGGTCGGGTTGGTGGGGGTTTCCAGGTACAGCACCTGGCAGCCCTTGGCGATTTCGCGCTCGATGTCGTCGTGATCGAAGGCCTCGCACAAGGTCACGGTCACGCCGGTACGCGGCAGGAACTCTTCGAAAATCTTGTTGGTGCCGCCGTAGCTGTCCTTGGTCGACACCACGCGATCGCCCTGGGCCAGGAAGGTGTAGAGCACGCTGCTGATGGCCGCCATGCCGCTGCTGAAAGCCACGGCGGACTCGGCCATTTCCAGTTCGCGGATCTTGGCTTCGAGGGTCTCGACGGTCGGGTTGCTCATGCGGCTGTAGATAAAACCGGGGGCCTTGCCCAAGGCGACGTCGTACCAGACGTCGATGTCGTCGTAACCGTATGCAGCGCTGGCGACGATGGGGGTTTGCGTGGCGTTGTAGGGGTGCCTGACCTGCTCCCCCCCCCACACCGCCCGGGTGGCTGCTCCTGCGTTATCAAGCCCTGTGCTGTCAGGTTTATTGTTCATTGCGACTACTCACGCTGAAGGCGTGGATGTTGAGCCATCCACCGGATCTGACGGCCAATATAGGGAAAAGCCCCGACGCCGAGAAACGATGTTATCGGTGCCAAAGGGCTGGTTTTTTTAATGGCTGGATTGAGGCGGGAGCTGGTGATCACAGTCAGAGCTGCATGACTCATTGTGGCGAGGGAGCTTGCTCCCGCAGGGGTGCGCAGCAGCCCCGATCAGTCAAATGCGATCAGCCTGACACTGCGCAGTGCCTGGTTTTGGGGGGTGCTTCGCACCCCAGCGGGAGCAAGCTCCCTCGCCACAGGGTTCCGGGGGACTCTTGAATTGTGTGTTTCTTGAGTTATGTGGCTCTCGCAGATGCCGACCCGCGCGCATTCTCGATAAATACCCGCCAGCAATCCCCCAACCTGTCGTAATCTCGCACCTGCACGACGCACCCTCTGAATCCGGCCAGGAGACGCCACCGCAATGCCCTCCATTTACCAACTCAAACCCGCCTTCCAAAACCTGCTTCGGCCCACGGTCCAGCGGCTCTATGACAAGGGCGTCACCGCCAATCAAGTCACGCTGCTCGCCGGGGTTGTCTCGGTGTTGGTGGGCGTGGCCGTCGCGGCGTTCGCCAGCCACGCCTGGGTGTTCGCCCTGGTGCCGGCCTGGATGTTCCTGCGCATGGCGCTCAATGCCGTGGACGGCATGCTGGCCCGGGAGTTTGGCCAACAATCGCATCTGGGCGCCTACCTCAATGAGCTATGCGATATCATCGCCGACGCGGCCTTGATCCTGCCTTTTGCCCTGATTCCCGATACCAGCCTGTTGCTCGTGTTGTCGGTCACCCTGTTGGCGTTGTTCAGCGAATACGCAGGCGTCTTGGGGGCGATGGTCGGGGCTTCTCGGCGCTATGACGGGCCCATGGGCAAGAGTGATCGGGCCTTCGTGTGTGGCGTGTTGGCCACCGGTATTGCCCTGGGTTGGCTCGGAGCCGGTTGGGTCAACGGGGTGATGGCGGTGATGGCCGCCCTGCTGGTTTATACCTTGGTCAACCGGGTTCGCCAGGGTTTGGCCCAAGTGAAGAATAACGCTCACTCAGCATAAGGAAGTTGCAATGCGCGAAGCCCAGGAATTGACGTTCACCACCCATGATGGCGTGGAGTTGTTCTACCGGCACTGGCCTGCCGTCACGCAAGATCCGGCCGAGCCGCGCCAGGCGGTGTTGCTGTTTCACCGTGGTCACGAACACTCCGGGCGCATCGCCCACCTGGTGGACGAGCTGGACCTGCCCGGCTTCGACTTCTTTGCCTGGGACGCACGCGGCCATGGCAAGTCTCCCGGCGAGCGTGGCGACAGCCCGAGCTTCGCCACCAGCGCGCGGGACGTGCAGACCTTCTGCGACCACATCGGCGCCAAGCACCAGATCGACGAGCCGAACATCGCCGTGATCGCCCAGAGCGTCGGCGCGGTGATCGCGTCCACCTGGGTCCACGACTACGCGCCGCGCATCCGTTCGCTGGTGCTGGCGTCGCCGGCGTTCAAGGTCAAGCTCTACGTGCCCTTCGCCCGCCAGGGCCTGGCGCTGATGCGCAAGTTTCGCGGCAACTTTTTCGTCAACAGCTACGTCAAGGCGAAATTCCTCAGCCATGACCCGGAGCGCGTGGCGTCCTACGACAGCGATCCGCTGATCACCAAGGCCATTTCGGTGAACGTGCTGCTGGGCCTCTACGAAGCCGCCGACCGGGTGGTGGCCGATGCCCAGGCGATCCAGGTGCCGACGCAACTGCTGATCTCCGGTTCGGACTTCGTGGTGCACCGCAAACCCCAGGAGCAGTTCTTCGAACGCCTGGGCAGCCTGCACAAGGAAAAACACATCCTGCCAGGGTTCTTCCACGACACCCTCGGCGAAAAAAACCGCGCGCCGGCCATCGCCAGCGCTCGTCGCTTCATCCTGCAAAACTTTGCCCGCCCGCTGGAGCGCCCTTCCCTGCTGGAGGCCGATCGCCTGGGCGCGACCTGCGCCGAAGCCGAATCCCTGGCCACGCCGCTGCCGCACAATTCGCCGTGTGACCTGTACTGGCGCATGACCCGCGCCAGCATGCGCTTTGGCAGCACGATGTCGGACGGGGTCAAGCTGGGCTTCGACACCGGCTTCGACTCCGGCAGCACCCTGGATTACGTCTACCGCAACATCCCCACCGGCACCTCGGCGCTGGGGCGGATGATCGACAAGAACTACCTGAACTCCATCGGCTGGCGCGGCATTCGCCAGCGCAAGCTGAACGTCGAGGAGTTGCTGCGCCTGGCGATGGGCAAGCTGCGCGAAGCGAACCGCGAGGTGCGCATCGTCGACATCGCCGCCGGCCATGGCCGCTACATTCTCGAAGCGCTGCACGGCGTCAATCCGCTGCCCGAATCGATCCTGCTGCGCGACTACAGCGACATCAACGTGCGCGACGGCAGCGCGTTGATCGTTGAAAAAGGCCTGGGCGACATCGCACGCTTCGTCAAGGGCGACGCCTTCGATCGCCAGGACCTGGCCGCCCTCGACCCGAAACCGACCCTCGCGGTGGTGTCCGGCCTGTACGAGCTGTTCGCCGACAACCAGATGGTCGGCAACTCCCTCGCCGGCCTGGCCGAGGCGGTAGAGCCCGGCGGTTTCCTGATCTACACCGGCCAACCGTGGCACCCGCAACTGGAGCTGATCGCCCGCGCCCTCACCAGCCACCGCGCCGGGCAAGCCTGGGTGATGCGTCGGCGTACCCAGGCGGAAATGGATCAACTGGTGGAGGCGGCAGGCTTTCGCAAGATCACCCTGCGGGTCGATGAATGGGGCATCTTCAGCGTTTCGCTGGCGCAGCGAGTGCAGTGATGAGCGCCGTCATCGCCCCGGCCCGCGAGCCCGCACTGCTGAAACCGGCGGTGCTGTGGCTGCTGTTGCTGGCGCCGCTGTTCTTCACCACCTACGGCTTCGCCACCTGGGTCACTGCCCAGCGCGACGACGTCGGCACGTTGGTGTTCGGCTGGGAAAGCCACATACCGTTCATGGCCTGGACGATCGTGCCCTATTGGTCGATCGACCTGCTCTACGGTCTGTCGCTGTTGTTGCCCAGCAGCCGTGAAGAACTCAAGCGCCACGCCTTGCGCCTGCTCACGGCCCAGGTGATCGCGGTCAGTTGCTTCCTGCTCTGGCCCCTGCGCTTCACCTTCCCCCGGCCCGAGATGGACGGCGTGTTCGGTTGGCTATTCGAGGTGCTGGCCGGCTTCGACAAGCCGTTCAACCAGGCGCCGTCGCTGCACATCGCGCTGCTGGTGATCCTCTGGGTCTGCTATCAGCGACACTTGCGGGGAATCTGGCGTGGGTTGATGCACGTTTGGTTCGCGCTGATTGGCGTGTCGGTGCTGACCACTTATCAACATCACTTTATTGACCTGCCCACGGGCGCATTGGCCGGTTGGCTATGTGTCTGGTTGTGGCCGCTGGATCGGTCGAGCCCGCTGCTGAGTGCGCGCCTGGCGACAGACCCTGCCCGTCGGCGCCTGGCCTTGCGTTATGGCTTGGGCGCGGCGGCGATGTTCATTCCGGCGTTTGCCTGGGGCGGCGCCTGGCTGTGGCTGATCTGGCCGGCCGTGGCGGTGCTCATGGTGGCGCTGAATTACCTGGCGTTCGGCGCCGACGGTTTCCAGAAGCGCGAAGATGGCCGGTTGAGCCCGGCGGCGCGTTGGTTGCTGGCGCCGTACCTGGCGGCGGCGTGGATCAATTCCCGCTGGTGGACGCGCCAGCATCCGCAGCCGGATGAGGTGGTGGATGGCGTCTGGCTCGGGCGAATTCCCACGCCGCTGGAGTTGAAAGACAGCGCGTTTACCGGCGTGCTCGACCTTTGCGCCGAGTTGTCGGCGGACAGCACAGCCATCGCCTATCGTTCGTTGCCAGTGCTCGACCTGACGGCCCCTACACCTGAGCAGTGCCTGAGGGCTGCGCAATTTATCGAGCGCCTGCGCCAGCAAGGACCGCTGCTGGTTTGCTGCGCCTTGGGCTATTCGCGCAGTGCCACGGCCGTGATTGCCTGGTTGTTGCACAGCGGCCGGGCGGCGAGCGTCGATGCGGCGATCGTGCAGATCAAACGTGCGCGCCCGCACATTGTCTTGCATGCCGCACACCGTGAAGCGCTGGCGCAGTTCGCCCAAGGCCTTGCCCATGAGCAGTGACATGGAGCTCCACAGCGTGGCGAGCCTGTTGCGCCGTGGGCATGCGCTGGACCAGTTGTCCACCGGGCTGACGTTGCTGGCGGCGCTGCTGGGTTTGGGGCCATGGCTGGTCGGGGTGAATGCCCCGTGGCTGGTGGCGTTGAGCGCGGTGCTGTTGGTGCTTGGGGTGTTGGAAAAGTACTGGGCATTTCGGGTGGCTTTCGATGCCGATCTGTTTCAGCGCGTGGCCGAGGGCACACAATCGCTGGCCGAACGCACCCAGGCCTTGGACCAGGCCCTCGCCGCCCTCGGCCTGCAACCGCCTGGACGCGCCGGCCGGCCCTGGACCGAGCGCCGACAGGGGGCGCTGGCGTTGTTGCGCAGGCAAGTGTGGCTGGTGGGCGTGCAGGTTGTGTTGGTGCTGGGCTTTATCCTCGCCAGCCCGTGGCTAATCGCTTCCGGATAAGTTTTTTGTGGTTAGGTTTTTTGTGCCTAGTTTTTTGTGTGGCTAGGTTTTTTTGTGGCGAGGGAGCTTGCTCCCGCTGGGCTGCGAAGCGGCCCCTTCTAAAGCTGGATGCAATCCATCTGACACACCGCAGTGCTGGTTTTGGGGCTGCTTCGCAGCCCAGCGGGAGCAAGCTCCCTCGCCACAGGTAGTTGTCAGCCAATAGGTAGTTGTCAGCCAATAGGTAGTTGTCAGCCAATAGGTAGTAGTCAACCAACAGGTAGTTGTCAGTCAAAGTTATCGGTAAACCAACTGGTACTTGTCAGCCAACAGGTATTTGTTAGCCACAGCTATTTGTTTCAGCCATCAGTTGTTTGTCAGCTCAAATATTGATCAGCCATCAAAAATGGCTAACCCCCGAGTTTCATTGGACAAGGAATCCTCATGCTAGAACCCGCGGTCGCCCACCTCATCACCTCCGCCGCCCGCATGGTCACGGGCGCTCGCAGCCTGTGGCTCGGCTGTGCGCCGAAGCCGGTGCAGCGGATCTACTTTGCCAACCACAGCAGCCACGGGGATTTCGTCCTGCTCTGGGCCTCTTTGCCGCCGGCGCTGCGCAAGCTCACCCGCCCGGTCGCGGGGGCCGATTACTGGCAGAGCAGTCCGCTGCGCCGCTACATCATCAACCGGGTGTTCAACGGTGTGCTGGTGGACCGTGAGCGCAAGGACCCGTCCTATAACCCTTTGCAGCCGATGCTCGAAGCGCTGGAAAACGGCGACTCGCTGATCATCTTCCCCGAAGGCACGCGTAACCCGGACGAGGGCTTGCTGCCGTTCAAGAGCGGAATCTATCACTTGATGAAAAACCACCCCGAGGTCGAGGTGATCCCGGTGTGGATCGCCAACCTCAACCGCGTCATGCCCAAGGGCCGTGTGCTGCCCCTGCCGCTGTTGTGCACCACCAGTTTCGGCGCGCCGCTGTGCATCGAAGAAGGCGAAAGCAAAGAGCAATTTCTAGAACGCAGCCGCGCCGCGCTGCTGGCACTGGCCCCGGAGCACGTTTGACATGGATCGATATACCCTGATGTTGTTTGGCGGGATCGGCGCGATTCTGGTGCTGGCTTCGCTGGTCGGTTTCATTCTCAAGTTGAAAACCCGAGGCGAGCCGAACTCGGTCATCGACAACCTCAACGCGCGGATCAATGCCTGGTGGATCATGGTGCTGGTGATCGGCGTCGCGTTCTGGCTCGGTAACGCGGCGGTCATCCTGTTGTTCTACGCGGTGTCGTTCTACGCCCTGCGGGAATTTTTGACCCTGACCCCGACACGACGCAGTGACTACCCGGCGCTGGTGGCCGCGTTCTACCTGGCGCTGCCGCTGCAATACCTGCTGATCTACTACGACTGGTACGGGCTGTTTTCGATTTTCATCCCGGTGTATGTGTTCCTGCTACTGCCGATCCTGGCGTCCCTGGGCGGCGACAGCACGCACTTCCTGGAGCGTGCTTCCAAGGTCCAGTGGGGGCTGATGATCGCGGTGTTCTGCATCTCTTTCGTACCGGCACTGCTGACGTTGGACATCGCCGGGTTCGAAGGGCGCAACCTGTTGTTGATCGCCTACCTGGTGATCGTGGTGCAGTTGTCGGATGTGTTGCAGTACGTGTGCGGCAAGTTGTTCGGCAAGCACAAGATCGCGCCAAACCTGTCACCCTCAAAAACCGTGGAAGGTTTTGCCGGCGGCATCTTCCTCGCCTCGCTGATCGGCGGCGCGTTGTGGTGGATCACGCCGTTCAATCCGTGGCAGTCGTTCCTCATCGCCTTGCTGATCAACCTGCTCGGCTTTGCCGGCGGCATCGTCATGTCGGCGATCAAGCGCGACCGTGGGGTGAAGGATTGGGGCCACATGATCGAAGGCCACGGCGGCATGCTCGACCGCCTGGACTCGGTATGCTTCGCCGCGCCGATTTTCTTTCATTTGGTGCGGTACTGGTGGACCTGAAAATGTCCTTGGCGAACACCTGAACCTATGGAAACACACCCTGGGGGCAGGTAAGCACCAGTCCCTGTGGGAGCAAAGCTTGCTCGCGAAGCAGCCACCTCGGTCAGTCAGAAAGACCGCATCGCCCTCATCGCGGGCAAGCCTTGCTCCCACAGGGGTACACCCTGTGGGACTTAGCAATCAATCCAGGATCAAATGCGGCAAGAACCGGCTGGAATCCTTGGTGATCAGGCTGTTGTCTTCCCGCACGCCAATGCCGGCGGCCTGGTCGCCGATGACCCAAGAGCCAATCAGCGTGTAACTGTCGCCAAAACGCGGCAGGGGCGCGAGTTCCTGGAGGATGAACGGGGCGTCGGTGTAGGGGCCGTCTTCCTTGACGATCACACCGTCAGCGGTCTGTAGCTCGATGTTCGCCCCTTCCCGGGAAAAGTACGGCTTGCGCACCCAGCCTTTGGGCACCGCTTTGCTCGTGTCGCGGTCCACCTGCGCCGCGAGCAGGTTCGGGTGGCCTTTGTGGAACTCCCACAACAACGGCAGGATGCCTTTGTTGGAGATGATCGACTTCCAGGCCGGCTCGAAAAACTGCGTGTCGCTCTGGGCAATCGCCTCGCCGAACGGTTCGTGGAAGATGAATTCCCAGGCGTGCAGCTTGAACAGGTGGGGAATCCAGCGTTCCTCCAGGTCGACGAAACGCCCTTCGCTGTTGAGGCCGATGTCTTCGATGTCGATGTGCCGCGACTCGATGCCGACTTTTTCCGCGATCAGGCGCAGGTAGTCCGTGGTGCCCTTGTCTTCCACCGAGTCTTTCATCGACGCGAAGTAAAAAGGCTTCGTCAGTTGCAGCTGGGCAAACGCCTGGTGCAGCTTGGTGTCGATGCTGTTGAACTGGTCCACATGGGCCGGCAGCAGGCCGCGCTCGATGCATTGCTCCAGCCAGCCCCACTGGAACGCCGCCGCCTCGTACAGACTGGTCGGCGTGTCGTAGTTGAGCTCCAACAGCTTGGCCGGGCCGTTGCCGTTGTAGGAGAAATCCATGCGCCCGTACAGGTGCGGATGGCCTTCGAGCCAGGACGTGCGCACCAGGTCGAAGTACGGCGCGGGAATGCTCAGGCGCTCCAGCAGTTCCTCGCTCTGCACCACCCTGGCCACCAGGTCCATGCACATCTCATGGAGCTCGTTGGTCGGGTCTTCGAGGTCGTCCTCGATCTGCTTGAGCGTGAACTGGTAGTACGCGCGCTCGTCCCAATAGGGTTCACCGTCGATGGTGTGGAACATAAAGCCGAGGCTCTCGGCGGTCTGTTTCCAATCATGACGCTCGGCGCATTGGATCTTCTTCATGGGCGTGTTCCTCAGCCGCCGAAGCTGCTCGAACCGCCCCAACCGCTGCGGGCGCTGGCCTTGCTGCCGAAACCGCCACGAGACGTGGAGGAGGCAACGGAGATCGGCTTGCTGCTGGTCTTGATGGCGTCGGTGTAGCCGCCGTATCGCGCTTGGTTGGACTTGGTGAACGTCGTGCCTCGCGAGACGCGCTGGCTGAGGGTCGAGGACCCGAAGTCGCCGCGATCATCACGGTAGCGGTAGACCGGCTCGGCGTAATAGCTGTTGCGGTTGCCGCTCAGCATGTTGCCGATCAGCATGCCGGTCAGCAGGTTGCTGAAGCCTGAGCCGCCGGTGTTCGCTTCCGAGGCCGGCAATTGGGCCCGGGCGGCGTCCACCTGGGATTGGGTGACCTCGCCATCGGCACTCAGCTCGAAGCCGCCCAGCTTGGGAATGAACTTGCCGGCGGAGTCTTGCTGGCACCAGTCGGCGACAAAGTCGGCGTCGCAATCGGCCTGGCTGTCGTACACCGGCGCGATACGGCGGTGCTCGGCCATGGCGGTCATGTAGGCGTCGGCGCAAATGTCCACCGGCAGCTTTTCATCGACACATTGCTGGACGGACTGGAAGTTGTATTTCTTCTGCAACCTGTAGGTTTTTTCCGTTGGCCCGCAGCCGGATATCGCCAGGGCGACCGACGCAGCCAGCGAAAGCTGGACGTACTTGCTTCGTTTCATCGGGATCTCCGTGGCGCAATCAGTTCTGGGAAGGCGTCATGCAGGCGGCGTTCAACAGACCGACACTGATGGCCACGGCGGCGATGTAGATGCCGGCGGCGATTTCACCCTTCTTGATGCGCTCGGAAGCGCCCTTGAGCACCAGGCTGGTCACCAGGAAGGCCAGCAGTTGGACGAACGCGGCGATCACGGCCCAGACCACGAAGTCGAGGAGGTTGACCGAATAGGCGATCACGTTGCTCGCCGGGATGGCGAAGCCAATGAGGGCACCGCTCAGGGCGATGGCCGCGGCCACGTTGCCCGAGCGGATCAGTTCGAGCTCTTTGTGGGGCGTGACATGGATGTAGATGAACTGGAACAGCGCGAACAGCACCGCAGCGCCGAGGATGTACAGGACGAAGCCGAACACCGCGGCCTTGTTCAGGGAAATGGAGAGCGCTTCAAGCATGGACGTGTTCCTTTTTCAAAATGTGTTCAGGTCGGTGGTGTACAGCGAAATGCCCAGCGAAGTGCTCAAGCTGACGGTGCCTTCGGCGTCCTCTTCGACGGAGAACAGCAAGAATTCCCGGCGATCGGTCAGGCCGGTGTCGCGCGCGTAGAGCATCGAATGGTGCTCGATGCTGTAGGACTCGTCCGGATTGCTCACCCGCTCGCTCATCGCCACCAGCTCGGTCTGGCCGGTCTCGGTGCCCCATTCGCGGGTGTACTCGACGCCGTTGTGGGTGTAGGTCGGCAGGCCGATCAGGCTTTCGGGGCCGGCCAAGCGGCGCAACTCCGCTTCACTGTTGATCGTGACGTAGCTCTGGTAGTTGAACAGGATGACCGACTCGACCTGCCCGGCGACGTCGCCGCTGGTGTGCACTTGCAGCCAGTAGTCCTCGTCGTTCATGTAGCAGCGCGACAGCCAGTTCGACTGCCCGAGATCAACCACGCCGAGGCTCCAGATCTGCTGGGAGCCCGGGATGATCACGGCGCTGTTGCCGTCGAGCAGCAATTTGAGCGTGGCATCGAACGTGACCTGTTTGCCGGAGGCCAGGCCCAGCGGCCCGCTGATGGGCGTGCCGCTGCTGGCGGTTGGGTTCGCGTTCGGGGCCTCGAGGCCCATCAGTTGTTTAAACCAGCCCATGGCAGATGTCCTTGAGACGCGTGGAAGCGATGTAGAAGAGTTCACCGCCCACGACACGGGTGGCGCCGGGCGGGTTGATCGACGGGTGGAGGTCACCCTTGGCGCGATAGCCGATGAGTGTAGCGTTGTGCTGCTCTTTCATCCGCGCGTACAGGTCGCCGAACGTGGCTTCGAACGCCTCGGGCAGTTTCATCAGGTACTGGGTGGCGCCTTGGCCGACGCAGAGCAGTTCGTTGATGACCACGGACGAGCCCGGATCCTGGGAAGCGCGCACCAGCATCTCGATGGCCATGCTTGAGGTGCACTCCAGGCTCGGCGCATAGGCGCTGGCGAGGGCGGCGATTTCACTGTCGTTGAAGTGGGCGACCACATGCCCGGCAGGGCTCAGTTGATTGATCGCCAGCACGGTGGCCAGGGTCAGGTCGTCGGAGTGGGTTCGCACCAGCACGCGCTCGGCACCCGGCACACCGGCACGTTGCAACAGCGCGACGGAGGACAGGCTGTCGCCCTTGATGAAGCTGGCCTTGCCCGGCATCGGGTTTTCTTCGAGGCCGCAGTCACAAATCACGATCAGGTTGTCGTTGGAGGTTTCGTCTTGCAGCAGCAGTTCGATGACACGCTCGCTGGACGTGCCCTCCCAACCGATAAGCACGGTGTGGCCCACCTTGCCGGTGAAATCGCCTTTGCCCTTCATGCCTTTTCTCCATACGTCGATGACGCTGCTGGTGGTTTTGCCGATGGCCGCCGTCAGCAGCGCAATGCCCCCGAGCATGACCCAGGTGGCCACGAAAATGCGTCCCGCCGCGGTCTGTGGCGCAAGATCGCCGTAGCCGACAGTGAGCGTGGTGGTGAGGTAAAAGTAGGTGAATGTGGCGGCCGCGATGAGGTGTTGCTCGCCCAGCAGCACCAGCCCGATCCAGGCGGTTGCCAGGTGCACGCCCAACGCCATGGCCAGGCCCGCCCAACCGAACCGGTGGAAGAACGACGAAGCGTAGGCACGCAACAAAAGGAAAATCGACATTTCGTCCCTGACTCCGTGGGGCTTTGTTCCTGGCGGCATCATCGCTCTGGCGTCTGCGGGCTGGAGCGTAGTGGCCGGACAGCATTAAACCTGCTGTGGGGCGTGGATAAAAGTCCCTTCGCCACAATTAAATCCGATGAGCAAGCAGGCCAGGCACAGTACCTGTGGCACATTGCATTTCTGTGGGAGCAAGGCTTGCCCGCGATGAAGGCGACGCGGTCTTTCAAAGCCCCAGGTGTCTTCATCGCGAGCAAGCTTTGCTCCCACACGTCCCCTTGCCACAAGGACTGTGCCTGGCTTTCACTGATCAGCGCGTACCGATTACTCAGCCGATTTTTTCTTCAGCCGCTCCAGGATCGCATTGGCGCTGCCTTCGTTCGGCGTGATGCCGGCTTCGCGCAGCTTGCGTTCCAGATCGTTGCCGGTCGAGGCTTCGGCCAGTTCGTCCTGGGCTTGCAGTTCGGCCGCGCGTTGTTGCTGCTTGGCTTGCAGGCGGTTGAGGGTGCCGACCGCGGTTTCCAGCTTGCCGTTGGCGCCGCCGCTGGCGATCGAGGCGCTGACCTGGGCTTTCTGTACGCTCTCGCGCGCCTTGGCCATGTCCACTTGCTGACGCAGGCTCTTGATGCGGCTTTCGGCCTTGGTGATGTCCTTGCGCATGTTGTCGGCGTAACCACCGAATTCGGTCGCGTGCTTCTGCTCGGCGTCCAGTTCGTTGGTCAGGGTCGAAATGGCTTCGGCCACTTCCAGCGCCAGGTCTTCACGGTTGGCCTGGATGGCGGCCAGGGCCTTGGCTTCCAGGTCCTTGATCTTGGCGTTGTATTCGCCGACGCGATCGGTCGCCAGCTTGTGCTTGGCCATGATGGTGACCAGCTCGCGCTTGGCGCTGGCCAGGGCGTTGTCGGCGTCGCGGATTTCCTGGTCGAGGATGCGCAAGGCCTGTTGGTCGACGATGGCTTCGCCGACTTCGCTGGCACCACCACGCAGGGCGGTGAACAATTTGCTCCAGATGGACTGAGTCATTGGACTGCTCCTGTTCGGTGTTTAGATAAAGAAGCGTTCGAAGGCTTCGCTGGCGCGCTGGACGTTGTCGACGAGGGTTTTGACCTCGGTCACGACGTTGGTCAGGCTGGAATCGGCGCTCAGGGCACCGAACATGTTGTAGACGACTTGCCCGTTGGGCATGGACTCGATGCCGATCGAGGACAGCGGGAACATCTCCCGGCTGCGCAACACGGCGTCATTGAAGGCCGCCACGTCGTTGATCGACTCGACATCCACCAGGACGGTGTCGACGATGATCTGGTCGCCCACCACGGCGATGTAAATCGGCAGGCCGCCGAAATCGTTCATTTCCAGCTTGATGCTGGACTCGGAGCCTTGGACGAGGGAGAGAGTGATGTCGTTCGCAACCACTTCGTCCAGGGCCTGAAGGGCGCTGTAGAGACGGTCGATGTTCCAGTTGTTACCTGCGCTCATGTAATCCTCCGACATGAATGAGCCAGCCAGAATCGGTTGGCGTAGCTGTTTCTCCATCTGCTTGAGCAGGCTTCGGTTTTCGGGAAGCACCCAAGTCTCGTGTTTCACATACCCGGCGGCACTCAAGCCCGCGCGCATCTGCTTCATGTAGAAGCTCGACGGCTTTTTCGCGGGGGATTTCGAGCGCTCTCCCTTACGGCTCGTTGATTCGGTAGCAGACCCGACAGGTGGGTCTGATGGAGAGCTGCTTTGCATGGTGCTGACCTCACTGTGAAAAACTCACGCGTGAGAAACACTACAGGTACTTTTCAAACCTCACAATAGCTCACGCGTGAGTTTTTTTTCGCGGTCGCCCGATGACCCTGTGGGAGCTAAGCTTGCTCGCGATAACGGTGGGTCAGTTGGCAGCGATGTTGGATGTGCCTCCGCCATCGCGAGCAAGCTCAGCTCCCACAGGATTTTGGGATGATCATGAATTTTGCGTTCACCCGGGACTTCTGTGGGAGCTAAGCTTGCTCGCGATGGCGGAGGGTCAGTTGGCAGTGGTGCTGGATGTGCCGACGCTATCGCGAGCAAGCTCAGCTCCCACAGGGTTTGGGGATGATCATGAATTTTGCGTTCACCCGGGACTTCTGTGGGAGCGAGCCTGCTCGCGATGGCGGTGGGCCGGCTGGCCGTGATGTTGAATGTGTCGATGGAGGCCTATGGGTAACTGAAGCTCTTGACCAACGTCAGCTCGCCCACCGCCCGCATCGGCACCACGAAGGTTTCCATTTTTTCGCTGGGCGTGCCTTCTTCGGTGATCACGGTGACTTGCGCGGTGGTCAGGGCTTGTTGCGCCTGTTCGCCACTGCCCTCGCCTTCCTCGCTGTCGTCCGAATAGCGATAGCCGCCGCCGTAGTAGTTCACGTACACCAGGTACTGGCCTTTGATCGGCGCGGGCATGGCGAAGATTTCCGGGCCGTAGCCAGTGGTGACGTCGACGTCGAGCGCGGCGCCGTTGGGGGCGACGCGGTCGCCGTACCAGATGTGGGCGCCGTCGGGGGTGATGAGGTGCAGGTCCAGGTCGGTGCCGTCGCTGTCCCAGGTCAGCAGGACGCGCAGCTTGGCCGGGGTCGCGCCGCCGCGGGCGTTGAGGAACTGCGTGCGATGGCGCTGCGTGCCATCGGCGCTGCGCACTTCAACGCTGTTGCTGCCGTTGGGGAACGAGAACGGCCGGTCGAAGCGACCTTCCTCATCGACCTTCAAGGGCATGCTCACGCCATTGACAATGAGTTTGCCTGGCTCGTTGTCCTTGGGCGCACCTTTGATCTGGCCGGTGATCCGGGCCGTGCTGGCCTGGCCCACCGGCGTGTTGACCGAGGAGGCCGGGTAGTTGACGGTCTGGCTGAAGTTTTCGTCTTCGCCGCCCGGCGCCCCGCTGCGCCAACCGCCGATCGGGGTGTCAATGGTGACGCCGTTGGCGGCCATGGCCGGTGGCAACGCGGTCAGGGCGCAAAGCAGCAACAAGACCTGGGGATAACGGAGTGTCATGGTCTATTCCAACAAAAGGTGACGGGCGAGCCCTTCGATATAGTTTTCATCCTGGCCGTTGGGGTGAGCTTCGAAGGCCAGGTGCAGATATTCGTGCGTCAGGTCCAGGCGATCCTGGAGCGTCAGCACGCCGCGCACATAGATGCGCTGGCGTTCGCGATCGACGTAAGGCCGGCCAAAGGCCAGGCGGCAGACGGCGAACGCGCTGAGTTCGTTGTAACCCACTTCCCTTTCCAGCCGTTCACGCCAACCGCGACGTTGCTTGAGCAGCCAATCCTGGGCGCCGGGCAGCGCTTCGCAAGCCGCCACCGGGTTGTCCCAGCGGCTGAGGCTGGCGCGCGGATAGGCGTGCAGCAGGATCGCGTCGTAGCGTTGGCCAGCATTGGCTTGCTCCACCGCTTGGGCCCAGGACAGTTTGTCCGGGCCAGGTTGGTCGGAGTGGTAAGTGACGTCGGTGCCGGCCAGGACCAGGTCGCTGGTCCAGGCGGCAATGGCGCGAGTTTCCGGCGCAGCCGGGCGTGGCGCGACGCGCTGGCGATGGCTGCTGTCGTCGATACTCAGGCAGTCGCCGTTGCGCTGGGCGTTTTGCAGCAGGTAGGTGCGGATCGCCACGGCCAACGCCTTGGCGGCTTCGGCAGGCTCGGCCTTGGCTTCACGCTGCAAAACCCGGGCGACGTACTCCTCGCGATCCAAGCGCGCCACCAACTTGCCCGGCAACAGGAACAGTTCGCCGTCGCTGTGAATGTCCAGTTGGTTACCGTTGGTGAACTCGACGCGGTAATCGCCGCGCAACTGCCCCGGCGTAGCCGGACGGTCGCCCGCCATCACCCGTTGCCAGGGATAGCGGGCAAACAGGCCGACTTCCACACAACGCCCGGTTTCCGCCGGCCAGCGGGACGGCAAAGCCGTCGCCAAACCATTGCCGTACACCTTCAGCACCTGCTGGCTGGTGCCACGGCCCCCGGCCCACACCGGCGTGCCGTCCACCAGCCAACCGGCGAAACCGCCCTGGCGGGACGCGGGCCCCTGATCACCCAGCCAACTCCAGGTCTTGACCCGCAGGCGACTGCCCAATTCACCGACCAGACGCCCGTCCGCCGCGCTGAGCACCACGTCCAGCAGGACCCGGCGCGCCTGGTCCTGGCCCGGCAGCGTGCCCAGGGCCTTGAGCAGTTGCGCGACGGGCACTTGCGTCTGCGGTTGCAAGTTCGACAGGTCCGCCAGCCACGCCGGCGCCTGGCGGGCCTGCCAGTAATCACGCCAGTGACTGGCCGACAGCCCGAGCCGCTGCGGCTCGAAGTACAAGCCGCAGGATTTCACCAAGGCCTGGTCACGTCCGATGCTCTGCCCAGCCGTGCAGCAGTAGACCTCTTCTTTCGATTCACCGCGACATTCGTAGGCCGGCTCGCGGGCATCGGTGTCCACCAGCCAGGCATAGACGAACAGCTTCCACACACTGCCCAGTGGCGCTTGCAGGGAGTCCGGCAGCGGCTGGCGATCCAGCACTTGGGTCTGGCTGACCCGCAGCAACTGGCCGTCGAAGGCCAGGCGCAACGGCTCCTCCTGCGCTGTTGCCAGCGCAGGAATCAAGCACAACCACCACCAGACCCAAGGCCTGCGCATATCAGTTGACCGTGACCTGACCGAGCGCTGGTTTCTGTTCCTGGGCCTGATGCTGCGGCGCGTAGACCTGGGTGAAGCGCACCGGCGGCAGGTTGAACTGGCCTTTCTGGGAGAAGCGCACCAGGTGACGCAGGCGCAGCTCGCCGCTCAGGGCATCCACCGGCACCGCATAAGCCATCTGACCCGGCTCGAAACGCGCCCTTTCCAGGGAGGTCGGTTCGCTGTCGGCCTTGCCTTGCAGCTGGATGCCCCAGGTGGTGCGTTCCACGTCGGCACCCGGCGGCAACGGCACTTCCAGCATGCCGTAGCGCAGCGGCGTTGGCGCTTTGCTGTTGAGGATCACTTCATCCAGGTACAGGCTGTCGCTGGACAACGGCTTGTTGCCCACGGCTTCGAGCTTGAAGGTGAAGGCCTCGTCACCTGGCACCAGCCGCGACAGGCGACGGGTGATGGACACGGCCATCGGCGTCACGGGCGGTTGCTGGCTGCGGAAACTCAGCGCCGCTTGCAGCGGACGTTCCTGGGCACCGCTGAGGGTCAGCATCGTCGGCAGCTGCGCGCCTTGCCATTGCCAGTAGGTTTCGCCGCTAGCACCTTGCTTGGCTTTCCAGCCTTCGCCCGGTGCCAGGGCCACGGCCGGCGCGGCCTGTTCGATGCTGTGTTGCAGCCAGGTCAGGGCCAGGGCCCGTTCCAGCGTGGACTGTTGCGGCAGTACGCGTTCCAGCAGCGCCGTGGCGCGTGCCTGGTCGAAGGTTTGCAACGACAGCACCAGGGCTTCGACGAACGGCTGCGAGCTGACATCCAGTTGCTGCTGCGCAGCGTCCAGTTGACGGCTGAAGGCCGCCGGCAACGGCACCTTCGCCTGTTTCGCCAGGGACGCCGTCAGGACTCGGGCACTGGCCAGGCCAAGGGCCGAATCCGGTGCGTTCATGACCAGGCTGTCTTCGCCATTGTCGGTCACGCTCTCGCTGCTGTCTTCGCTGGCCTTCGCCAGGTCATCCATCAGGCCACTGAGCAAGGTGTTCACCGGCAATTGCATCTGCTTGGCGAACGACAGGATCAAGGCACGTTGCAGCAGCGGCGTATCGCCGGCCTGCTTGGCGTAGACCTCCAGTACCCGCTGCCAGTGTTCCGGCGGCAGGTTCACGTCCAGGACCTTGCTGGCGTGCCAGTCGGCGTAATAGGCGTACGCGGTGAGGAAGGCATCCGGCTCGCCGTCCTGCCCCCACCAGGTGAAGCTCGCCGACGGACCGGCCATCTGCACCAGGCGCAAGCGGCTGTTTTGCATGATCAGGCGCAAGCGGTCGCGCACCTGCGGGTTCGACGCCAGGGTCGGATAAGCAATGCTCAACGGCAGCAATTGGCTGACGGTCTGCTCGACGCCGCCGTACGGATAACCCAGCAGGTCATCCAGTGCCGAACGGAACAGCGCTTGCGGGCTGTCGTCCAGGCGCAGGCGCACATCGCTGGCGTCAGCCGGCAGGCTCAGCGGTGTGTCGCCACCCGCCACGTCGAGGCGCTGGCTCTGGGTGACTTGCCAACCATTGCCGCTGGCACTCAGGCTCACCGCCAGGGTGTCCTGGGTTTCACCGTTCAATTGCAACTGCACGCTCAGGTCGCCGCTGCTCAAGGCCAGGGCCGGCAGCGCCACGTAGTTGATGCCGTTCTTCAGGTCCGCCACCACGCGCTGCTCGGCACCGGCGTAGCGGATCACCAGTTCGGCCTTCAGCGGTTTTTCCGACTGGCTGAAAGCGAACAGGCCCAGTTGCGGCTTGTCGCCGGTACGGAAGCGGGTCGGGCCGCTCCACTTCAGGTACAGCGGTTTTTCCGAGGCAATGAATTGCTTCTTCTGGCCCACCTGGCCGTCGTCGGCAATCGCCCGGGCGGTGATGCGCCAGCGGGTCAGCGAGTCCGGCATCTTGAAGGTGAAACGGACCTTGCCACTGGCATCGGTGACCAGCTCCGGTTGCCAGGCGGCGGTGTCGACGTCTTCGCGACGCGGCCGTTCCAGCACCTTGACCCCACGTTCGCTGCGGTTGGCCTTGCCCGGTGCACCGGGGCTGCCTGGCAGCGCCACGTCGTAGCTGATGAACGACAGGCTGGCACTGGTGCGCACGTTGTTGCGGCGCGGGTGATAGAAGAACTGGTCGATGGTCGGCGCCACTTCCGGTTGCAGGGCGTAGACCATTTCGTCCACGACGCTGACACTCAGGTGCGCCGGAACGGCCTTGCCAGCGAACTGGGTGCTCAGGTCCACGGTCACCGTGTCGCCCGGCCGATAGGTGGGTTTATCCGTGACGATGCCCACGTCGATCTGCGGTGTCACCACCTTGATGCCGGCGTTCTGGAAGCTGTACTGGCCACCCTTGGTGTACAGCACGGAGAAGGTCAGGTTCGGTGCGAACTTGTCCTTCACCGGGATGCGCGCGCGGTATTGGGTCTCGCTGAGTTTCTCCATCTTCAGCCAGTCACCGCCCTTGGACAGCAGCGCCGTGGCCTCGACCTTGTCGCGTTCAAGGGACAGCAGCGCGTCGCTGAGCGGCTCCGGGAACGTGATCAGGGCCAGGGCTTCGTCGCCAGCCTTGTATTGCGGCTTGTCGAGCACGATCTCGACGGTGCCCGGCACGGCCTTGACGCCTTCACCGGTCACCGCGTGCGCGGCGGCGCCGATGACGCGGCCGTGTTCGTCCTTGAGCGTCAGGTTGTAGGTACCGGGGCGGTCGAAGGTCAGGCTGAAGCCCTTGTCCTTGGCGGCCAGCTTGCCCTCGCCCTTGCTCTGGTCTTCCAGCCGTACCCAGGCGTAGCTGCCCGGTGCCACGGCCTTGGCTTGCTCGTTGCTGCCTTCATTGACGTAGCTGAATGCTACCTTCTGGCCGACGGCGCTGAAGCGCTGGGGCGCGCTCAGGCGGAAGTTCGCCGCGCCGCGGTCGATGAGGATTTCCTTGGTGGTCTTGACCCGATACGCCGCGCCATCGCTGGCAAACACGGTGAGGGTGTAGCGGCTCGGTTTGTCGGCGGCCGGCAGGTCGAGGGTCGCGTTGCCCTTGTCATCGGTGGTCACTTCGCTGCTGGTCAGCTCGACCGGGAATTGCCCCAGGTATTGCAGCTCGTTATCCACCATCGACAGCTGCTGGGCGCGCAGGCTCAGGCTGACAGTGGCGTTGACCACCGGCTTGCCGTCCGGGTACAGCAGCACCAGGTTGCCCTTGACCGGCTCGCCCGTGCGGTAGTCCTGCTTGGCCAGGTTCAGGGCGATTTCAAAATGCGGCTTGATGTATTCGGCCACGCGGAAAGCGCTGCTATAGAGCTGATCCTTGTAGCTAAAGCGCAGCTCATAACCACCGGCCACGGCGTTTTCCGGCAGCTGGAAGCGACCTTGGGTGCCGGACTTGGAATCGAGTTTCAGCGCCAGGGTTTGCAATGCGGTGCCGGTGGCGTCCAGCACGCTGACGTTGACGTCGGCGGCGGCCGGTTGCACCGAGTCGCGGGCATTCTTGAACTCACGGCCGACGATTTTCAGCGAGACCCAATCCCCCGGCCGGTACAGCGGTCGGTCGGTGAAGGCATAGAGCTTGGTATCGTAGATTTCGCTGTCGTAGTAGAAGTTCTCGGAGACGAAGACGCCGCCCTCCTCGTCTTCGCCGATGACGAACGAACGCTCCGGGCTGACGTGCTTGAGGCTCAACAGGCCATCGTCGTCGGTGGCACCGCTGCTCATCACGCCCAGGCCGTCGGTCCACAGCACGTTGACCTTGGGCACCGAACGCCCTTCATGCTTGCGTGCGGCCCAGACCAGCAGCTCGTCGCCGGCAATCTTGCTCACCGCCACGGTGTTGGAGACGAAGACCATGGTGGTCGCGCGGTACTTGCCGATCAGCGCTTCCACCAGGTACAGGCCCGGCTTCAGCTGGCCCAGCGGTACATAGACGTTGCCCGGCGCGACGCTGACGAATTCACTGGACGAACCGGCCAGGTCGACGCCTGCCGGCGGCTGGATCGGTTTGGCTTGCCACAGCGGATAACGGAACTGGCTGACCACCGGCAGGCCCGGGATCAGGGCGAACTGCGCCGGCGCGTCATACGGGGTCGGGGCGACCAGGGCGTCGCCGACCTTCAGTTCCGGCACCTCTTCGGTGACTTGCTGGCGCGACTCATAGGAGAACGCCCGTTGCATCACTCGACGGGATTTGCGGTACCAGTTGTCCCACAAGTACGCGAGGGTGTTCGACAGGCCTTCGCCCTTGAACTGGCCGTCGCTGACCACGCGGTGCAGGTTCTTCTGGCGCTTGAGGAAGTCCAGCGGTTTTTCGATGCGATAGACGCGGATATCGGCACCGCCGTACGGCTCCATGCGGAAGCGACGATAGTCACGGCCCGGCGCTTCGAGGCGGACCATGGCCTGCTCATCGCTGGCAAAGCTGCTGTCGGCCAGCAGGAAGAAGCTTTCACCGGACACCGGCATATAGCCGCTGGGTTCCACCGTGTCTTCGGCATTGACGACAGGTGCCAGCAACAAGGCAAACAGCAGGGGTAGTTTTGAACACAAGCGCAGCATGCGGGCACCGGTCATTGGGAGAGAAAGTTGAGTCGATAGACGCCGATGAAGTTGGGGTTGGCTGCGTCGGGTATCCATCGGGTGTCCTTCCAGTTCATGAGTTGTTGCAGGCTTGCGGAGCGCATGCCGTTGTCGGTAGGGGTTGTGGTGCCGGTGTGATAGGCGATGTAGCGGCCCATCCAGATCATCAGGTGCTGGTCGTCGCCCTGGTCGAAGAACATCAGGTCGCCGGGACGGGCCTGGGCCACGTCGCGGCCCACCAGGCGACTGTTGAACTGGATCAGCTTGATGGCGTTGACGTAGGGGCCGATCTTGCCGCCGCCCTGTTGCCATTGCTGGGCCAGGCGCCGCTGGGCGTCACTGAGCTCAAGCTCCGGCGGCAGGTAGCGGTTGGACAGGCCATTGCTGCGCAGCCACTTATCGTCGTGGACCTTCAGCGCCTCGTTGGCGGCAAACCGCACCAGGCCGGCGCAATCCTGCTGATACCAGCGCGGGCTCGGGCCTTTGGTCAGTTGTTCCTCGGCGATGCGCACGAACCAGGCCCGAAAGACCTGGGATTGCTGCACATCCAGCGGCGGCGTATCAACGGATGGCTTCGCCACGACGGCAGGCGACGTCTCGACGGCCAGCGCCGGCCCGCCCCACAGCAGTGCCAGCAACAGCGCCCATCCGGGATTGCGGATCAGTCCGGTCACAGCGCTTTCCATTCCAGTGGCAGCCACTGCCAGTGCCCGTCCGGCTCGCTGCCGGCCGGCAACGTCAAGGCATACTTGCCATAGCCACCCAGGGTGCGCAGTTTCGGGATCAGGTAGGTTTGCGCGGCGTTGTAGAACACCGGCTCCATGTCCTGGGGCAGGCTGTCGAGGGTTTCGTGCTGCATCAGTTGCGCCATGGAATCGGGGCCGAAATAGATCGGCATCAGCACATCCTTGGGCACCACGTCAGCCATCGGTGGGAAGCGCTTGTCGAGCGTGCCGAGGGCCTTGTCCACCAGTTTGTCGTCAAGGGAGAACAGCAGGGTCGAACCATGACGCGCCAGGCTGACGCGCAGGAAGGCCTTGCCGGTGATGGCGTCCGGTTGCAGCGAGTCCTTGGCCAGGTACGGGCCGAAGTTGGAGCTCACCTGGCGCTGCCATTGGTGCATCGCGCCTTCCTGCTTCTCGACGACCGGGAACACGTGCTCGGCGGCATTGTTTTCATAAGCGCCCACCATCGAGCCGAACAGTTTGCCCAGGTCGGCGTCGAGCTTGCCGTCGTCTTCGTTCAGGCTCGCCACCAGCAGCGGCGTGTACAGCCGCGAATCGGCGTACCAGCACAGGCCCGCCGCGCCGGCCACATGGTCGACCATGGCCTGGGCGGCTTTTTCGTCGGCGCCGAGTTTCACCAGCAGCGGCTTCTGGGGTTCTGCGGCCAACGGCAAGGCGACGCAGGCACTGGCGCCCATGGGCATGGCTTGCCAGATCGGTTTGAAGTCGAAGTCCGGTTGGTTTTCCAGCTCGTCCATGGCCAGGAAGCTGTGCCAGCCCTTGTCGTCCATGTCGAAGCGCAGCCCGGCGAAGTTCGGGATGAAACGCTGGTACCCCATGGCCAGCACATTGGCGTTGACCGAAATACGTTGCTTGACCTCCGGCGCCTTGGGCGGCAGGCCGAAGGCTTCGGGGAACAGCTTGTCGCCGTTGAGCAAGGCCGCCAGGGCGGTCGTCGACACGCTGCCGCGTTCGTCCGACGGGCCGTTGGCCGGGTCATAGAGTTTCGCCGGGTTGGACAACACCACCAGCTTGTCGCCGTGGGAAGCGAAGACCAGCGATTTGCTGGCGTTGTAGCTCAATTGGTAAAGCGCGACTTCATCACCCGCGACTTTCAGGTCGCTGAGCTTGCTCAGTTGCGTATCGTCCAGCGCGACTTTCGCCAGCGGTTCCAGCACCTTGGCCAGCCCGCCGCGATCCATCACCAGCAGGAAGTCCTTGAGACGACCGTCGGCACCGCGCCACAGGGCGACATCGGCCGGCTGGTCGAGCAGTTCCTCGATCAGGCTGTCCTGCAGCTTGAGGTCATGCTCGTAGATGATCCGGCGCAGGCTACCCATCAACCCGAGACGGTCGGCGTGGGTCTCATAGTAGAAGACGAAGTCTTCGGTGAGCGTGGCCTTGAGGAACGGCACGGCCAACAGGTCCTTGGGCAACTGGCTCAGGGAATGGGCTTCGAGCAGGCCATCAGGCCGGCTCAGGCCGAGCTTCTCCAGCGCCAGCGCCGTGGGCGGGGCCTTGGGCTTGGTCATGAACCAGCCCAATCCGGCGGCCACACCGGCCGCCAGGCACAGCCCGATCAGCAGCGCCGGCCAGCGGCGCGCAGGTTTAGCGACAGGTGTCGGCGTGGTCGGGGAAGCAGTGTTGTCGCTCATATTCACAAGGGCCTGTTCATCCGTGGAGCGGATACTTAGTAGTTGAAAGTCTTGACCAGCAACAGATCGCCGATGGCGCGCAGGGGCACGACAAAGGTTTCGCGTTTTTCATCGACGGTGTTTTCGTTGAGCACCAGGTTGATCTGCGAGGTGATCACCTCGTTGTCGTTGCTGGTCTCGTCAAAGTTGTAGCCGCCGCTGCCGTAGTTGCCCCAATAGTTCACGTAGACCAGGTAGGTGCCGTGCATCGGCGCGGTCATGGTGAACATTTCGGGGCCGGGGCCGTCGACGCCATCCGGGTCGAGGCCGCCACCGTTGCTCAGCGCGGGATGGCCGAAGAACGCATGCTGGCCGTCGGGCGTGATGATGTGCAGGTCCAGCTCGGCCTTGGGGTCATCCCAGCCCAGCACCACGCGGATCTGCGCGGGGGTGCGCAGGTTGTTGGCTTCATAGAATTGCACGCGCTTGAGGGACTGGCCTTCGGAGCTGCGCACTTCGACGCTGTTGGAGCCGGCGCCGAACGCGTAAGGCCGGGCGAACCGCCCCTCGTCGTCGGTGTAGAGATTGAGCGGGTTGCCGTTGACGGCCAGGCTATGGGGCGGCCGAACCGTGCCCATGGCCTTGAGCCGGCCTTCGATCATCGTGCGGTTGCGCTGCACACCACGGTCGATCGGTGGCGTGGGGTAGGCCACTTGCGGGTTTTCCGTGCGATCAAGCAGACCACTGTAGCGCCAGCCACCGACCGGCTCCGACAGCTCGGCCGAAGGCTGCGCCCAGGCCAGCGGCGCGACGGCCAACGCGATCAACAATGAAAGAAAACGCATGTATGCCTCCTGCCATGCACAACGCAACCTGGCGCCCATCCTCCGGCGCATTCTTGTCATTTATCAGGTTTCGTCCGAGAGCCCGCCATATAGGGGCTGTAGATGGCGCGAAGGTTAGCGATTCGGCCAATTATTAACAATCGGGGAACACGCGATTCTGTGTGGGAAATCACGTACTGGGGGTGGTGTGAGCCGAATAGAGCGTTTATTCGGCTCACGGAATGAGCCGAATAGCGTTAGTATTCGGCTCATCCATCTTTTGGACAGACATATGAGCGCTCACTGGATCTGGCAACAGCCCGATTGGCCCGACTTTCATTGGCAAGCTGAAGCATTGGCCCCACTGTTGCGCGAATGCGTGCAAACCCAGGGTCGGTTGCTCGGCATGACGGGCGCGGTCACGGCTTCGCTCAGTGCCCAGAACGAATTGGACGCCCTGCTGCAGAACATCGTGACCTCTTCGGCCATCGAAGGGGAGCAATTGAATGTCAGCTCGGTGCGTTCATCCCTGGCTCGCCGCCTGGGCCTCGAACACGTCGATGACACCGCGGTCAGCCAACGCAGCGAAGGGTTGGCAAACCTGTTGCTGGACGCGACGCGGCACTACCACCAACCCATGACATTCGAGCGCCTGCTGGAATGGCATGAATGGCTGTTTCCCGAGCACGCGGATGGCCTCGCCCATCGACAGATCCGCGTGGGGGCGTTGCGCGGTGACGAACCGATGCAAGTGGTCTCTGGCAGGCTGGACCGCCCCACCGTTCATTTCCAGGCGCCACCCCGGCAAGGCCTTGAGCACCAACTGCAAGCGTTCATCGACTGGTTCGAAGCCAGCCGCCACCGGGCCGGCCTCGATCCATTGCTGCGCGCCGGTATCGCGCATTTCTGGTTCGTGACCCTGCACCCGTTCGACGACGGCAATGGCCGCCTGACGCGCACCCTGACCGACTTGGCGTTGGCCCAGGGCGAGGCCCAGGCGATTCGTTTCTATGCGATGTCCGTGAGCATCCTGGACGACCGTGCCGGCTATTACCGGATCCTCGAAAGCAGTCAGAAAGCCACGCTGGATATCACCGATTGGCTGACCTGGTTCCTACAGACGCTGTTGCGCAGTTTGCAGAAAGCGATGACGCAGATCGAAAGCGTCCTGGGCAAGACGCGATTCTGGCAGGCCCATCGCGCGTCGATATTCACCCCCGAACAGAGCAAAGTGCTGAACCGGTTGCTCGATGGCGGCGAAAGAGGCTTCGAGCACGGCATCAGCGCCGCTCAATACCAGGCTGTGGCCAAGGTCTCCAAGGCCACGGCCACGCGCCATCTGGCGGAGCTGCTGGAGAAGGGTTGCCTGGAACGGATGCCCGGTGGCGGGCGCAGCACCCGCTACCGAATCAGTTATCCCACTGACTGAATACCCTGTGGCGAGGGAGCTTGCTCCCGCTGGACTGCGCAGCAGCCCCATCAAAGCTGGGCGCATTTCGTCTGACATGCCATGGGGCCAGCTTGGGGGGGCCGCTGCGCGCGCCAGCGGGAGCAAGCTCCCTCGCCACAAGAGCAAGCCATCCGCCCGGCTTCGATCCAGCCCCCCCTGATTTGCCCCAACCCCCCATGTCTGCTAGTGTCGCGCCGGTTTAACAAGCAACCGGAATAGCCGCCATGGCCCGCAAAAAAGCTGCACTGGATTTCGAACAATCTCTGGCCGACCTGCAAACGCTGGTCGAGCGACTGGAGAACGGCGAACTGTCGCTGGAAGACTCGCTGACCGCTTTCGAGCAGGGTATCGGCTTGACTCGCGACTGCCAGGCGGCGCTGGCCCAGGCCGAGCAGAAGGTGCAATTGCTGCTCGAACGCGACGGCGAGCTGACCGAAGAACCATTCGACGCGGAACAGCCTGAATGATCGGCGCTTATCAGGCCAGCAGCCAGGCCCGGGTCAATGCTGCACTGGATCGTCTGTTTACCGCCCCGAGCCCCGAGCTGGCGCGACTGTACGAAGCCATGCGCTACAGCGTGATGAACGGTGGCAAACGCGTACGCCCTTTGCTGGCCTATGCCGCGTGCGAAGCCCTGGGCGGTGCGGCCGAGCAAGCCAATGGCGCGGCCTGTGCGCTGGAGCTGATCCACGCCTACTCGCTGGTGCACGATGACTTGCCGGCCATGGACGACGACGACCTGCGCCGCGGCCAGCCCACCACCCACAAACAATTCGACGAAGCCTGCGCCATTCTCGCCGGCGACGGCTTGCAGAGCCTGGCGTTCAGCGCCCTGCTGGACCCGAACTTGAGCGACTGCCCGGCGCAGACTCGCCTGGAGATGGTCAGCACCCTGGCGCTGGCGGCAGGCCCGGCGGGAATGGTGGGCGGACAAGCCATCGACCTGGGTTCGGTAGGCCTGAAGCTGGACCAGAGTGCGCTGGAATACATGCACCGGCACAAGACCGGCGCGTTGATCGAGGCGAGCGTCAAGCTCGGCGCCCTGGCCAGCGGCCACGCCACACCTGAACAACTGCAAGCCCTGCAGACCTATGCCCGGGCCATTGGCCTGGCGTTCCAGGTGCAGGACGACATCCTCGACGTGGAAAGCGATACCCAGACCCTGGGCAAGCGCCAGGGCGCCGACATCGCGCGCGACAAGCCGACCTACCCGGCCCTGCTCGGCCTCGACGCTGCCAAAGCCTACGCCCTGGAGCTGCGCGACCAGGCCCTGGACGCGCTGCGACCGTTTGACGCGCCGGCCGAGCCGTTGCGCGAGCTGGCGCGCTATATCGTCGAACGCCGCAGCTGATACGGGGTCAACCCTTCAGACTGCGTATCGGCCAAGTTCCGGCCAACGCGTGGGCAGCTTGCGATGCATAAGGTAAACTGCCGCCTCTTTCTATACCTATAACGATTCGCCTGATGCCCACGACGTTCCAAGAGATTCCCCGCAAGCGCCCGACCACGCCCCTGCTGGACCGCGCCAACACGCCGGACGGCCTGCGTCGGCTAGGTGAAGCCGAGCTGGAAACCCTGGCTGATGAGTTGCGCCTGGAACTGCTCTACACGGTCGGCCAGACCGGTGGGCACTTCGGGGCCGGACTGGGCGTCATCGAGCTGACGATCGCGTTGCATTACGTGTTCGACACCCCGGACGACCGGCTGGTGTGGGACGTCGGGCACCAGGCCTACCCGCACAAGATCCTCACCGGTCGTCGCGACCGCATGGGCACGCTGCGCCAGAAGGACGGCATCGCCGCGTTCCCACGGCGCTCCGAGAGCGAATACGACACCTTTGGCGTCGGCCACTCCAGCACTTCCATCAGCGCCGCCCTGGGCATGGCGATTGCCGCCCGCCTGCAGAACAGCGAGCGCAAGGCCATTGCCGTGATCGGCGACGGCGCACTGACGGCGGGCATGGCCTTCGAGGCGCTGAACCACGCGCCGGAAGTCAACGCCAACATGCTGGTGATCCTCAACGACAACGACATGTCGATCTCGCGCAACGTCGGCGGGCTGTCGAACTACCTGGCGAAGATTCTCTCCAGCCGCACCTACGCCAGCATGCGCGAAGGCAGCAAGAAGGTGCTGTCGCGCCTGCCCGGCGCCTGGGAAATCGCCCGCCGTACCGAAGAGTACGCCAAGGGCATGCTGGTGCCCGGCACCCTGTTCGAAGAGCTGGGCTGGAACTACATCGGCCCCATCGACGGCCACGACCTGCCCACGCTGATCGCCACCCTGCGCAACATGCGCGACCTCAAGGGGCCGCAGTTCCTGCACGTGGTCACCAAGAAAGGCAAAGGCTTCGCCCCGGCGGAAGTCGACCCGATCGGCTACCACGCCATCACCAAGCTTGAACCCCTGGACGCCCCGGCTGCTGCGCCGAAAAAGGCCGGCGGGCCGAAGTATTCAGGCGTGTTCGGCCAGTGGCTGTGCGACATGGCCGCCGCTGACCCGCGCCTGGTGGGCATCACCCCGGCCATGAAGGAAGGCTCTGACCTGGTGGCCTTCAGCGAGCGCTACCCGCACCGCTATTTCGACGTGGCGATTGCCGAGCAGCACGCTGTAACCCTCGCCGCCGGCATGGCCTGCGAAGGGGCGAAACCGGTGGTGGCGATCTATTCGACCTTCCTGCAACGCGGCTACGACCAATTGATCCATGACGTGGCGGTGCAAAACCTCGACGTGCTGTTCGCCATCGACCGCGCCGGCCTGGTGGGCGAAGACGGCCCGACCCACGCGGGCAGCTTCGACCTATCGTTCCTGCGCTGCATCCCCGGCATGCTGGTGATGACCCCGAGCGACGAAAACGAACTGCGCAAGATGCTCACCACCGGTCATTTGTTCAACGGCCCGGCGGCGGTGCGTTACCCACGCGGCACCGGCCCGAACGCAACCCTCTCGACCGACCTCGAACCGATCGAGATCGGCAAGGGCGTAATCCGCCGCCAGGGCAAGCAGACCGCCCTGCTGGTGTTCGGCGTGCAACTGGCCGAAGCCCTGAAAGTCGCTCAAACCCTGGACGCCACCGTGGTGGACATGCGCTTCGTCAAACCCCTGGACGAAGCCCTGGTGCGCGAGATGGCCGGCGGCCATGACTTGCTGGTGACCATCGAGGAGAACGCCATCATGGGCGGCGCCGGTGCGGCGGTCAGCGAGTTCCTGGCCCGGGAAAACATCCTCAAGTCCGTGCTGCACCTGGGCTTGCCGGACGTCTACGTTGAGCACGCCAAGCCTGCGCAAATGCTGGCCGAGTGCGGATTGAACGAGGCTGGGATCGAAGCGGCAGTGCGCCAGCGCTTGCAGCTGCTGGGCCTCTGACTTTTCAAACCCCACAAAACCTTGTGGGAGCAAGCCTTGCTCCCACAAAAGCTGCTCCCACAGTTATTCTGTTGTGAATTCAAAATCAGAGTATGCCCACAGCTGTTCTATAGGGAACTGAAGATCAGCCAAGCTGACGCGGAATGCGATACAGGTAGAACAGCACCGCGCTGGACAACGCCAGCAGCATCAGCGGCACGGCTTCCAACCCCACGAACACGGCGAGGGCGCCGATCCAGGCGGGCAGCCCGGCCACCAGGAAGGCCGTGCGACGACGCGCCGCCAGGGTGATCCACGCCTGCGGCTCTTGCGGGGTATCGAGGGCTTTCTGGGTGGCGATCAGGGCCTGCTTATAGGGCCCGAAGAAGCGCAGGCTGACAAACATCGACGCCATGCCGGCAATGAACAGCGGCATCGCCAGCACCGGCAGGATCGCTTCGCCCTGGCCGAACACCAGGTTGATCACGAACAACGGCAGCAACGCCAGCGCGAGGTATTTCCACCAGGCGACGGACAGCCGTCGCCGAACCTGACCGCGCGTCACGCCCGGTCTACCTCGCCCTGGTGCTCGTTGCCCATCATGTGATCGAGCTTGCTGGCCTTGGTCGCCAGGTAGAGTTTGTTGTGGGGGTTATGACCGGTGTGCAGCGGCACGCGCTCGGCCACTTCGATGCCCATCTCGGTCAGCGCCTTGACCTTGCGTGGGTTGTTGGTCATCAACCGCAACGATTTCACACCCAGGTGCTCGAGCATCGGCAGGCAGATGCTGTAGTCGCGCATGTCGGCGGCAAAGCCGAGGCGCTCGTTGGCTTCCACGGTATCGGCGCCGCCGTCTTGCAACTCATAGGCGCGGATCTTGTTCAGCAGGCCAATGCCGCGACCTTCCTGGCGCAGGTACAGCAGCACACCACGCCCCTCTCGGGCGATGGCCTGCAGCGCGGCCTCGAGTTGCGAACCGCAATCGCAGCGCTGGCTGAACAGGGCATCGCCCGTCAGGCATTCGGAGTGCAGGCGGCCGAGTACCGGGGCGCCGTCGGCGAAATCACCCAGGCTCAGCACGACGTGCTCGCGGCCGGTGGCTTCATCGAGAAAACCATGCATGGTGAATTGCGCAAAAGGCGTTGGCAGCTTGGAAGCGGCAACAAAAACGACAGGCACCGGTGTGCTCCTGATCTAGTACTGAAGATTCGCAGAGACGCGCATTGTAACAGCACGCTCCGAAGGACGCTCAGGCTGAATTGTCGGCCATAACCATCGAAAAGTTCGATTACGGCTTCGGCGGGTTGCCGTTTTCATCGAAGGGATAGGGTTGTTTCCAGCGCTCGAAAATCGGCTTCAGCTGGCCACTCTTCACCAGCACCTCCATGCGCCGGTCGAACAACGCCCGCAGCGCGCGCCCGGTTTCATTGTCGGAGAAGCCCAGGTACAACGGCAGGTTGATCAGCGGCGAGACCTTGAATTGCTGGGGGTTATCGGCCTTGGCGAGCACCTCCTGGACCTCCATCAAGGCATCGATGTAGTAATCGGCGCGATCATGGACCAGCATCGGCAAGATACCCACGGCGCGGTGGATCTCATTGAAACGACGGATATTGGGCAGGTAGTTGTTGTACTCATACCCGCGCATCCACACCAACCGGTAGTTGCCGATCGTCGTCAACGTGGGTGACGGCTTGGAGGCCAGTCCCAGGGCATAGATGTGGTCGACATCGTAGTGCCAGTGCGGATAAAGCAGGCCTTCGGTCTCGTCACGGTAAGCGCCGACCTGGGCGTCCATTTCCCCGCGCTGCACCAGCCCGATCGAGCGGGTGTAGGGCACGCTACGGGTTTCCAGCTTGACCCCGGCGGGCTCGAAGACTTCGCGCAGGATGTCCCAGCCCATGCCCTTGCCATCGGCCTGGGTGTAATTGGCCCACTCCTCGCTGGCTGCGCGAATCTTGCCGGGAAGCGGCTTCGACTCGTCCGCCCCTGCCCCCAGGCAGGTGCCCAGGCACAGCAACAGCAGTAGTGCGCGGCTTACGCCCATGCCTGACTCCTTCAGGTGAAGAACCACACCAATCCTTGCATTGCCAGCCAGGCAAAGACCCCGGCCAGTACATCATCGAGCATGATGCCGACACCTCCGTGGACATGCCGGTCGACCCAACGGATCGGCCATGGCTTGAGGATATCGAAGAAGCGGAACACCAGGAAACCCGCCAACAGCCAATACCAGCCTTCCGGCACCAGCCAGAGGGTGATCCACATGCCAACCATTTCGTCCCAGACGATGCCTTCATGGTCGTGGACCCGCAGGTCGTCTGCCACTTTGCCGCACAGCCAGAAGCCGAACAGCATGGTGATGCCCAGCATCAGCCAATAGCCCCAATCCGGCAACATCTGCCACAACGGTATGAAGGGTAGCGCAACCAGCGAGCCCCAGGTGCCCGGCGCCTTGGGCAACGTCCCCGAACCAAAGCCGAATGCCATGAAATGCCAGGGATTACGCCAGACCGAGGGCGGAACGAACTCCGCCGGGACCTGGTTGGGATGATCTGTCACGGTGTCTCCCGAAAATGTTGATAACCCCGTGTCTGCGGGGTGATGTCGCGCCCTGAACCGTCGACCAGCGTGACGCCCTGCCCCTCGGCGACACGACCTATCACATGGATCGGCACGCCTTCGGCCTGCAACAGCGACAATCGGACCGGCGGTACGGTAAACAGCAGTACGTAGTCGTCACCGCCGCTCAGGGCGGCAGGTTCGGCGTCCGAGCGCCCGAGGAAGGCCACTAAAGCCTTGGACAGCGGCAAACGGTCCCGTTCCACCTGCAAAGCCACGCCCGACGCCTGGGCGATATGCCCGCAGTCAGCCAGCAAGCCATCGGAAATATCCATCGCCGCACTCGCCCGGCCGCGCAATGCGAGGCCCAGCCGGATTTGCGGTCGAGGGGACCAATAATGCGCCAGCAGCGGCTCGGCGACCGCCGGCTCGGCGTAGCGCTGGCCGAGCACCAGCGGCAATGCGCCCGCGGCATTGCCGAGTTCGCCACCGACACAGAGCACATCGCCCGGCTGAGCGCCACCCCGCGTCAGGGCCTGGCCGGACGGTACGCGGCCGAATACGGTCATGGTCAGGCTCAAAGGGCCACGGGTGGTGTCCCCGCCCACCAGCGCCACACCGCAGGCCTGGGCCATCTGGTTCAAACCGCGGGCATAGGCTTGCAGCCAATCGGCGGTCACCGTCGGCAAGGTCAGGGCAAGGGTAAAGGCCAGCGGTTGGGCGCCCATGGCGGCGAGGTCGCTGACCGCCACGGCCAGCGAGCGCTGGCCGAGCAGGAATGGGTCGCAAGGGTCTGGAAAGTGCACACCGGCCACGAGGGTGTCGGTGGACACAGCCAGTTGTTCCCCGGGAGGAACGGCCAGCAAGGCGCAGTCGTCGCCGATCCCCAGCGCAACGCCCTCGCCGCCCTGCGCGCATGGCGCGGCGGCGAAGTAGTTACGAATCAGCTCGAATTCGCCCATAGTCGCCGCGCCGCAAGCGCCAATCAGCGCTTGAACGCCTTCACTTCAGCTTCACGCAGGCGTGGGGCCAGTTTGTCGAGCACGCCGTTGACGAACTTGTGACCGTCGGTGGAACCGAAGACTTTCGCCAGTTCGATCCCTTCGTTGATCACCACGCGGTACGGTACGTCGACGCGCTTGAGCAGCTCCCAGGTGGACAGGCGCAGGACCGCCAGTTCAACCGGATCCAGCTCTTCGATGGTCAGGTCCAGGCAGGGCGCCAGCGCGGTGTCGATTTCGCTCTTGAACTGCGGGACCCCGTGCAGGATCTCGCGGAAATAGGCACCGTCGACATCGGTAAAATCGTTGTCGACCCGAAACTGCGCTTCGATCTCGTTCAGCGATTGCTTGGCCATGTGCCATTGATACAGCGCCTGGGTCGCGAGCTGACGGGCTTCACGACGCTTGACACTTTTCGAAGGCTTGCCGGCATCGGCAGGCTTGGGATCGCGCGGGTTGAAACGATCGCTTTCGTCGCTAATCACTTGGCCTCCAACTGCGCCAGCAGGCTGACCATTTCCAGGGCGGACAGGGCAGCTTCGGCGCCTTTGTTACCGGCCTTGGTGCCGGAACGTTCGATGGCTTGTTCGATGGAGTCAACGGTCAGCACGCCGAAAGCGACTGGCACGCCGAATTCCATGGACACCTGGGCCAGGCCCTTGGTGCATTCGCCAGCCACGTATTCGAAGTGCGGAGTACCGCCACGAATGACCGCGCCCAGGGCGATGATTGCCGCATATTCGCCTTTTTGGGCGACTTTCTGCGCAACCAGCGGAATTTCGAAGGCGCCAGGGGCACGGATGATGGTGATGTCGCTTTCGCTCACGCCATGGCGAACCAGGGCATCGACCGCACCGCTCACCAGGCTCTCGACCACGAAACTGTTGAAGCGGCCCACTACCAGAGCGTAGCGGCCTTTAGGGGCGATGAAGGTACCTTCGATGGTCTTCAGGGTCATTCGTCAGATCTCTTAAAGAGCCAGAGCGCGTTCTTTACGCGCTCTTTCAGTGATTTTAGCCACGAATACAGGGCCGGGAAATCCCGCCATATCGTTCACTTGAACCGTGGCGAGGGAGCTTGCTCCCGCTTGGGTGCGCAGCGCCCACAAGAGGGGCTGCTACGCAGCCCAGCGGGAGCAAGCTCCCTCGCCACAAAATGGATCTAACAAGCCTTAAGTGAACAATAATGCCGGAATCTGCAGGTCATTATTCGGAGGGCACGTATTCTACAACTTCCAGATCGAAACCGGATATCGCATTGAACTTCATCGGTGCGCTCATCAGGCGCATTTTACGCACGCCCAGGTCCCGAAGGATCTGCGAACCGGCGCCGACGATGCTGTAGGTGGTCGGTTTTTTCACCGCCGCCTGATCACTGGTTTCGCGGATGTGCGCCAGCAACACGTCGCCATCGAGCGGGTGGCCGAGCAGCAGTACCACGCCGCTGCCCGCCTCGGCCACCGCGGCCATGGCGGCCCGCAGGCTCCAGCGGCCGGGTTGCTTGACCATCAGCAGGTCGCGCAACGGGTCCATGTTGTGCACGCGCACCAGGGTCGGTTCTTCGGCGCACACGGTGCCCAGGGTCAGCGCCATGTGCACGTCGCCTTCCACCGAATCACGGTAGGTCACCAGGTTGAACTGGCCCAGTTCGCTGTCCAACGGCTGCTCGGCAATCCGCTGAACGGTACGTTCGTGGATCATCCGGTAGTGGATCAGGTCGGCAATGGTGCCGATCTTGATGTTGTGTTCGGCGGCGAAGGCTTCCAGTTCCGCACGACGGGACATGGTGCCGTCGTCGTTCATCACTTCGCAGATCACGCCGCTGGGCTCGAAGCCGGCCATGCGCGCCAGGTCGCACGCCGCTTCGGTGTGCCCGGCGCGGGCCAGGGTGCCGCCGGCCTGGGCCATCAGCGGGAAAATGTGGCCCGGGCTGACGATGTCTTCGGCCTTGGCGTCCTTCGCGGCGGCAGCCTGCACGGTACGGGCGCGGTCGGCGGCGGAGATGCCGGTGGTCACGCCCTCGGCGGCCTCGATGGAGACGGTGAACTTGGTGCCGAAGCCGGAACCGTTGCGCGGCGCCATCAGCGGCAGCTTCAGCAATTCGCAGCGTTCACGGGACATCGGCATGCAGATCAGGCCACGGGCGTGCTTGGCCATGAAGTTGATGTGTTCGGCCTTGCAGCACTCGGCGGCCATGATCAGGTCGCCTTCGTTCTCGCGGTCTTCGTCATCCATGAGGATGACCATCTTGCCTTGGCGGATGTCTTCAACCAGTTCTTCGATGCTATTGAGCGCCACGCGGCACCCCCTTGGGTCAGGATTTGAGGTAGCCGTTGGCGGCCAGAAAACTTTCGGTGATGTTGCCTGCTGCAGGCTCGGCGGCCTTGTCGCCCAACAACAGGCGCTCCAGGTAGCGGGCCAGCAAGTCGACTTCCAGGTTGACCCGGCGACCGGGCCGGTACGAAGCCATGATGGTTTCGCTCAGGGTATGGGGAATGATCGTCAGCAGGAACTCGGCGCCATCCACCGCGTTGACCGTCAGGCTGGTGCCGTCGACGGTGATCGAGCCTTTATGGGCGATGTACTTGGCCAGCTCTTTTGGCGCGCGGATGCGAAATTCCACGGCCCGGGCGTTGTCCGTGCGCGAGACCACTTCGCCGACGCCGTCCACATGGCCGCTGACCAGGTGCCCGCCCAGGCGAGTGGTGGGGGTCAAGGCCTTTTCCAGGTTGACCGGGCTGCCGCTCTTGAGGTCGTTCATGGCCGTGCAGTCGAGGGTTTCGCGGCTGACGTCCGCCAAAAAACCGTTGCCAGGCAATTCAACAGCGGTCAGGCAGACGCCGTTCACCGCGATGCTGTCGCCCAGCTTGACGTCGCTCAGGTCGAGCTTGCCGGTTTCGACATGGACCCGCACATCGCCGCCCTTGGGGGTCAGTGCACGGATACTGCCGATGGATTCGATGATGCCGGTAAACATGGAGTCCTCCTCGAGAACAGGCCGCCGCTTGAGCGAAGGCCGGGAATTATACGCTCGCCGGCGAGGCGGGAACGGCGATGATTCGCCAGTCATCGCCTACGGCACGGATTTCGGTGATTTTCAGCGCCGGGGCATCTTTCATCTGCGCCAGCGGCCAGTCCAGCAACGGTCGCGCCGAAGAGCCGAGAAACTTGCCGGCCATGAAGATCTGGAACTCGTCCACCAGCCCTTGCCGGGCAAATGCCCCGGCCAGGCGCGGTCCCGCCTCTACCAGGACTTCGTTGATGCCTCGGGCGGCCAATTCCACCAGCAGGCGATGCAGATCGACCTGGCCGTCATCGCCAGGCACGAGCATGCACTCAGGACCGTTGGCGTACTGTTCTTCCACCGCCATGCAGGTGGCGACCAGCGCCGGACCGGCCTTGAAGAACGGTGCGTCGAGCGGCACTCGCAGGCGACCGTCCACCAGTACGCGCAGCGGCGCACGGCTCATGACCAGCGCGGTCTGCTCGGCATCCAGCCCAAGCTCGTCGGCGCGCACGGTCAGCCGGGCGTTGTCCGCCAGCACCGTGTCGGCGCCGGTCAGCACGGCGCTGGCCTGGGCGCGCAGGCGTTGCACCGCCGAACGTGCGGCGGCGCCGGTGATCCACTGGCTTTCGCCGCTGTCCATGGCGGTGCGACCGTCCAGGCTCATGGCGAGCTTGACCCGCACGAACGGCAGGCCGTGCTCCATGCGCTTGAGGAAACCTTCATTGAGCTTGCGCGCTTCGCCCTCCAGCACGCCGCTTTCGGTGGCGATGCCAGCCTGGGCCAGTCGCTGCAAGCCGCGTCCGGCGACTTCCGGGTTCGGGTCCTGCATCGCGGCCACCACCCGCGCCACGCCGGCATTGACCAGCGCATCGGCACAAGGCGGCGTGCGTCCATGGTGGCTGCAAGGTTCGAGGGTCACATACGCGGTAGCGCCCCGGGCATTTTCACCGGCGGCGCGCAACGCGTGGACTTCGGCGTGGGGCTCACCGGCGCGCACGTGCCAGCCTTCGCCGACGATCTGCCCATCGCGCACGATCACGCAACCGACCCGGGGATTGGGGTGCGTGGTGTAGTGACCGCGCCGCGCCAACTCCAGGGCACGGGCCATGTACTGGGCGTCGAGGATGGCTTGCTGCGCCGCGGTGGTCATTCTTTCACCGGTTCGCGGGCCAGGCGATCGATTTCTTCGCGGAACTCGTTCAAGTCCTGGAAGCGCCGGTACACCGAGGCGAAACGGATATAGGCGACTTCATCGAGCTTCTGCAGCTCGGCCATCACCAGTTCGCCGACCACCAGGGATTTGACCTCGCGCTCGCCGGTCGCCCGCAGCTTGTGCTTGATGTGCACCAGCGCCGCTTCGAGGCGCTCGACACTCACGGGGCGTTTTTCCAGGGCGCGCTGCATGCCGGCGCGCAGTTTATCTTCGTCGAACGGCTGACGGCTGCCGTCTGTTTTGATCAGGCGCGGCAACACCAGTTCAGCGGTCTCGAACGTCGTGAACCGTTCGCCGCAGGCCAGGCATTCGCGCCGGCGGCGGACCTGTTCGCCCTCGGCGACCAGTCGCGAGTCGATGACTTTGGTGTCGTTGGCACCGCAGAAGGGACAGTGCATGGTGGCAGGCAACAAAAAAAGGGAGGGCCATGGTAGCGCATCCCACTGGCAAGACAAGCCATAGGGTTTACGGTATACAGACGGGCTTACCGCCAGACTCACCGAATTCACCCTGCTGGAGCCACTCATGCCGTTACGATCGCTCGTTTTGCTCAGTCTTTTCAGCCTGCTGATGGCGTGCAGCAGCGACGCCCCCAAACCCACGGCGCCCGCCTCGGGCCCCGCGCCGAAACAGGCGCAGCAAAAAGCCCGGCAAGCTGCCGACCTGGGGCCACTGCCGGCCTACCAACGGGAATTGAGCGGCACCCTGCAAGGCGTTCCGGCCGGCGCCGAGGTGGAATTGGCGCTGTTGGTGATCGACATTCAGGACCGTCCGCAGCAACTGCTCGCCAGTTCCACCCTGATCGGCACCAACCAGGACCTGCCCTTTCGCCTGCGCTTCAACCCCGATGCCTTCCCGGCCGATGCCCGGGTGGAACTGCGCGGGCGCGCCAGCCAGTCGGGCCAGTTGATCCTGCACCTGCCACAGCAGCGCATCACCCAACCGACCACCCAGGCGCTGGGCACCCTGCAATTCGTCAAAGCCCCATGAATGCACCGCAAGACCTGCAACAGGCGCTGGGCGACTTGCTGGGCGATGCGCGATTGGTGGCTTGCCCACTGCCCGGCGTCGACCTGGCCTTGTGGCTGATCGACGGCGACAACATGGACCGTGCCTTCAGCCCGGAGGAAACCCGGCGCATTCTTCATGAACCGCCCTATTGGAGTTTTTGCTGGGCCAGCGGCCTGGCGATGGCCCGCTACCTGGCCGAGCAGCCACAATGGGTCGCAGGCAAACGCGTGCTGGACTTCGGTGCCGGCTCTGGCGTGGCGGGCATCGCGGCGGCCAAGGCCGGGGCGCTGGAAGTGGTGGCCTGCGACCTGGACCCGCTGGCGATTGCCGCGTGCCGGGCCAATGCAGTGCTCAATGGGGTGAAAGTTGGTTATTCGACGGACTTTTTTGCCGAGGCCGATCGGTTCGACCTGATCCTGGTCGCCGATGTGCTCTACGACCGGGCCAACCTGCCGCTGCTCGACCAGTTCCTCAGCCGCGGCCGCGAGGCCCTGGTGGCCGATTCCCGGGTGCGGGACTTCCAGCATCCGCTGTACCGGCGCATCGAAATGCTCCAGGCCATGACCCTGCCGGACCTGGCCGAGCCCGAGGAATTCCGCCATGTGAGCCTGTACCACGCGCGGCGTGGCGACTGAAAAGCATCGCGAGCAGGCTCGCTCCCACAGGGGATTTTGTTCAGTTCGCAGAAGTTGCAGGCACCACAAAACACTGTGGGAGCGAGCCTGCTCGCGATGGCGGCCTACCAGGCGCCGCAAGCCCCGGCTTTCAGCCACCCCCCGCCAAGCCGTATAGTTGCCCCATTCAAGCGTTCTACGAGATTCCCATGACCCAGGACACGCCGTACATCTTCGACGCCACCACCGCCGACTTCGACCAGTCGGTGATCGCCAACTCTTTCCACAAACCGGTGCTGGTGGATTTCTGGGCCGAGTGGTGTGCACCGTGCAAAGCGCTGATGCCGATGCTGCAAGGCATTGCCCAGAGCTATCAGGGCGAATTGCTGCTGGCCAAGGTCAATTGCGACATCGAACAAGACATCGTCGCCCGTTTCGGCATCCGCAGCCTGCCCACCGTGGTGCTGTTCAAGGACGGTCAGCCTGTCGACGGTTTCGCCGGGGCCCAGCCGGAATCGGCGGTGCGGGCGATGCTCGAACCCCACGTGCAGATGCCGCCGCCGGCTGCGGCCGACCCGTTCGAACAGGCCCAGGCGCTGTTCGACGAGGGACGTTTCGCCGACGCCGAAGCCCTGCTCACGGTGCTGCTGGGTGAAGACAACACCAATGCCAAGGCGCTGATCCTCTATGCCCGCTGCCTGACCGAGCGCGGTGAACTGGGTGAAGCGCAGACCGTGCTCGACGCGGTGAAAAGCGACGAACACAAGGCCGCGCTGGCCGGGGCCAAGGCGCAGATCAAGTTCCTCGGCCTGGCCCGTAACCTGCCCGACGCCGCCGACCTCAAGGCCCGCCTGGCGAAAGATCCGCAAGATGATGAAGCGGTGTATCAACTGGCGATCCAGCAACTGGCGCGCCAACAGTACGAAGCCGCCCTGGACGCCTTGCTCAAGCTGTTCATCCGCAACCGCAGCTACAGCGAAGGCCTGCCGCACAAGACGCTCTTGCAAGTGTTCGAACTGCTGGGCAACGACCATCCGCTGGTGACGACTTATCGTCGCAGGCTGTTTGCCGCGTTGTATTAGAGGAGCAGCTTCGAGCGGCAAGCTTCGAGCGGCAAGATCAAGACGTTTAGCTTGCCGCTTGTGGCTTGTCGCTTACAGCTCCAGCCCAACTATAGAGCGGCGTGTCGGCGCCGCTCAGCACCTTGACCTCGGTGCTGTGGCGCAACCGCACCAGCAGCCGCTTGCCCGCCGAGGCGCTGCCCGTCAGGCCTTCGAGTTGCTCCAGCAGTTCCGGGCCGCTCAATTGGCCGGCCTTGCAGAGCAGTTGCCGGGCGGCTTGCCACAGCGCATCGTCCTGATTCACCGGCTTGGCCGCAGGCATTGCCGTGCTGTCCGGCTTGACCGCCTGCAACTGCGCGCCAAGCTGCGCCCAGTCGCCTTCATCCATTTCGATCGACAAGTCCACCGGCCAATCGCCGACGGTTCCGCGTATCCGCAACATCACCCTGCTCCTGTAAATTTCATGTTCGCATGCTCCCACGGGCCTTGCGCGACGCCAAGCAGACGGTCAAACTCTGCGCAGTTTCGTTATAAGATTACATAACCTTTCTCGGAGACTCGTCATGCGTCGTCTGCTTCTCGCTTTGCCGTTCGCCCTGCTGCCCCTGGCTGTCGCTCATGCGGCGGTCGAGCATGCTCACGATCACGACCATGAACACGGCAGCCTGGGTGCCCACGAGCACGGCGTCGCCCGCCTCAATGCCTCCCTGGACGGCGAGACCCTGGAATTGGAGCTGGACAGCCCGGCGATGAACCTGGTGGGGTTCGAACACGCCGCCACCAGCGACGCCGACAAGGCCAAGGTGGCCGCCGCCAGGGCGAAGCTGGAGAAGCCGGCGGCGCTGATCAATCTGGCCGATGCCAAATGCACCCTGGAGCAACAGGAACTGGAAAGCCCGCTGTTCGGCGACGAACCGGGCCACGAAGAGCATGCCGATGAGGCCGACGAAGACGGTGACGAGCATCACGAACACAGCGAGATCCACGCCCATTACCAGTTCCGTTGCGTCGCGCCTGGCGCCCTGACGCATCTGGACCTGACGCCCCTGTTCAAGGCGTTCCCGGCCACCCAGAAAATCCTGGTGCAACTGATCGGCCCGAGCGGGCAGCAAGGTGGGGAAGTAACGGCCGCGGCGCCGACTTTGAAATTCTGATTCACTGCATAACCCATGTGGGAGAACCTTGTGGGGAGTCTTGTGGGAGCAAAGCTTGCTCGCGATAGCGGTCCCATGGTCATCACCCAAGTTGAATGTGATGACCTCGTCGCGAGCAAGCTTTGCTCCCACAAGTTCACCTCCACAGATCTCCCGCAGATCCAACTTTTGAAATCGGCGATATGACCCAAGCACTCATCGAACTGTCCGACCTTGGCTTCAGTTGGCCCGGGCATCCGCCCTTGCTGGACATCCCGGCATTTCGCCTCGAAGCGGGCGAGACCCTGTTTCTCAAGGGCCCCAGTGGCAGCGGCAAGACCACGCTGCTGGGGCTTCTGGGCGGTGTGCAGATGCCCGATCGAGGCAGCATTCGCCTGCTCGGCCAGGCCCTCACCGAACTGAACGCCAGCGCGCGGGACCGCTTTCGCGTGGACCACACCGGCTACATCTTCCAGCAGTTCAACCTGCTGCCGTTTCTCTCGGTGCGCGAGAACGTCGAGCTGCCCTGCCACTTCTCGAAACTGCGCGCCCAACGCGCCATCCAGCGTCACGGCAGCGTCGATCAGGCCGCCGCCACGCTGCTGGCGCACCTGGGCTTGAGCGATCCGAACCTGTTGGCGCGGCGCGCCGACTCGCTGTCCATCGGCCAGCAGCAACGGGTCGCCGCCACCCGGGCGTTGATTGGCCAACCGGAACTGGTGATCGCCGACGAACCGACGTCAGCCCTGGACGCCGACGCTCGGGAGAATTTCCTGCGGCTGTTGTTCGCCGAATGCCGCGAGGCCGGCTCGAGCCTGTTGTTCGTCAGCCACGACCAGAGCCTGGCACCGCTGTTTGACCGCAACCTGTCGCTGGCCGATCTCAATCGCGCCGCCACGCCACTCGAGGTCTGAGATGTATCTGTTCCGTCTAGCCATGGCCAGCCTGGCGAACCGCCGCTTCACCGCATTCCTCACGGCTTTTGCCATCGCCCTGTCGGTGTGCCTGTTGCTGGCCGTGGAGCGGGTGCGCACCGAGGCGCGGGCCAGTTTCGCCAGCACCATCAGCGGCACCGACCTGATCGTCGGCGCTCGCTCGGGTTCGGTGAACCTGCTGTTGTATTCGGTGTTTCGCATAGGCAACGCCACCAACAACATCCGCTGGGACAGCTTCGAACACTTCGCCAGCAACCCGAAGGTGAAGTGGGCGATTCCCATGTCCCTCGGCGATTCCCACCGCGGCTACCGGGTGATGGGCACCAGCGAGGCCTACTTCGAGCATTACCAGTACGGTCGCCAGCAGCACTTGGAACTGGCCGAGGGCCGGGCCTTCGCCAGCGATCCGTTCGAAGTGGTGCTCGGTGCCGAAGTGGCCGAGGCCCTGCATTACAAGCTCGGCGACAAACTGGTGCTGGCCCATGGCGTGGCGGCGATCAGCCTGGTCAAGCATGACGACAAGCCCTTCACCGTAGTCGGGATCCTCAAGCGCACCGGCACTCCGGTGGACCGCACGCTGCACATCAGCCTCGGCGGCATGGAGGCGATCCACATCGACTGGAAGAACGGCGTGCCGGCCCAAGGCAATGGCCGCATCAGCGCCGACCAGGCGCGCAACATGGACCTCGCGCCCCAGGCGATCACCGCGTTCATGCTCGGCCTCAACAGCAAGATTTCGACCTTTGCCTTGCAGCGCGAGATCAATGAGTTCCGGGGCGAGCCGCTGTTGGCGATCCTGCCCGGCGTGGCCTTGCAGGAATTGTGGAGTCTGATGGGCACGGCGGAAAAAGCCTTGTTCGTGATTTCCCTGTTCGTGGTGTTGACCGGGTTGATCGGCATGCTCACGGCGATCCTCACCAGCCTCAACGAGCGTCGCCGGGAAATGGCGATCCTGCGTTCGGTCGGCGCCCGGCCGTGGCACATCGCGACCTTGCTGGTGCTTGAGGCGTTTGCCTTGGCGCTGGCCGGAGTCACTGCCGGGCTGGCGCTGCTGTACATCGGCATCGCCGGCGCCCAGGGTTACGTGCAGTCGGCCTATGGCTTGTACCTGCCGCTGGGCTGGCCAAGCGAGTATGAATGCACGCTCATGGCTGGCATCCTGCTCGCCGCCCTGCTGATGGGCTGCGTGCCGGCCTGGCGCGCCTATCGCCAATCGTTGGCCGATGGCCTGTCGATCCGTCTATGAGGATGTTGAAAATGCCCCGCGCCCTGTTTGCGCTGTTGATGATGGTCGCCCTGCCGCTGTGGGCCGCCGAGCCGAGGGACCTGGCCTGGACGGAAATGATCCCGGTAGGCGCACCACCGGAAGTGCCGAACATGACGCCATTGCACGACCTGTCGAAGATGAGCGATGCCCTGTCCACCGAATCGGCCCCGGCCGCCCGGCAGGACCTGCCCGACGCACCGGTGGTCAAGGAACTGGACGGCCAGCAGGTTCGCTTGCCGGGCTACATCGTACCGCTGGAAGTCAGCGAGGCAGGTCGCACCACCGACTTCTTGCTGGTGCCGTATTTCGGCGCCTGCATCCACGTGCCGCCACCGCCGTCGAACCAGATCGTGCATGTGAAAAGTGAAGTCGGGGTCAAGCTTGAAGAGCTGTACCAGCCGTACTGGGTCGAGGGTGCGATGCAGGTCAAGCCGTCCACCAGTGAACTGGCCGATGCCGGGTACCAGATGGAGGCGCAGAAGATTTATGTGTATGAGCTGCCGGAGTGAAGCCGGTAGTGATGTGTTGTTGATGAGATAGCTTGCTCGCGATGGTTCCCTCAAATTTTCTCACCAACGCTTTCATTGAGCTGAGTCAATTTATCAGCCCAGTCTCATTGAGCTGAGTCAAAAGACCGGACCAGACGGCTTCGTACGATGGTGCATCAATTTTCGATGCCCTCTGGAGCCCCCATGCACAAGTCACTGCTCAGCGCTTCCCTCGTCGCCCTCGCCCTCGCCGCCCCACTCGCCCAGGCCCACACGGCTGGCGATATTATCGTTCGCGCCGGTGCCATCACCGTCAACCCGGACGCCGACAGTTCCACCGTCAAGGTCGACCGCGGCCCGCTGGCCGGTACTGACCTGGGTGGCAAGGCGACCATGAGCAGCGACACGCAGCTGGGCCTGAACTTCGCCTACATGCTGACCGACAACTGGGGTATCGAACTGCTGGCGGCCTCGCCGTTCGAGCATGACGTGAAAATCAAAGGCACCGCCCTGGGCGCGGCCAACAACAAACTCGGCACCCTCAAGCACCTGCCACCGACCCTGAGCCTGGTCTACTACCCGCTCGATGCCAAGTCGGCCTTCCAGCCTTACGTCGGCGCCGGTATCAACTACACCTGGATCTACGACGAACACGTCGGCAGCGAAGCCAGCGCCAACGGCTTCAGCAACTTCCGCGCAAGCAACAGCTGGGGCATGGCCTGGCAGGTGGGCGCCGACTACATGCTGACCGACAGCATCATGATCAACGGCCAGATCCGCTACATCGACATCGACACCACCGCGTACGTGGACAACAACGCCGTGGCCGGCGGCACTCGGGCCAAGGTGAATATCGACGTGGACCCATGGGTCTACATGGTGGGGTTGGGTTACAAGTTCTAAGCCCCTACGCAATAGTGGAATGACTGCACACCCTGTGGCGAGGGAGCTTGCTCCCGCTCGAGCGCGAAGCGGTCGCAAATTCTGTCGGTCTGCTTCGCCCGATGCGTCGGACCGGCCCAGCGGGAGCAAGCTCCCTCGCCACAGGTTTCGTTTGCCATAAAAGCGATGCATAGCTCATGAAAAAGGCGCCCCGAAAGGCGCCTTTTTTTGACACGGTTGGGAAATTCAGCGTCCCAACAACCGCGCCAGCCCCTCGTTCATCGGCGTTTGCGCCGGGAAGCTGAAGCGCTGCAACAACCGATGGTTGTCGGCCCGCGAATGGCGGATGTCGCCGGAACGCGCCGGGCCGTAGCTGATCGGCGGCAGGTCCCCCACCACCTCGGCCAGGGCCTGGAGCATTTGCTTGAGGGTCGTGGCCTGGTTCCAACCGACGTTCACCGCGCCCACTTCCACTTCAGGCATGTCGATGGCCTGCACCAGCAAATCCACCAGGTCTTCGACGTAGACGAAATCGCGGGTCTGTTCGCCGTCGCCGAATACGGTGATCGGCAGGCCTTTCTGCGCCCGTTCGCTGAAGATGCTGATGACCCCGGAATACGGTGAAGACGGATCCTGGCGCGGGCCATAGATGTTGAAGAAGCGGAACACCACCGGCTCCAGGCCGTGCTGGCGACGATAGAAGTCCAGGTAGAACTCGCTGGCCAACTTGTCCGAGGCATACGGCGTGAGCGGGGCCTTAGGCGTTTCTTCGTCGATGGATTCACCTTCGCCGTTGTTGCCGTAGACCGCTGCGCTGGAAGCGAACAACACCCGCTTGACGCCGCTCTGGCGCATGGCTTCGCAGACGTTCAGGGTGCCGATGAAATTGCTCTGGTGGGTGCGCACCGGGTCGTCCACCGAAGCCTGCACCGAGGCCACCGCCGCCAGGTGCGCCACGGCGCTGCAGCCGGCCATGGCCCGGGCCACCAGCGCGGCGTCGGCGACGTCGCCCTCGATCAATTCGACCGCCGGGTTGTCCAGCGGCAGGTTGCTGCGCTTGCCAGTGGACAGGTCGTCGAGGATACGTACCGAATGTCCCTTGGCGAGCAAGGCGTCGGTCAGGTGCGAACCAATGAAACCCGCGCCGCCGGTGATTAAAACTGGGCCTTCAGCCATGGCGATAAAACCTATCCAGTAAAGCCGGGAGTGCCGCGCGCCAGGCGCGGGGCTTGATCCCGAAGGTGTGCAGAATTTTCTTGCAGGCCAGGACCGCGTGCTGCGGTTCTTCGGCAGCGTCCGGCCTGGCGGCGTGCGCCTGGGGCGTCGGCGACTCGATGGCCAGCGGATGCAGGGCACGGGCTTCGGTGAGGATCGCCTGGCCTAGCGCCAGCGGCGTGGTCGCCTCGTGACCGGCGTAATGGTAGGTGCCCCACAGCGGCGCGGCGCAATCGAGTTGCTTGAGCACCGAGATGATTACCCGCGCCGCATCGTCCACCGGCGTCGGGTTACCGCGGCGGTCGTCCGCGAGTAACAGCTCGTCGGGCTGTTCGGCCCGGGCCAGGAAACGCCCGAGGATGCCGTCGGCGCTGTCGTCCAGCAACCAGCCGAAACGCAACAGCACGTGTTGCGGACAGGTCGCGCGCACGCTTTGCTCGATGCGCCACAGCGCCTGGCCACGCAGGCCCAGGGGCACCGGTTCGTCCTTTTCGCTGTAGGCGGTGGCGCGAGAGCCGTCGAACACGCGGTAGCTGGAGGGTTGCAGCAGGACAATCTCATGGTGCTGGCACAGCTCGGCCAGGCGTTCGATAGCCCGCTCCTGGCCGGCCAGACGCTGCTCGCTGACGGTTTCGGCCTGGAACCAGTCGAAGTAGTACGCCAGGTTGATCAAGGCGTCCGGCCGAGTGTCGTCGAGCAGTTGGGTCAGGCTCGCGGCATCCCAACCGTTTTCGGGGGGGCGGGGGGCAAGAAAACCGATGTCTTCTTCTGCACCGAGGCGAATCAGCGCCTGCCCAAGGGCATTTCCGCCGCCCAGTAACATAAGGCGCATTCGCATAAAGTCAGCAGGCCCAGTCTGTTGGCACGAGAATTTGATCGACGACGCCCGCAGGCGTCGCCGGAATCGTTGCATTTTGCGGGTTTAGTGCGCAACCGTCATCCGTAATGTGCAGATCGCCGGGTTTGACCGTCATTCAAGATCAGTATCGACTCCAAGTTTTGCACCGATACCCGACGGTACTTGCATCTTCCCCACCCCACCCGCATAACTGCGCCTATGAATCTGCCCCTCGCAGCCGACCACGCCATGGCAGGCTTTCACCCTGCCGTTCGCGCCTGGTTCAGCCAGACTTTCCCGGCGGTCACGGCCGCCCAGGCCCGGGCGTGGCCGTTGATCGGCCAGCGTCGCTCGACCCTGGTGGCGGCGCCCACCGGCTCGGGCAAGACCCTGACCGCGTTTCTCGCGGTGCTCGACGACCTGGTGCACCGCGGCCTGGAACAGGGTGGCCTGCCGGACCAGACCCTGGTGGTGTACGTCTCGCCGCTCAAGGCCTTGAGCAACGACATCCAGATCAACCTGCAGAATCCGCTGGCGGGCATCACCGAGCAATTGCAGCAACTGGGCCTGCCGCCCCTGCACATCACCACCGCCGTGCGCACCGGCGACACGCCGCAAAAAGACCGCTCGGCGATGCGCAAGACCGCGCCGCACATCCTGGTGACCACCCCCGAATCGCTCTACGTGCTGCTCGGCTCCGATTCCGGCCGACAGATGCTCGCCAGCACCCGCACGGTGATCGTCGACGAAATCCACGCCATTGCCGCCAGCAAACGCGGCAGCCACCTGGCCTTGAGCCTGGAGCGCTTGCAGGCGCTGTGCGCCGAACCGCTGATGCGCATCGGCCTGTCGGCCACGCAAAAGCCCATCGAAGCGGTGTCACGCTTTCTCGTCGGTGAAGGACGCGCCTGTGACATCGTCGACATCGGCCACGCCCGTCCCCGGGACCTGGACATCGAGGTGCCGCCCGTGCCGCTCTCGGCGGTGATGGCCAATGACGTCTGGGAACGGGTCTACAACCGCCTCGCCGAACTGGCCCGGGAGCACCGCACCACGCTGGTGTTCGTCAATACCCGGCGTCTGGCCGAGCGCCTGAGCCGGCACCTGAGCGAACGGCTGGGCAAGGACGCCGTGGCGGCCCACCACGGCAGCCTGGCCAAGGAGTTTCGCCTCGACGCCGAACAACGCCTCAAGCGCGGCGAATTGCAGGTGCTGATCGCCACGGCGTCCCTGGAGTTGGGCATCGATATCGGCGACGTCGACCTGGTGTGCCAGATCGCCTCGCCCCGTTCGATCTCGGCGTTCCTGCAACGGGTCGGCCGCTCGGGACATCAGGTCGGCGGCACGCCCAAGGGGCGCCTGTTCGCCACCACCCGCGACGACTTGATCGAATGCGCCGCCCTGCTCGACTGCATCCGTCGCGGCGAACTCGACATCCTGCACATCCCCAAGGCCCCGCTGGACGTACTGGCCCAGCAGATCGTCGCCGAGGTCAGTTGCCAGGAATGGTCGGAACAGGCGCTGCTGGAGACCTTCCGTCGCGCCTCGCCCTACGCGCAATTGGACGACGGGCATTACCAGGCGTTGTTGCAGATGCTCGCCGAAGGCTTCAACAGCCGCCAAGGCGTGCGCAGTGCCTACCTGCACCGGGACGCGGTCGCTCGCACCTTGCGCGGGCGCCGGGGCAGCAAGCTGACGGCGGTGACCAGCGGTGGCACCATCCCGGACAACGCCGACTACAGCGTGCTGCTCGAACCCCAGGGCTTGAACATCGGCAGCGTCAACGAAGACTTCGCGGTGGAGAGCATTGCCGGCGACGTGTTCCAGTTGGGCAACACGTCCTATCGGATCATTCGCGTCGAGACCGGGCGCGTGCGGGTCGAGGACGCCCAGGGCCAGCCGCCGACTATCCCGTTCTGGCTCGGTGAAGCCCCCGGGCGCAGCGCCGAGCTGTCCCAGGCCGTGGCGCGCCTGCAAGCGCAGCTCGATCGACTGCTCGGCGCCACGCCGGGCAATCTGCAACCGGCCCTGGACTGGCTCACCGGCACCTTGCAGCTGAACCTGGCCAGCGCCGAACAACTGGTGGATTACCTGGCCCCGGCGCGCTTGGCCTTCGGCGCCCTGCCGTCCCAGGACACGCTGCTGATGGAACGGTTTTTCGACGAGTCCGGCGGCACGCAACTGATCATCCACACGCCGTTTGGCAGCCGCATCAATCGCGCCTGGGGCCTGGCCCTGCGCAAGCGCTTCTGCCGCACCTTCAACTTCGAATTGCAGGCCGCCGCCAGCGAGGACGCCATCGTGCTGTCGCTGTCCACCAGCCACAGCTTCGAGTTGGACGAGGTCTGGCGCTATCTCAACAGCCAGAGCGCCGAACAGATCCTGGTGCAAGCGGTGCTCGATGCGCCGCTGTTTGGCGTGCGCTGGCGCTGGAATGCCAGCGTCGCCCTGGCGTTGCCGCGCTATACCGGAGGACGCAAGGTCGCGCCGCAGATCCAGCGGATGAAAAGCGAAGACCTGATCGCCAGCGTATTCCCCGACCAGATCGCCTGCCTGGAGAACCTCGCCGGCGAGCGCGAGATCCCTGACCACCCGCTGGTGGAACAAACCCTCGACGACTGCCTGCACGAGGCCATGGACAGCGAAGGCTGGCTGGCCCTGTTGCGGCGCATGGAGGCGGGTGAAATTCGCCTGGTCAGCCGCGACCTGCCAGCGCCCTCGCCGTTGGCGGCGGAGATCCTCAGCGCCCGGCCCTACACCTTCCTCGATGACGCGCCGCTGGAAGAACGCCGCACCCAAGCGGTGATCAACCGGCGCTGGAGCGATCCACAATCCACCGATGACCTCGGCGCGCTGGACGCCGAGGCCCTCCAGTCGGTCCGGGAGGAAGCCTGGCCGGCACCGGCCCATCTCGATGAAATGCACGAAGCCCTGATGAGCCTGGCCTGCATCGCCGACAGTGAAGCCGATGCCCATCCGTCGTGGCGGGAGTGGTTGCAGGCGCTGGCCGAGCGCGGCCGGGCCAGCCACGTGCAGATCAGCGCCGAGCGTGGCCTGTGGGTGGCGCTTGAGCGGCTGACCTGCCTGCAAGGGATTTATCCACAGGCCCAGTGGCGACCCACGCTGATGCCCCTGGCCGGTTTCGATGAAACCTGGGACGCCGACGAAGCCGTGGTGGAAGTGCTGCGGGCCCGGCTCAGTGCCTTTGGCCCGCTGCCGGTGAAAGCCATTGCCTACCCGTTGGGGTTGTCGACCGCGCAGGTCACCCAGGCCCTGGCGCACCTGGAGCAGCAAGGCTACGTGCTGCGTGGACGCTTCACCCCGGGCACCGGGCAGGAGGAATGGTGCGAGCGGCATTTGCTCGCGCGGATCCATCGCTACACGGTCAAGCGCCTGCGCCGGGAAATCGAGCCGGTGATGCTGCAGGACTTCATGCGCTTCCTGTTCGACTGGCAGCACGTCTCGCCCGCCACCCAGGGCCGGGGCAATGCCGTGTTGCCATCGATCCTGAATCAGTTCGAAGGCTACCCGGCCGCCGCGTCGGCCTGGGACAGCGACTTGCTGCCGGCACGGATCAAGGACTATTCGCCCCACTGGCTCGATGAGTTGTGTCGCAGCGGCAAGTGGGTATGGACGCGGCTGAGCGCACGCCAGAAACCTTCCGCCAGCGCCCTGCGCAGCACGCCGGTGGTGTTGCTGCCGCGCAGCCAGGTGACGCTGTGGAGCAGCCTGGCCGAGCGAACCGCCCTGGAGGAATTGTCGCCCAAGGCGCAAAAAGTCCATCAAGCCCTCAGCGAACATGGCGCGCTGTTTTTCGATGAGCTGGCGCATGAAGCGCACCTGCTGCGCAGCGAACTGGAGATCGCCTTGCAGGAACTGGTGGGCGCCGGGTTGGTGAACGCCGACAGCTTCGCCGGCCTGCGAGCGCTGATCACCCCGTCCAACAAACGCCAGGCCAGCAAACGCCCGCCCCGCAGCGGCCGACATGGGCGCGGCGCGCTCATCGGTGGCATGGACGACGCCGGGCGCTGGGCCTTGTTGCGCCGCAGCCAACCCGCGCCCGTGGACAGCAACCGTCCCGCGCCCACCGCGCCCGAGACCCTGGAACACATCGCCATGACCCTGCTGCGCCGTTACGGCGTGGTGTTCTGGCGCTTGCTGGAGCGCGAAGCCGACTGGCTGCCGAGCTGGCGCGAGCTGCTGCGCACCTTCCATCGCCTGGAGGCCCGCGGCGAAATTCGTGGTGGGCGTTTTGTCAGCGGTCTGGCGGGCGAGCAATTCGCCCTGCCCGAGGCCATCCCGCTGCTGCGCGAAACCCGCCGCCGCCCCGCCGATGGCAGCCTGGTGGCGGTGTGCGGCGTCGACCCGCTGAACCTGGCCGGCACCCTGCTACCCGGGGCGAAAGTGCCGGCGCTGGCGAGCAATCGGCTGGTGTACCGCGATGGCTTGCCGGTGGCGGCGCAGATCGCCGGCAAGCAGCATCTGTGGTTGGAGCTGGATACCCAGGGGATGGCTGAGGTCAGGAGCAAGCTCATTCAGAAAGGTTGAGGTCGTCTGGGCGGGCCCTTTCGCTCCACCACAACCACCACCGGTAACCCCACCGAAACTTTCCGCGTCTCCCGACAGTCATCCAAAGACACAAGCGCTGCGAGGTCATTGATGACGCGCGCCACTTGCTGGAGCGCTTCGACCTGGGCAAGGGCCTCGCCACCGCGCCCAGCCGAGGGAGTGTTGCCATGATTCCTGAATCCACCGAAGCGACCCGCGAGCCGACCCAGGAGCCGACTCAGAATCAGGCCCATGACCTTGAGCGGATCAGCCGCTTCACGGTCCTGACGGTCAACACCCATAAGGGTTTCACCGCGCTGAATCGCCGCTTCATCCTGCCGGAACTGCGCGAAGCGGTGCGCAGCGTGTCCGCCGACGTGGTGTTCTTGCAGGAAGTCCACGGCGCCCACGAACACCACCCGCAGCGCTACAGCAACTGGCCGAGCATGCCGCAATACGAGTTCCTGGCCGACAGCCTCTGGCCGCAATTCGCCTACGGGCGCAACGCGGTGTACCCGGCGGGCGATCACGGCAATGCGCTGCTGTCGAAATTCCAGATCATTCGCCACGAGAACCTGGACGTGTCCATCAACGGCCACGAAAGCCGCGGCATGCTCCACAGTGTGTTGCGCCTGCCCGGCGGCGGGCCGCAGATCCACGCCATTTGCGTGCATCTGGGCTTGCGTGAAGGTCATCGCGTGGAACAACTGAAACTGCTGTGTAAGCGCCTGGGCGAGCTGCCGCCCGAGGCGCCGGTGATCGTCGCCGGGGATTTCAACGATTGGCGCAGCAAGGCCAACGATCTGCTCGAACCCTGCGGCCTGCGGGAAGTGTTCGCCGAGCACCTGGGCAAGCCGGCCCGCAGCTTCCCGGCACGCCTGCCGCTGCTGCGCCTGGACCGCATCTACGTGCGCAACCTCAAGGCCCATCATCCCAAGGTGTTAAGCGTACGCCCCTGGTCGCACCTGTCCGACCATGCACCGCTGTCGGTGGAGATCGAGTTATGAGCGCGACGATGAACAAGGCCTCCGTGGAACAGATCGAGGTGGCGCCCAACGAACGCGACCCGGCGCTGGCCGACATCGAATACGGTTGGCACGGCAACAATCGCGTCACGCTGCTGGAGAATGGCGAAGCCTATTTTCCCCGGGTCTTCGAAGCCATTCGCCGGGCCGAGCAGGAAATTCTCCTGGAGACCTTCATTCTGTTCGAGGACAAGGTCGGCAACGAACTGCGCGACTTGCTGGTGGACGCCGCCCGGCGCGGCGTGCGCATCACCGTCAGCCTCGACGGCTTTGGCTGCGGCGAGTTGAGCACCGCGTTCCTGGCGTCGTTGAGCGACGCCGGGGTGCGCTTGCAGATGTTCGACCCGGCACCCCGGCGCCTGGGCATCCGCACCAACTGGTTCCGCCGCCTGCACCGCAAAGTCGTGGTGGTGGACGGGGTGATTGCGTTCATCGGCGGGATCAATTTTTCCGCCGACCACTTGGGCGACTTCGGCCCCGAGGCCAAGCAGGATTATTCCGTGGAGATCAAGGGCCCGGCCGTGGTGGATATCCATCACTTCGCCCTGGTGCAGAGCGGCCGCCCTTCGCGAGCCAAATACTGGTGGCAGCGCCGCCGCAGCCGGCGCAGCGAACTGGCGTTCAGCGAGCATGACGGCCAGGTGCGCCTGGTCTATCGCGATAACCACGAGCACCCGACCGACATCGAAGAAATCTACCGGCAAGTGCTGCGCAGCGCCCAACGCCGGGTGGTGATCGCCAATGCCTATTTTTTCCCGGGCTATCGGCTCCTGCGCGAGATCCGCAACGCGGCGCGGCGGGGTGTGGAGGTGCGGCTGATCCTGCAGGGCCAACCGGACATGATGATCGCCAAGCTCGCCGCGCGGATGCTTTACAGCTACCTGCTCAAGGCCGGGGTGGTGATCTACGAATATTGCGAGCGCCCCCTGCACGGCAAGGTTGCGCTGGTGGACGAGGATTGGAGCACCGTGGGCTCGAGCAACCTCGACCCGTTGAGCCTGTCCCTGAACCTGGAGGCCAACGTGCTGATCCGCGACCGGGCGTTCAACCGAGAACTGTTCGAGCGCCTCGACTACCTGGGCCGCCACCATTGCACCGTCATGCCCAGGGACCACGCCCCGCGAGGCCTGCTGTGGCGCATGACCATCGGTTTTTTGGTGTTCCACTTTTTGCGCCATTTCCCGGCGTGGGCCGGCTGGCTACCGGCGCACAAACCCCGCCTGAAACCTTTTTCGCCGCCAACGGCGGTCCGGAGCGAACCCCATGAACCCCTCTGAAGCGCATACCGCGCCGAGAGCTGCCCATGGGCCGGAACAGGCCCACACCCAATCCCGCTGGAGCCGCTGGAAAAGACCGCTGACCCTGGTGTTCTTCCTGTTGCTGATCGTGCTGTTCACCACGCTGGCCCGACGCATCGATTGGTCCGAAGTGTTCGCCACCCTGGCCGACTTCAAGGTGCGCACCTTGATCATCGCTGCCACGCTGACGGTCATCAGCTTCATCACCTATGCCTGTTTCGACCTGATCGGCCGCACCTACATCCGCCAGAAACTGGGTTGGCGGCAGATCCTGCCCGTGGGGGTGATCAGCTACGCCTTCAACCTCAACCTCAGCGCCTGGGTCGGCGGCATTGCCATGCGCTATCGGTTGTATTCGCGCCTGGGGGTCAGCACCGGCAACATCGCCAAGATCCTCGGCCTGAGCCTGGCGACCAATTGGTTCGGCTACATGACCCTCGCAGGCGTGGTGTTCAGCAGCGGCCTGGTGACCATGCCGCCGGGCTGGAAGCTGAGCAGCCATGCGTTACAGGGCGTGGGCGTGCTTTTGCTGCTGGCGAGCGCCGGGTACCTGCTGGCCTGTCGGTTTTCCAAGCGTCGGGCCTGGACGGTGCGCGGCATGGAAATCAACCTGCCCTCCCTGCGCATGGCCGTGCTGCAACTGGCGTTGGGCACGCTGAACTGGTCGCTGATGGCGGCGGTGATCTTCACCTTGCTGCCCAGCAAACTGGACTACCCAGTGGTGCTGGGGGTGTTGTTGATCAGCAGCATCGCCGGGGTCATCACCCACATTCCGGCGGGGCTTGGGGTATTGGAGGCGGTGTTTATCGCCTTGTTGCAACATGATGTATCGCGGGGCAGCCTGCTGGCGGGGCTGATCGCCTACCGGGCGATCTACTTCATCCTGCCGTTGCTGATCACGGTGGTGATGTACCTGGTGATCGAGGCGAAGGCCAAGGCGCTGCGGGTCAGGCCTGGGCCGAAGTGAGGCCCGCCCCAACGCCACAGAATCACCGCTCCTGGATAATGCTCAACCGCTCTCCCACCACCATTTCCGTGATCCAGTCCACGAGGATCGAGGTGTAGGCCTGTTGTGACACGGGGTCGCTCAGGGCATGGTCGGCGCCGTCGATGATTCGGTGGGTCAACGAATGGGTCTGCTGGCACGCCGCGCGGTAGCTCATGATGGTGGCGTGGGGTACGTGGTCGTCGGTTTCCGATTCCACCAGCAGCACGTCACCGGTGAACTGCGAGCACGCGTGCAAGGCACGGTTGGTGTCGGCGTGGACCAGGGTGCTGCGGTAATCGAGCAGGTCGGTCTTGTCCAGGTCGCGCTTGGGCGTATGCCATTGCTCGTCGCGGTACAGCGCCGGCACCCGCAAGGCCAGCCAGCGCACCGGGCGCAGCGATGTGAGGATGGCGGCCAGGTAACCGCCGTAGCTGGTGCCGACCACGGCAATCGCCGAGGTGTCCAGGGCCGGGTGGGCAAGCAGCCGGTCGTAGGCGGTGAGCAGATCCCGCAGGTTGTCTTCGCGGGTGACCCGCGACAACGCAATCCCCGCCCCGCCGGTGTGGCCGCGCAAGTCAAAGGTCAGGCACACGCAGCCCAACCCGGCGATGCCCTTGGCCCGCTCCAGGTCCCGCTCCTGGCTGCCGCCCCAACCGTGCACGAACAACACGCCGGGAACCTTCGACTTGGGGCTCAGGAAAGTCCCGTTCATGTGTTCATTGTCGATCTCGATCTGAATGGTTTCACTTCTAGCCGTCATGGGATTGAACCGTTACGTATTTGAGTAAAAAGCCACCGTTGTGCGCCACGCCGCGATACACCTCCCTGGCACCCGGGGGCAGCGGTTGGTCGGTGTAGGTTTCCACCGAAGACACCCGCACGGCACTGGTCGAAGGCTCCTCGACGAACACCTGCAACGCCGCCAGTTCCGCGCTGCTGGCCCCGCCCATGCGCCACGACTGTTCGAGCACACCGCCACGGGGCTGGCCTGCGACGTCAATGCCTTGGGCGATGTCGTAATTGCGCCGCGAGGCATAGAAGCGCGGGTAGGCCCGGTTCGCGGCGGCGTCGAACACTTGCGCCAAGCGCACGGCTTCGCGCACATCGTCCGGCAGGTCGAGGCTGAGCAACTCGATGTAGCCGCCCTGCACCACCAACAGGTCCGAGCCGCCGTAGACCTCCAGCCCTTCGTTGTCGCGGGTCAGGTGTTGCACGCCGCAGTAACTCAGGGTCTGGTCGTTGATGAGGCTCTGGCCAACGCTCTGGGTCTGGACCTCGCGCAGGTTCTGCTCCAGCACCACACCGTCGCGAAACAGCGCCTGGGCCCGGGGGTCGGCGACAATTTCGTCGAACTGATCGAGGCTCTCGATCACCCGTTGGTCGCGACCGGCACTGGCATGGATCGGCTTGATGCGGATCGGCCCGGCGTACAGCAGATGCTCGGCGGCCGGGCGCGCGTCCTGAAGCGCGAAAACGGTCACGCCATCGAGCACCGCACCACGGGTCAGCTTGGAAAACAACGGTGACCAGCCTGGCGGCGCGACCGCGTGCTTATTCAAAAGACCGTGGGCGATGGCCTTGGTGCAAATGAAATCATGCTCGACGTAACCGCCCCACAAATCCTCCGGCCCGTTGACGCCCAGCGCTTGCGCAGCCTCGGCGCCGATCAGGGTCTGGGTGGGCAGCAGATACAGATCGAGCCCGGCATGTTCCTGGCGGTCATAGCTGTCGGCGTATTCATACCCAAGGATCTGCGCCAGCCAGCAGGCCAGCGCGCGATTGGTCTCGACCTCATGGAGCGGTGCACGGGGATCGACCGAATGGGCCACCACCCGCTTGTTGCGATTGACCGACGTCATGCGTTGTCCTTACCTGCGCTCAAGGGCTGTGGGTAAAGGGGTGCAGAGATCAGGCCAACGGGCGATGAGGACGAATGGTCCAGGGAAACGGCGGTGGGCGGGCAGTTGCTGGCATCGGGCCTGTTTCATTCTGCACGACCGGACCTGCAAATTGCACGATGCCCGGGGCGGACCACTCACCCCTGTGGCGAGGGAGCTTGCTCCCGCTGGGGGGCGAAGCGGCCCTCAAACAGCCAATGCAATCAGACTGACACTGCGCGGTGCTTGGTCTTGGGGGCGCTTCGCACCCCAGCGGGAGCAAGCTCCCTCGCCACAGGTTTTTGTATGAGTTCAGTTCTTGGGAAGAGTGGGCGGGTTTGCCCCGAACCTCGCCCGGTAATCACTCGGCGCCAGCCCGGTGATTTTCTTGAACGTCGCCCGAAAGGCACTGGGGTCCTGGTAACCGACGGTCCAGGCGATGTGGTCGATGGTGCCATTGGTGAACTCCAGCATCTCCCGGGCCTTGCCCACGCGCAGGTGCTGGCAGTATTCGGTGGGCTTGAGCCCGGTGGCCGCGCGAAACCGACGCAGGAAGGTGCGCTCTTCCAGCCCGGCCCGCTCGGCCATCGCCGCGAGGGATACGTCCACCGCCCCGCTGCTTTGCAACCAGTGCTGGACCTTGAGGATCGCTCCGTCGCCATGCCCGAGGATCGGCGCAAAGTTGCTGCCGCACTGGCTGGCGCTGTCGCTATGCTCGATCACCAGAAACTGCGCCGTGCGCGTGGCGATGCTGGGCCCGAGCAGGCGATCCACCAGGCGCAGCCCCAGTTCCGACCAGGCCATCAGCCCGGCGGTGGTGATCAGGTCGCCGTCATCGACGATGGGTTTGTCGGCGTTCAGCCTGACTTTCGGGTAACGCGCGGCGAACCCCTTGGCCGAGGTCCAATGGGTGGTGGCGCTGCGCCCGTCGAGCAAACCGCTCTCGGCCAGCAGGATCGAACCCACGCACACGCCACCCAACACCGTGCCACCGGCATGTTGTGCCCGCAGCCAATCCATCAACGCCTGGGTGGCCTGGCCCTCCCGGAAACCGCCAAGAGACGGAGGTATCAACAACGCTGCCAGCTTGTCCGTCGGGCCGCTTGCGCTGTCGAACGCCCGCAACGGCGCCGCGTCGTCCTCCACCTGCCAATGACTGACCCGCAGCCTCGGCAGCCGCGCACTGTCCCGTTCGGTGGCGATCCGATCCGCCACGGCAAACAAGTCGGTCAAGCCATGCACCGCCGCCAACTGCGCGCCGGGGTAGACCAGTATCCCAAGCTCGGCGGCCGCCCTTTGTTGCGTCATTGTCAGTTTTCCCTCGCTTATTGTCGGTGCGGCCAATCCTCGAACCGGCGGCTAACGCCAATACTGGCGTCACACACAACCCTGATCGAGGAACCCCTCATGTCCAAGCAAGCGCTCATCGTAGTCGATATCCAGAACGACTACTTCCCCCAAGGAAAATGGCCGTTGGTCGGCGCCGAAGCCGCCGCCGACAACGCGGCACGCCTGATCGACGCCTTTCGCCAGGCCGGGGACAAGGTGGTGCACATCCGCCACGAGTTCACCTCTGACGACGCACCGTTCTTCACCCCAGGCTCCGAAGGCGCGCAATTGCACGCCAAGGTGCGCAACCGCGCCGACGAGCCGGTGGTGCTCAAGCACTTCGTCAACTCGTTTCGCGAAACCGAACTGCAAGCCCTCCTCGACCATCACGGCATCGAACAACTGGTGGTGGTCGGCAGCATGAGCCACATGTGCGTCGACGGTGTCGTCCGGGCGGCGGCCGACCTGGGTTATGGCGTCACGGTGATCCACGACGCCTGCGCCACCCTCGACCTGGAGTTCAACGGCGTCACGGTCCCGGCAGCCCAGGTGCATGCGGCGTTCATGGCGGCGCTGGGTTTTGCCTACGCCAGCGTGGTGAGCACAGAGGCGTTTCTGACCGCCCAGCGCTGAGGGTTCAGCCACTTCGGACACCGTGCCTGACCGGCAAGGCGCGGTGTTATCTGCTGGGTCAGAGACCCAGGACCTGCAGCAACCTGGGCATCGTTGCCACGAATCCCAGTTGCCGCGCTTCGTGCACCATCGCTTTCAAGGTGTCGCCGCTGGCTTGATCAGCGCCGCGCAACCACTGCCCCGCCACACCGATGAACCGCACATGATGGTCGATCCAGGCACAGGACGCCGACTCGGGTAATCCGCTCATCCGCTGCCCATGCCAGGTCGCCCCTTCGACATCCCCCAGCAACAGGCAGGTTTCTGCGGCCGCCACGCGAAAACGCAAGGCGTTATGGGCCAGGCAGCCTTGGGTCAGTTGCGTCTCAGCGGTCAACAAGGCCTGTGCACGCATCGATGCATCATCGACCATCATCGCCAGGCTGCCGTAGACCCAGGGCCCAATGTAGCGCTGGAGCTCAAAGCGCTCGACCAGGCTCGCGGCCTCCACGATCAACGTCTGTGCCAGCTCGCGTTCGCCCCGTTGCAGCGCCACCCGCGCCAACCCTTCCAGCACAATCGCCTCGAAACGGCTGGCGCCGAGGCTGCGCGCCAGTTCCAGCGCACAGGTCAATTGTTGCTCCGCCAGCGTGTCCTGAGCGCTGGCCACCAGCACCCAGGCCGCCGTCAACCGCGAGAACACTTGCGCGCGATGATTGCCTATCCTGACGCTGCATTCGATGGCCTCCATGGCGTCGCGCAACGCCTGCGCAGGCTGGCCCAGGTAAAACAGCGCCGATCCGCGGGCGCTGCGATTGGCCGCCTCGGCATGCACCAGCCCATGGCGTTCACACAGGCGCACGCATTGATCGAAGACTTCGTAGGCGGTCTGCATGCGCCCCTGCGCGTAGTACGAATCACCGATGCCACTCAAGGCCTGGGCCTCGGTTTCCAGATGCCGACCGATGCGCGCGTAGGACAAGGCCTCTTCGTGCAGCCGGCGACACTCGACATAGTCACCCCGGGGGAAATAGATATTGCCGCGCAATTGATGCAAGCGGGCGAGCGCCGCGTCTGCCTGGATAGCCTGGGCGAGAGGCAGCATGTCTTCGATCAGGCGCTCTTCCTCGTCCAGGCAATCGAGGGTGTTGAGGGCCGCCGCCAGTCCCAGCGCAGCTTCGATCCGATCCGGCGGCGAGCCGGCCAAGGCCAGCGCCCGCTGGAAATGCCCCCGGGCGTCAAGTGTCTGGCCCAGGCCTGAACACGCCTGGCCGCACAACAGCGCGAACGGGAAGCTGGTCCGCGTACGCTCGCTGAACACCGTGCATTGGCCCGCCAGCGCGAGCACCCCGTCGTACTGGCAGGCGAGTCGTTTTTCCTCCATGGCCGCCAGCAACGCGTCGAACGCCGCCGGATCGTTGGCCCGCAGCAAATGCTGGGCATGCAGCACCCGGTCGCGCTCGCGGTAGAGCTTCGCCACCTCACCGTGCAATTGCTCGCGAAGCAACGTGGGCATCGCATCGTAGAGGCAATGCATGACCAGATCGTGGACAAACAGATAGCTGCCCGGCTCGACCTCCCGCAGCAGCCCCTGGCGCATGTCCGTTGTCGGCAGGTAGTCGGCCTGCCCCAACACCTCGCGCCAGAGCGTCAGTTCGAAGCGATTGCCCAGGACCGCCGCGTAAGACAGGGCGCGACGCTGGTCGGCGGCCAAGCGGTCGAAGCGGGTCTGGATCAAGTGTCGCAGGCTGTCAGGAAAAACACCTTCCTGGCTCGACAGCAGTTGCGTCAGGTAGAGCGGATTGCCCTGGGCGCGCGCGACGCAATCGGCCCGGTAGCCTGGGTCGACCTCGGTGAACTGGTCCGCCAGCACGCTGGCCTCGCGCGTGCGGATCGGCGCGATGTCGAGCAGGCTCATGGGCGTGGAGGAATGCGTTCGGATGGCGCTTTCCAACGGATCCTCTTCAGGACGAGACGTCAGCAGCCAGATAATCGGCGCTTCGTCCGTGGCATTGAGCAATTTGCCCAGCATCGCAAACAGCCGGTGGTCGCCCCAATGCAGATCTTCCAGGCAAATCAGCAACGGTTGCTGCACAGCGACTCGCAGCAACACCTCAAGCAGCGCCTGGAACAATCCCTGGATACGCGCCTCATTGCTCATCGCGGCGTACAGGCTGGGCGGCTCGGCAGCCGACACGCCCATCAGCACCCCGAGGAACATGCGATGCTCTGCCGCCACCTTCAGGCGAGACAACCTGGCGTCCAACGGCGTCGCATCGATCGGCGACGATCCGTCCAGGCCAAGCAGACTGCTCACCAGTTGCCCCAAGGGCGACAGGCTGTCGGCCATGCCGAAATCCAGCACATCGCCGCGGTGGCAGGCGAAGCCACGTTGGCGGGCCATGTCGATGAATTCGCTGACCAGGCGCGTCTTGCCAATGCCGGCCATCCCGCGCACGTAAACCACATGGCCGTCCTGGCACTCCTGGGTGGCCTCGATCACGCCTTTGAATTGCAATAATTCCACCGCTCGGCCCACCAAGGGACGCGGTGCGTTCTCGTCGAGGCTGCGCTGGCGCAGGCATTTTCGATACGCGACAAACCCATCGTCCGAGGAGGAAAACTCGTACCGCGACGCCAGTTGTTCCAGCAGGTTGCGGCCCACGTACACCGGCGCCTGGCCATAGCCATCGGCCAATGTTTTTTGTACCAGCAAGACAGTTTCCGTGTCCGGCGCCGTCGTCTCGCCACTCAGGCACACCAGCCGCAGCCACAACGCGTGGCCGGGTTTGACGAATTGTTCCCGCCCCAGCGCCAGCGCGCATGACAAGGCGCGTTCGCTGTCACTGCGATACGCCTGTGGAGAACCAAACCGGGCAACCACCACCTCCTGGGTCATGCCCCGCGGCACACCGCCGAACTGCCGGACCAGACGCTCGATGTCGTCGGCCAACGCCACCGTCATCGGCCCTGCCGACGCGAAAGACAGTTCCAGCACATAACGGATCACCGCGTCATCGGCCTGTTTCAGCGCTTGTTGCGCGAACGCTGTCTCGTGCAACTCGGCAAGGGTCTGTTCGACGTCGCTCAAGGCCGCCGAGACGGCATCGGCCAATAAGGCGCTGACATCGACCTCGAACGCCGTCGCCAGGTGACGGGCCGTTCGATAAAGCACCGGCTTGCCGGTTTCGGCGCGCTTGATGGAGGCGATCGACACGCACAAGTGCCGGTTCAGACAGGCCTCGGCCAGGGTTTCCTGGCTCAGCCCGCGTTGCTTGCGCAGCCCCTTCAGCGAGGCAGCATCAAGCAGGACACGGCCGTCGGACACCGCAGCGTCGTGCTTGGGCGGGGTAGCAAACGCGTTGCGTCGGGTGTCCATGGTGGTCGCCAGGTAAAGGCCAATGGCAGCCGAGCGAGTGTACTCCCGCTGCGCTCATCGGGGTAAAGCAAGGATGGCATTGTGCCTGATACCAAACTGATACCGGACTGACACCGTCCTGGACTGTTTGCCCATCCCCCCCTTTCCGATACTGGGCCCCATCAATTGGGCCTCAATTGATACAACCTGAACGAAGGGAGAAAGGCGATGGACAACGGATTTTTGGGCAGTACAAATGACCCACGCGATATCGGCGGCTCGCAATTGCTGGGACGCGGCCTGAACCGGCTCGACTGGGCCGGTGTCAGCAAGGAATGCCAGAAAGTAGGCGACACCGAGTCGGGCAAGCGGGTCGTGACCTACAAGCAGGCGTCTTACAACGTGGGCAAGAACGTCACCATGAGCACGGCGGTGAGCCAGGATGACTTTGCGGTCGAAACGTTTTCCTCCCGCGAAGAGTACGAGAAACACACTCAGTCGAGTGTCGAGGTCGCCGGGAAATACGGTGCCTTTTCCGCCGGTTTCAAAGCTACCTTCGGCAGTGATATCAAAACCCTCGAAGAACGCGAGGCGGCGCTCTACAGCCATACGGCACGGCTCTGGAAGCTGACACTGGAGGTCAACCCGGCCAACGCCACCGAAGCTTTCAAGACACGTATCGCAGAACTGCCCCAGGCCTTCGATGCGAACAATCCGAAGCCGTTCTTCGACTTCTTCGTCGATTTCGGCGTCGACATTGTCAGCGAGGTCACCGTCGGTGGTTCGCTGAACTATGCGATGAGCGCGCTCAAGAGCTACCTCAGCAAGACCAACACCCTCGATGCAATGCTCAAGGCCGAGTACGGTGCATTCGTCAGCGGCAGCGCATCGACCTCGATTTCAGAAACGGTCAAGAAAAACCTCGCCCATCGCAACGCCAACCTGACCACCCAGGGCGGTACGTATTCGATCCGCTTCAACTCGGTCGACCCGAGCAACTGCAACGCGGATTTCGCGCTATGGCGCGCGTCGCTGGCCGACGATCCGAAAGTTGTCGAATTGCAGCTGTCGCCGGTCTATCGCTTCGTCAAGAGCGGCGACACCCGCACGGCACTGGAACAGGCTTATCAGTGGTACACCAGCTACAAGGCGGAAATCGAGGCGAACTGGCAAGCGTCCACGATCGTTCTCGGTCGCGCTGACCGACTCAAGGCCAGCGCCGGCGCCAGCGGCCCCGCGCTGCGGATCGTTTGGATCGATAGCCAGAGCAAAGAGACCAGCGAAACGCGGCACACTCCGCCGCCTGCCACGGCATCCGACAAGGCGTTCAACACGTTCTGGGATGAATTGGCCGAGCTCCTGAAGCAGAAAACCGGATACAAGTTGCTGATGGCCACCGAACGCTGGCCTCGCGACAAACGCTACTACCCGACGAGCGCCATGCTTGAGGCCTTGCTGCTCAACGGCGCCAGCGACAAGGCGCTCAAGCGCTGGGAAGCCCTGACCAAGTACATGGAGCCCAACCCACTGGCGGGCCTCACTTACGTGCTGGCGGGTAACAGCTTCGATGTGCCGGGCGTCGACGGTCTCATCGCCGGTTTTGGCGACCCGGAGAAAGACCTCAACCCGACGGTGAAGGTCCGGGCGCGTCTGTGCCATGACTCATTCGGCCGGGTCAAAGTGGTACAAACCGAAAAGACTGAAGAAGACCCCCGCACCGTGCTGTACATCGTGCGTAACAACACCGGGGACAAGCCGGCGCTGTCCACCGACCCGCAGAACAAGACCCGTATTGCCATGCAGGCCCCGGACAGGCACAACCTCGGGCAATTCTGGTACATGCCCGAGCTGGAAAAACCCTACCCGGAAATCAACCACCCGGTGCAGATGATCAACTACGAGACCGGGACCTGCCTGCAAGGCATGCGCGACCAGAACGACTCGCGGCTGCAACCCGTCAAAACGGGCCGGCCGCAGGACGACGTGATTTGGGACCGACGTGGCGATGATGTGTTTCACCTGTTGATGGTCTACTACTGGATGGAGGCCCTGTGCCTGACCCAGATTGAAAAACGCGCCGCCGTCCGGCCGTGGCGCCAACCTCACGGCATGGATTGGTTGCGCGAGCAGCATCGTCCCTATAGTTGATACCAGGCAGTTTTCCCCTGTGGGAGCTTGTTCGCTTCCACAGGGGGCATGGCTTAATTGACTGGCATGGGGCGACCGAACGCCTTTGCTCTAGCTCTCTTGTGCGAGTGGTCCATGACGATGCAAGTCTTCAACTGTGTTCCCTTTATCGGCGACGGCGCGGAAACAGCACTGGATTCCCGCCAGTTCCCTTACCTGTTCAACGACCACGGGCTGGCGCAGCCCTGTGCCCAGGTCCGCGGCCGCCTGGTCTCCCTCAACCCCGAGAACCCGACCCTGTCGCTGGGCAGCCGATACGCCGGCATCACTTGGAAAGACCGGGAAGTGCCAACGAGCACAGGCGCCTACTGGATCAAGCAGTTCGATTTCCGCGCCAGGGAAGTGCGCTACGAACCGCTCTGGGCCACGAAGGAAACCGCACAAGCCTTCGGCATGACCTTGCTGACAAACGGCGAATGCCTGCGTTTCGAATATGACCAACTGATCCTCGGCCAATACACCTACGGCAAATGGGCCGGCCACCAATCACCCTACCTGGGACCGGCGCGCCAGCGTGAATTGCTGACCTACAACCCGACCGACCTCGAATACCACAACTTCCCCCACGCGTTTTTTTCCCGATATGGGCGCTTGCCGCTGGTGATCAGCGTCGCCCGCTGGCGGCCCGGATCGCGGGAGATCTACTTGGCGGACTTGTGGGTCCGTCCCGGTGACGCGCTGGTGCTGCCACCCAAGCATTACCCCGCCATCCCCCCCAGCGATGCACCAGGCATCGAAACCTGGCCCGAGGTGGTGGACATGCACGGCAATCGCAACTCGGCGCTAGCCTGCTGGTTTGCGGACGGCGAGGACTGTTTGCTGACGGAAACGATCCTGGCCAACTCGACCTTGATGAGTTCCCCTGCGGGGAAACCGCATTATCACGAAGAGAAAACGCCGACGCGGCATGAATGGCCGTCGGGTTATCGGCCGTGAGGGTGCCTTGCCATGGGCCAGGCACCCCACGTCACTAACCGGCCACCGAGCGCAGCCGAGAAGCAGTGGCCGGGGTCATGACCGAGAACCATTGCAGCATTTCATCCCAGGTTCCCATGGCCGAAGCGCGGAAATAGCCCATGTGGCCGATGGGCACCTTGGGATTGGTGGGGTGCAGGTTACGCGTGAGAATCGCGGCATTGCGATAGCCCTTTATGAAGGCGTCACGCGAGGCCGGAGGTGCCCACGGATCGTCCACCGCGTTGGAGAAAATGCACGGCATGCGCACGTCCGCATACAGCTGGGTCACCGGCTCCATGGCAGGGTCATCGAAGAAGTAATGGGGGTGCTTGCACCAGCGCCGCCAATCCTTGTAGACCCCCAACGGCAGATCGTCACCCATCCCCAACAGGCTCCAGGCCATGTAGCCCTTCACCGAGACGATGACCGGCAAAATGCAGAACCACAGGAAGCGGATTTTGCGCGCTTCGGCCTTGGGCATCCAGCCGGCCCACCCCGCTCCGGTCCCGAAGCAATAAGCGGCGGTGATTTTGTGGTGGTTGGGCAGCAACCCAAGGGCATGTCCACCGAAGGAGTGCCCGACCCAATAAAGTGGTGTGCCGTCATGCATGAAGTCGACGGCAGCCGCCAGGTCGCGAAAGGCCCAATCGAGGTAGGACATGTCGAAGCCCTTGAGCGTCTTCGGACGGGATTGGCCTACACCACGGTAGTCCAGGGTCAGGACGTTAAAGCCTTGGCAACTGGCGTGCTCGGCGAAGCGGCGATAAAAACGCTGCTGCACCCCGGTTGCACCGGCCAAGATGAGGTTGCCCTTGATCGGCCCCACGGCAGCGTAGCGCGTGGCGGCGAGTCGGTAACCGTCATCCGCCTCAAGCGTGATGGCTTCCATCAAGCCAGGATTGGTTGTACTACGGATCATTGTCACGTGTTCTTCGCCCGTTGGATGGTCGGTTGTCTCAAGGGGATCACCGACCTTTGAAGACCGGTTCGCGCTTCTGCATCATCGCCATCACGCCTTCGCGCACGTCCTCGCTCTTGATCAGCGAGAACAACAGCCCGTTCAGCGTCGACAGGGCGGCATCGTCGCCTTCATCACGCGCCTGGAAGGCAGACTGGAGCGTTGCCTTGACCGCCAGCGGCGCCGCCTTGGCAATGCGTTCGGCATACTCGATGGCCCGAGGCAACTCTTGCCCCGGTTCGACCACCTCAGTAAGCAGGTTCATGTCCAGCGCCTGATGGGCATCGAACGCTTCGCCGGTCAGCATGTAGCGCATGGCCCGAGTCCAACCCGCCGCCTGGGTGAAACGCACCGTCGAGCCGCCGGACGGCGGGATGCCACGCAGCACCTCCAAATGGGCAAAACGGGCGCTATCGGCGGCGATCGCAATATCAGCGTTGAGCATCAGCTCGATGCCCGCCGTCCAGCAGCTGCCCTGTACCGCCACCACCAGCGGTTTGCTCCGGCGCGGCTTGGACACCCCCCACGGATCGATCCCTTCAGCGGGGTACTGGGAGCCACCGGACGCCAGCTTCGGTGCCAGTTCCATCAAGTCGAGGCCCGCCGTGAAATGCTCGCCATGGGCGAAGATCACTGCGCAGCGAAGTTCGTCATTGCGCTCGAATTCCCCCAGGGCCAAGGCCAGGTCGCCCAGCATTGCGCTGTCGAAGGCGTTACGCTTTCCCACCCGATCCAGACCGATCAGGAACAGGTGACCACGTTGTTCTCGGGAAACGCGACCCGTGCCTCTGTTCGCTTCACTCATGCCATGGCTCTCCCAGGGGGCTGGCTCGGCTAAATCGAGACGCAACCGCTTAACTAACCAAATGTTTGGTTTCTAGAAACTAACCAAATGTTCGGTAATCGTCAAATTGAGATGCCACGGCTTATGACGTAAGATCAGTACGCATTATCGAGAGCAGGATTTCCCGTGCGTCCACCCAAGATTTCTCGCGACGAGCTGTTGCAGCGCTGTGCCCATACCTTCAAGCGGCTTGGCTACCACGGCACGACGATGGATGCGTTGTCGACGGCCTGCGGCCTGACCAAGGCCTCCTTTTATCACCACTACCCCAGCAAGGAATCGCTGCTGAGAGATGTGCTGGCATGGACGCACCAGGGCCTGAAAGAAGCGCTATTTTCCGTCGCCTACAACCAGAAGCTCTCCCACGAGGAGCGGCTCATCAGCATGGGCAAAAAAGCCCGGAAACTCTTCCAGGACGACTCCATCGGCTGTCTGATGGGCGTGGTCGCGGTGGACGCGAGCTACGGAAAACCGGAACTGATGGAGCCCATCCGGGCCTTTCTCGATGACTGGATTGCTGCGTTCAGCCAACTGTTCGACACCCATGACCCGGCGCACGCCCAGCGCCTAGCCAGGCAATTGGTGGCAGATTTCGAGGGCGCGATCCTGCTGGCCCGGATCTACAACGACCCGACGTACATCGACGCGGTGATCCAGCGCGCAGTGGAAACGCTCAGGCCTGCTCGCGCTCCAGGCTCCGCCTGAGTTCCTGCCAGACCCTATCCAGCGGCTCGGCACTTCGAGCCGCCCGACACAACGCGACCGAACCCTCGATCGAGGCAATGACCATTGTCGCCAGGCTTGCGGCCCGCTGCGCACCGATGCCGGCGGCTTGCATGGCCTGGCAGATGATGCGTTGCCATTCGTTGAAAATACCGTGGGCCTGATCCAGTAGTTGCTGTTGTATCTGGTCGTCTTGCTCGGGGTTCGCGTCTGTCCGTTGATCGGACGAATACTGTTCGACGGCCACCGCCAGCACCGCGCAACCGGCCTGATACTGGCTGTCTTGCAGCACACAAGTCCGTGGCATTCTTCACTTCGCGCCCCGCGAAATTCCATTGGCGGTTCGACAACGACGAAGCCTTTGTGCTGATCGAGGGTCGGCTTGCGATCACTCTGGACGATGGTGAGCGCCATGAAATGGGCCCCGGCGATGCCATTTCCGTTCCGGCGGGTCGCAAAGGTGTGTGTGAGGTATTCGAGTTCAGCCGCAAGTTTACGGTGGTGACCAGCGGAGTTGCCGAGTGACGGAAAGACTCGTCAGCGGCAAGCATCCAATAAAAAAGCGAAGCCCGGTGAATGGCTTCGCTTTGTTACGCAAGTGTTCGGAGTCGCTGGTTCTGTACGAAAAGCCTTGATACTCATTCATGCTGCGTTGAAAACAGCCTCGCAATGCTCATGTACTCCAGTACAGTAGGACCGGAAGGGCGTGCTTGCTAGCCCGGGGCCAGACCCAGCGCTGCTATGGTTAAGCCAGCCTGAGCCAGCACCCTCGCCAAATCCATGGATGGATTCTCAAGTACAGTTACACCAATAGATCTCGCAACCCTGACAGGATACAAATTCAGCTCGCCGAGTTATGTCCTGGAGTTCGCCACATAAAATACGTTATCGAAGCAGTGAATATGCCAAAAGGTAGCCCAACACCAATATTGATGTTCTCGTACATTACGTAACCTATGAATGAACCTAGCGCAATGGAAACTACCAAGAAGAAAAGGTCGCTGTCCTTGTGTGCTGGTCGAACCAAGCTCCGGAAGGCTGGCTTTAGTGCCTTAGCTTTCATACTTCGAGGACCACTGCTCAATCTGTTCCAAAGTGGCGGTTGCACCGCCACACACCACTACCAGCACATTCTGGTACTCGCCTAGCGAATGCTGGTCATAGGCCAAGGCCAAAGCCGCACCGCAAGCGGGCTCGACCAGTACGCGGTGATCAAACAAAAATTGCTTACAGGCGTTCAAAGCAGCCTGGTCCGTTACCACAACGCTCTGGATGCGGTGCTTTTGGCTGTACTGATAAGCCTGCTCGCAGACACGTTTGGCGCCCAATGACGTGGCTATCGAGCTGATGCGATCGAGCTCAACCAACTGGCCCGCTTCGATGGCGGCGTGGAAGGACGCGGCGCCTTCGGTTTCAACGGCAATGACCGGCACATCCTGCCAGCCGTTACGCAGCAACCCCTCGACAACGCCACAAAGCAGCCCACCTCCCCCGACTGAAAGCACGACAGCATCGGGCTTCTGACCGGCCTGTGCGACTTCATCAATCAAGGTCGCATGTCCGGTCCATAGCAACGGATCATCGAACGGGTGAACAAAGGCGTTGGTAGGTGATAGCAGGGTCAACGCCAGCTGGTTTGCCTCCTGCCAGGAACTGCCATGCACAATGACTTCAGCGCCTTCCAAACCGAGCAGTTCCTTGGCACGTTCAGTAGTCGTTTCAGGCACTACCACGGTAACGGGGACGCCCAGCTTGCGACCTGCGTACGCGACCGCCAAGCCCGCATTGCCTCCCGAGGAAGAAATAAAATGAGTAGCGCCGCGCTGGTGATGCATTTCACAGGCGTAGCCCACACCACGCAGCTTGAACGAGCCGCACGGTTGCAGCGCATCGAGCTTGAGCCAGACAGAACGTTTAGCCGTGGCCGACAAAGGACGGGATTCAATCAGCGGTGTATTGATATGAAGGGACATACAATTCTCTCAAACGTGGCCAGATCGGCGTTTTAGCGTGTGCCTCAGCCGCGATGCGCAGCGAGGGCCTGGACTTCAATTTCCACATCAAGATCAAACGCGAGCTTGGCGCTAACCACAGATCGCACGGGCAACCGATCGGCAAAATAGGCCGCGTAGGCTTGGTTGAAATCAGAGAAATGCTTCATATCCGATAGCCAGACAATGACCTTGAAAATGTTCTCCCGCGTCGAGCCCAGGGAGTCCAGCGTCTCGGAAATGCTGTCCATGATGACCCGCGTTTGGGCCTGTACGTCGCCCCGAATCGGCGTAGCGTCCGGGGTCATGGACACTTGGCCTGACAGGTAAAGAATGCCCCCGACCTCAACGGCTTTCGAAAACGGAAAAGGGAGGGAAGTCGGGTAGTGCTTGATGGCTGCGTTCATGGATCACCGGGCGGCCGAGGCGTTGCCCCGGATTTCGTCGAGGTAGTTGTAAACGGTAAAACGGGTCACGCCCAAGGCGGCAGCTGCTTTCTCGACACCGCCTTTCACAATGAAAAGCCCGCGCTCCTGCATCATGCGTACAGCCTCGACCTTGGCCTGCTTGTTCATTTTTCCTGAACCGACTCGCGTCACGGCGTCCTGGATGACCTGGGTCATCAATAGACCCATATCCGCAGGTTCAGCCGGTTGGTCGGTGTGGGCCCGAATCATCGGCTGCAGTTGCTCAAGAAACGCATGGGCGGCGCTAAGTCCGCTCAAGTCGGCGTTCACGCACAAGCTGGCAAAAGGATGACCGGTGCTGTCTCTGAACACAGCCGTCGCGCTTCGCAACGTTCGTCCATTGACGGTAGTGGGGTAATCACTAATGACCAGAGGATCAGTACCTTGCTGGTCTGCCGACGCCTGCATAACAGCCGCAAAACCGCGATCCTGCTCAGGTCCGCCCAACACTGGGCTTCCCACATGGCGACCGGACACGTGCCCGTTAGCGATGAACACCACTGATGCTGAAGGATTGTTCAGATCATGAAGCACGATTTCGGTGTTTCGGCCCACCACACTGGCCAAGGCGCCGATGGCGGCTTTCAGAACGGTAAAGACAAGCCGTTGCTCAGCTGTCGTGTCGAGAGGCATAGCGTAATCCAGATATAATTCACATTTTGTTGTAATCTACACAATATGTTTAATTTCGTGAAGTACTAGTGACGCATCCGGTTGGCGCAGAAGCGGGTCAGGGCCAAGCCGGGCGCACCGGAAAAACACGGACCGCGTATGACGTCATCATGGCGGATGTAATCAGAAATGAGGGGATGCGCTTGTTCAAAGGTGTTGTGTTATCTGTGTTGTCTTCCTGCTTTTTCGCCACTTTGTACTACTATGCGACCTTGCTGAAGCCCTTGGACGGTGAACAGATCTTTGGCTGGCGAGTGCTTTTAATGTGGCCGTGCATCACCGCTTTTTTGGTCGTCAGCGGAGAATGGCAGCATGTGCTTTCCGTTTGGCGCCGGGTCAAAAGCAAGCCTCAGCTGCTCGGTATGCTCTGCGCCAGTAGCGCACTGTTAGGCACCCAACAATGGCTATTTATGTGGGCTCCCCTGAACAGCGTGGGGCTTGAGGTCTCGCTGGGCTACTTCCTGCTACCGCTTGTCATGTTGTTGATAGGTAGGTGTTTCTATCAGGAACGGCTCACTATCATTCAAAAGCTGGCAGCATTCAGCGCTGCCGTAGGCGTAATCCATGAGATTTACCAAGTAGGAGGGATCTCTTGGGCAACGCTCCTAGTCGCACTCGGCTTTCCCCCCTACTTCGTGCTACGTAAAAAGTTGAACACGGCACACCTTGGCGGCCTGTGGTTCGACATTTTGCTCACGTTCCCAGTCGCGTTGTATTTCGCAACCGGTCATGGTTCAGTTGGTACGCTGTTCAACCACTTTCCCAAACTCTATCTCCTGTTACCTCTTCTCGCCGTAATCAGCGCGGCTGCATTCATGTCTTACACCGTCGCGAGCAAATTGCTGCCGTTCAGCTTGTTTGGTCTTCTTGGGTATGTCGAACCGGTGTTAATGGTTGCGGTGGCACTGACGCTTGGAGAACGAATCAGCGATGAGCAATGGCTCACGTATTTGCCGATTTGGATAGCCGTAGCTTTGCTAGCCTTGAACGGGGCGTTTTATCTTAAACGAGCTCGGTTGCTGACATAATGCTCACAATTATCTGTAAACAATAAAAAAGCGAAGCCAAATCAATGGCTTCGCTTCTAGTGTTTACAGCTTTGAAAAAGCTAGGTTTCAGAACGGAATATCGTCATCGAAGCTGTCGAAATCCGGAGCCGGTTGCGGCGCGGCCTGTTGTGGAGCCGGACGTTCACGTTGTGGCTGTGGCGCCGACTGTGGACGCGGGGCCTGTTGGCGCGGCGCAGACTGCTGGTAGTTATTGCCACCTTGCTGCTGGTCACCCTGTGGACGGCCGCCCAGCAATTGCATGGTGCCCTGCATGTCGACGACGATTTCGGTGGTGTAGCGCTTGATGCCGTCTTTTTCCCACTCGCGGGTCTGCAGCTTGCCTTCGATGTACACCTGCGAACCCTTGCGCAGGTATTCGCCGGCGATCTCGGCCACTTTGCCGAACATCGACACACGGTGCCACTCGGTCTTTTCGACCTTCTGGCCAGTCTGCTTGTCGGTCCACTGTTCACTGGTCGCCAGACTCAGGTTGGTCACGGCGTTGCCGTTCGGCAGGTAGCGAACTTCGGGATCCTGGCCGCAAGTACCGACCAATATGACTTTGTTAACCCCACGGGCCATAACGTTCTCCTAGGCTTCGCACGCCGTCGGGGCCGGGTTGTTCACCAGGCTCTCTAGCGTCGCGCGATCCAATAATTCGGTGTCCAGTTTGATATACACGGCCGCTTCGTCGGCGACCACCACTGCATCGGTTACTCCAACGACGGCCTTGAGGCGCTCGGTCAGGCCTGCTTCGCGGATGGCTTCGGGCGACAGCGGCAGGCGCAGGCTCGTCACATACGGAGGTTCGCGCATGGTAACAGCAAAGAGCAGCCAAAGTGCAGCCAGCGCGGCACATCCCAGGAACACAACCGACAAACCGCCATGCTGGAACAACCAGCCGCCGAGGATCCCACCCAACGCCGAGCCGAGGAACTGGCTGGTGGAATAGACCCCCATCGCCGTGCCCTTGCCGCCCGCCGGTGAAACCTTGCTGATCAGCGACGGCAGCGACGCCTCCAGGAGATTGAACGCGGTGAAGAACACCACCGTCCCGATCACCAGGGCGCGCAAGCTGTCGCCGAACTGCCAGAAGAATAGCTCAGTGAGCATCAACGTCGTGACGGCACCGAGCAAAACTCGTTTCATTTTGCGTCGCTTCTCGCCATAGATGATGAAAGGGATCATGGCGAAGAACGAGATCAGCAGCGCCGCCAGGTAGACCCACCAGTGCTGTTCCTTGGGCAAGCCGGCCTTCTCGACCAGTGCCAGCGGCAAGGCGACGAAACTCGACATCAACATGGCGTGAAGCACGAAGATGCCCAGGTCCAGGCGCAACAGGTCCGGATGCTTGAGCGTCGGGATCAACGCTTGGCGCGCCACGCCCGATTCGCGATGCTGCAACGGCCCGGTGGAGCGCGGCACCATGAGCGCGACGATCAGGATCCCCACCAACGCCATGCCGCCGGTCGCCAGGAACAGGCCAGACAAACCGAAGGCCCGGGTGAGCAAGGGGCCGACCACCATGGCGACGGCAAAGGACAGGCCGATGGTCATGCCGATCATGGCCATGGCCTTGGTCCGATGCTGTTCGCGGGTCAGGTCCGACAGCAGCGCCATGACCGCGGCAGAAATAGCCCCGGCACCTTGTAGGACGCGTCCGGCGATCACGCCCCAGATCGAGTCGGCCTGGGCCGCCAGCACACTGCCGAGGGCAAAGACGATCAGCCCCAGGTAAATGACCGGACGCCGGCCGATGCGGTCGGAAATGATCCCGAACGGGATCTGGAAAATCGCCTGGGTCAGGCCGTAGGCGCCAATCGCCAACCCGATCAGGGCCGGCGTCGCGCCAGCCAGGTCCATGCCATAGGTCGCCAGTACCGGCAACACCATGAACATGCCCAGCATGCGAAAGGCGAACACCAGGGCCAGACCGCTCGCTGCGCGTGTCTCGCCGCCACTCATGCGTTCGCTGTGGGGATCGTGCATGGAAAAACCTCGTGTGAACCGGCGGCGATTCTACCAGTCCCATCGATTGAGGGGGTATATCGCGACCGATTGCCGCGCAGTCTTCATGTATGGCTGAAAACTTACCCACAATAGTGTTCATCCATCCAGTATTTGCCCGTATACTCCTGTTTTTCGACGCCCGCCAAGCGAGGCCACTTTGGACAAGATCCTGATTCGTGGGGCCCGTACCCACAACCTGAAGAACATCGACCTGACCCTGCCCCGGGACAAGCTGATCGTCATCACCGGCCTGTCCGGATCCGGCAAATCATCCCTGGCCTTCGACACCCTGTACGCCGAAGGCCAGCGCCGCTATGTCGAGTCCCTGTCGGCCTACGCCCGGCAGTTCCTGTCGATGATGGAAAAACCCGATGTCGACACCATCGAAGGCCTGTCGCCAGCGATTTCCATCGAACAGAAGTCGACCTCCCACAACCCCCGGTCGACCGTCGGCACCATCACCGAAATCTACGACTATCTGCGCCTGCTGTATGCGCGAGTCGGCATCCCCCGCTGCCCCGACCACGATATCCCCCTGGAAGCCCAGACCGTCAGCCAGATGGTCGACCTGGTCCTGGCCCAGCCTGAAGGCAGCAAGCTGATGCTGCTGGCGCCCGTGGTCCGCGAGCGCAAGGGCGAACACCTGCTGGTCTTCGAAGAACTGCGCGCCCAGGGCTTCGTCCGCGCCCGGGTCAACGGCAAGCTCTGCGAACTCGACGAACTGCCGAAGCTGGATAAACAGAAGAAGCACTCGATCGATGTGGTGGTCGACCGTTTCAAGGTCCGGGCCGACCTGCAACAGCGGCTGGCCGAGTCTTTCGAGACGGCGCTGAAACTGGCCGACGGCATCGCCCTCGTCGCACCGATGGACGACGAGCCGGGCGAGGAGATCATCTTCTCCGCACGCTTCGCTTGCCCGGTCTGCGGCCACGCCATCAGCGAGCTGGAGCCCAAGCTGTTTTCCTTCAACAACCCGGCCGGCGCCTGCCCGACCTGTGACGGCCTGGGGGTCAAGCAGTTCTTCGACACCAAGCGCCTGGTCAATGGCGAGCTGACCCTTGCCGAAGGGGCGATCCGCGGCTGGGACAGGCGCAACGTCTATTACTTCCAGATGCTCGGTTCACTGGCCGCCCATTACAAGTTCAGCCTGGACCAGCCGTTCAACGAGCTGCCCGCCGACCAGCAGAAGTACATCCTGCACGGCAGCGGCGCGCAAAGCGTGGACTTCAAGTACCTCAACGACCGCGGCGATATCGTCAAGCGCTCCCACCCGTTCGAAGGCATCGTGCCGAACCTGGAGCGGCGTTATCGCGAGACCGAGTCGGCGAGCGTACGTGAAGAACTCGCCAAGTTCCTCAGCACCCAGCCCTGCCCCGATTGCCGTGGCACGCGCCTGCGCCGGGAAGCACGGCATGTGTGGGTCGGTGAAAAAACCCTGCCGGCGGTGACCAACCTGCCGATTGGCGATGCCACCGAATACTTCGACGGCTTGAAGCTGACCGGCCGTCGTGGCGAGATCGCCGACAAGATCCTCAAGGAAATCTGCGAACGCCTGCAATTCCTGGTGAACGTCGGCCTGGACTACCTGACCCTCGACCGCAGCGCAGACACCCTGTCCGGCGGCGAAGCCCAGCGCATCCGCCTGGCCAGCCAGATCGGCGCCGGCCTGGTGGGGGTGATGTACATCCTCGACGAACCGTCCATCGGCCTGCACCAGCGCGACAACGACCGGCTGCTCGGGACCCTCAAGCACCTGCGGGACATTGGCAACACCGTGATTGTGGTCGAGCACGACGAAGACGCGATTCGCCTGGCCGACTACGTGGTGGACATCGGTCCGGGCGCGGGCGTCCATGGCGGGCACATCGTCGCCCAGGGCACTGCGGCCGAGGTCATGGCGCACCCTGACTCGCTGACCGGCAAATACCTGTCGGGTCGGGTGAAGATCAAAGTCCCGGCCAAGCGTACCCCGCGCAACAAAAAGCTGTCGCTGACCCTCAAGGGAGCGCGTGGCAACAATTTGCGCAATGTGGACCTGGAAATCCCGATCGGCCTGCTGACCTGTGTCACTGGCGTATCGGGCTCAGGCAAGTCGACGCTGATCAACAACACCCTGTTCCCCCTCAGCGCCACCGCCCTGAACGGCGCCACGACCCTGGAAGCCGCCGCCCACGACAGCATCAAGGGCCTGGAGCACCTGGACAAAGTCGTCGACATCGACCAAAGCCCGATTGGCCGCACACCTCGCTCCAACCCGGCGACCTACACCGGACTGTTCACGCCGATCCGTGAGCTGTTCGCTGGCGTGCCGGAATCCCGCGCCCGTGGCTACGGCCCGGGGCGATTCTCCTTCAACGTCAAGGGTGGTCGCTGCGAGGCGTGCCAGGGCGATGGTCTGATCAAGGTAGAGATGCACTTCCTGCCGGACATCTATGTGCCCTGCGACGTATGCAAGAGCAAGCGCTACAACCGCGAAACCCTGGAGATCAAGTACAAGGGCAAGAACATCCACGAAACCCTCGAGATGACCATCGAGGAGGCCCGGGAGTTCTTCGACGCAGTGCCGGCGCTGGCGCGCAAGCTCCAGACGCTGATGGATGTCGGCCTGTCGTACATCAAGCTCGGGCAATCGGCGACAACGTTGTCGGGGGGTGAAGCGCAGCGGGTGAAACTGTCCCGCGAGCTGTCCAAGCGCGATACCGGAAAGACCCTGTACATCCTCGACGAGCCGACCACTGGCCTGCACTTCGCCGATATCCAGCAACTGCTCGACGTGCTGCATCGCCTGCGCGACCACGGCAACACCGTGGTGGTGATCGAGCACAACCTAGATGTGATCAAGACCGCGGACTGGCTGGTAGACCTGGGGCCGGAAGGCGGTTCCAAGGGTGGGCAGATCATTGCGGTGGGTACGCCCGAGCAAGTGGCCGAGATGAAGCAGTCCCACACGGGTTACTACCTCAAGCCGTTGCTGGAACGTGATCGGGACTGATTCCACCCGAGCATGAAAAAGCCCCTGTCATCTCATCGATGCCAGGGGCTTTTTGTTTTCCTGTGGGAGTGAGCTTGCTCGCCCCCAATGACTGCATCAGAACTGCGACTGCAGGTAGTTTTCCAAGCCGACCAACTTGATCAGGCCCAATTGCTTCTCGAGCCAGTAGGTATGATCTTCTTCAGTGTCGTTTAGCTGGACACGCAAAATTTCGCGGGTGACGTAGTCGTTGTGTTGCTCGCAAAGCTCGATGCCTTTGCACAGCGCAGCGCGGACTTTGTACTCCAGGCGCAGGTCGGCGGCGAGCATGTCCGGCACCGTGGTGCCCACGTCCAAGTCATCCGGACGCATGCGCGGCGTGCCTTCGAGCATCAGGATGCGACGCATCAGCGCATCGGCGTGTTGCGTCTCTTCTTCCATTTCATGATTGATACGCTCGTAGAGTTCGGTAAACCCCCAATCCTCGTACATCCGAGAGTGGATGAAATACTGATCACGGGCGGCCAACTCGCCAGCCAGCAGCGTGTTGAGGTAATCGATTACGTCTGGGTGACCTTGCATCGCCCTGCATCTCCACAAGCTTTGAAAGGTTCCTAGTTTGAACCAAGGAAACTGGAACGTCACGGATTCATCGCAACAAATGCGAAGAAAATCAGAGAAAACGAGCTGAAATAACGCAAAAAACCGCCCGGATGCGGGCGGTTCTGCTTCTCGTTTAGACTTAGTTAAGCTGTACACCCAATGCTTTGGCAATCCCTTCGCCGTAAGCGGCGTCCGCCTTCACGAAGTGCTGCAGTTGACGATCGACGACATCCGCCGAAACTCCAGCCATCGCACCGGCGATATTGCTGATCAGCAAGGCTTTCTGCTCATCACTCATCAAGCGGAACAACGCACCGGCATGGCTGTAGTAATCGGTGTCTTCCCGGTGATCGTAACGATCAGCCGCGCCCCCCAGGGCCAGCGCTGGCTCAGCGTAGTGCGGAGCCTGCTTCGGTGCCTCGACGTAGCTGTTAGGCTCATAGTTCGGGGCCGCCCCGCCATTGCTGCCGAACGCCATGGCGCCGTCACGCTGATAGGTGTTCACTGGGCTACGTGGCGCGTTCACCGGCAATTGCTGGTGATTGGTGCCCACACGGTAGCGGTGCGCATCCGCGTAGGCGAATACCCGACCTTGCAGCATGCGATCCGGCGAAAGCCCCACACCTGGCACCATGTTGCTCGGCCCGAACGCCGCTTGCTCGACCTCGGCGAAGTAGTTCAGCGGATTACGGTTGAGCTCCAGCTCACCGACCTCGATCAGCGGAAACTCTTTCTGCGACCAGGTCTTGGTCACGTCGAACGGATTTTCGTAGTGAGCAGCGGCCTGAGCCTCGGTCATGATCTGAATGCAGACACTCCATTTCGGGAAGTCGCCGCGCTCAATCGCGTTGAACAGATCGCGCTGGGCGTAATCCGGATCGGTCCCCGCCAGGCGGGCCGCTTCGGCGGGAGCGAGGTTCTTGATCCCTTGCTTGGTCTTGTAGTGCCACTTCACCCAATGACGCTCACCTTGGGCGTTGATCAGGCTATAGGTGTGACTGCCGAAACCGTGCATGTGACGGTAGCCATCCGGAATGCCGCGATCCGAAAACAGAATGGTGACTTGGTGCAATGCTTCTGGCGAATGCGACCAGAAGTCCCACATCGCTTGGGCACTTTTCAGGTTGCTTTGCGGCAAGCGTTTTTGGGTGTGGATAAAGTCCGGGAATTTCAACGGATCACGAATGAAGAACACTGGCGTGTTATTGCCAACGATGTCCCAGTTACCTTCCTCGGTGTAGAACTTCAGGGCAAAACCACGAGGATCGCGCTCGGTGTCGGCAGAACCACGCTCGCCACCTACGGTGGAAAAACGCAGGAACGTCGGCGTCTGCTTGCCGACGGCTTCGAACAACTTGGCACTGGTGTACTGGGTGATGTCCCGGGTAACAGTGAAGGTACCGTAGGCACCCGAACCCTTGGCATGGACGCGACGCTCGGGAATGTTCTCGCGATTGAAGTGAGCGAGCTTTTCGATGAGGTGGAAATCGTCGAGCAACAGCGGGCCACGGGGGCCGGCAGAGCGGGAGTTCTGGTTATCGGCGACAGGGGCGCCGCTGGCGGTCGTAAGCGTCTTGGTCTGGCTCATGCTCAATCTTCCTCGGTCGGTCTTCGAACTGCCGGCTAATCGGCTGGAAAGGAGTATTGATCATGTTAGTGACAGTATCCAAATTCATTAAATCATGGATGACGATAGTTATTATCTAATAAGTCAGCTTGGCACATAGCGAAGCCAGGCCAAACGCTGGCGCACTTTTCGAGCGGACACAAAAAACCGGGCACAAGGCCCGGTTTTTTGTTTATTGCCGTCTTACTCAGCGGATACAGCTTCACCGCCGGTAGCACGATCAACCAACTCGACGTACGCCATAGGCGCGTTGTCGCCAGCGCGGAAACCGCACTTGAGGATGCGCAGGTAGCCACCCTCACGGGTAGCGTAACGCTTGCCCAGGTCGTTGAAGAGCTTACCAACGATAGCTTTCGAACGAGTACGGTCGAAAGCCAGACGGCGGTTAGCCAGGCTGTCTGTCTTGGCCAGAGTGATCAGCGGCTCGGCAACGCGGCGCAGTTCTTTGGCTTTCGGCAGTGTAGTTTTGATCAGCTCGTGCTCGAACAGCGACACCGCCATGTTTTGGAACATGGCCTTGCGGTGCGAGCTGGTGCGGCTCAGGTGACGACCACTTTTACGATGACGCATGGTTCATTCCTTACCAAACACAACGTTCGGTGATTACGACGATCAGGCAGTCGCCTTGTCGTCCTTCTTAAGACTTGCAGGCGGCCAGTTGTCGAGGCGCATGCCGAGGGACAGACCGCGGGAGGCCAGAACGTCCTTGATTTCAGTCAAGGATTTCTTGCCCAGGTTCGGAGTCTTCAACAGCTCTACTTCGGTACGCTGAATCAGGTCGCCGATGTAGTAGATGTTTTCCGCCTTAAGGCAGTTGGCCGAACGTACAGTCAGTTCCAGATCGTCAACCGGGCGAAGCAGGATCGGATCGATCTCGTCTTCCTGCTCGACAACCACTGGCTCACTGTCACCCTTGAGGTCGACGAACGCAGCCAACTGCTGTTGCAGGATGGTTGCAGCGCGGCGAATGGCCTCTTCAGGATCCAGGGTACCATTGGTTTCCAGATCAATAACCAGCTTGTCCAGGTTGGTACGCTGTTCGACACGGGCGTTTTCCACCACGTATGCAATACGGCGAACCGGGCTGAACGAAGAGTCGAGCTGCAAGCGACCGATGCTACGGCTTTCGTCTTCATCGCTCTGACGCGAGTCGGCTGGTTCATAACCACGACCACGAGCTACGGTGAGCTTCATGTTCAGGGCGCCGTTGGACGCCAGGTTAGCGATTACGTGATCGGGATTAACGATCTCGACATCATGATCCAGCTGAATATCGGCAGCGGTAACCACCCCCGAACCCTTCTTCGACAAGGTCAGCGTAACTTCGTCACGACCGTGCAGCTTGATAGCCAGACCTTTAAGGTTCAACAGGATTTCAATGACGTCTTCCTGTACACCTTCGATGGCGCTGTACTCGTGGAGCACACCGTCAATCTCGGCCTCGACTACTGCACAGCCGGGCATTGAGGACAACAGGATGCGGCGCAGCGCGTTGCCCAGGGTATGGCCGAAACCACGCTCGAGAGGCTCGAGAGTGATCTTGGCGCGGGTTGGACTGACAACCTGCACATCAATATGGCGGGGTGTCAGGAACTCATTTACCGAAATCTGCATGGATGCACCTATTTTCTAGCCCTTACTTGGAGTAGAGCTCGACAATCAGGCTTTCGTTGATGTCGGCGGACAGATCACTGCGAGCAGGAACGTTCTTGAAAACGCCCGACTTCTTCTCAGTGTCTACTTCTACCCATTCTACGCGGCCACGTTGGGCACACAGATCGAGAGCTTGGACAATGCGAAGTTGGTTTTTTGCCTTCTCGCGAACAGCAACCACGTCACCAGCACGAACCTGGTAGGACGGAACGTTTACGGTCTGACCGTTAACGCTGATCGACTTGTGCGATACCAGCTGACGGGATTCGGCACGAGTAGAACCGAAGCCCATACGGTATACAACGTTGTCCAGACGGCATTCGAGCAGTTGCAACAGGTTTTCGCCGGTTGCACCTTTCTTGCCAGCAGCTTCTTTGTAGTAGCCGCTGAACTGACGCTCAAGAACGCCGTAGATACGACGGACCTTCTGCTTTTCACGCAGTTGGGTACCGTAGTCGGACTGGCGACCGCGGCGCTGACCGTGGATACCAGGTGCTGCTTCAATGTTGCACTTCGATTCGATCGCGCGCACGCCGCTCTTCAGGAAGAGATCGGTGCCTTCGCGACGAGCGAGTTTGCATTTTGGACCAATGTAACGAGCCATTCTTTACAATCTCCTGGATTACACGCGGCGCTTCTTCGGCGGACGGCACCCGTTGTGCGGGATTGGCGTCACGTCGGTGATGCTGGCGATCTTGTAGCCACAGCCGTTCAAAGCGCGGACTGCGGATTCACGACCTGGACCTGGGCCCTTGACGTTAACGTCGAGGTTTTTCAGGCCATATTCCAGCGCAGCTTGACCAGCACGCTCAGCAGCTACTTGAGCAGCGAACGGGGTGGACTTGCGGGAACCGCGGAAACCCGAACCACCGGAGGTAGCCCAGGAAAGAGCGTTACCTTGACGGTCGGTAATGGTCACGATGGTGTTGTTAAAAGAAGCATGGATGTGGGCGATGCCATCAACCACTGTCTTTTTAACTTTTTTACGAGGACGAGCAGCAGGTTTTGCCATGATTAAATTCCTGTCGATTCGCTGGGGCGATTACTTGCGGATCGGCTTACGCGGACCTTTACGGGTACGCGCGTTGGTCTTGGTACGCTGACCGCGTACTGGCAGACCACGACGATGACGCAGACCGCGATAGCAACCGAGGTCCATCAAGCGCTTGATTTTCATGTTGATTTCGCGACGCAGGTCACCTTCAGTGGTGAACTTCGCCACTTCGCCACGCAGCTGTTCAATCTGCTCGTCGCTCAGATCTTTGATCTTTGCAGCTGGGTTGACCCCAGCCACTGCACAAATTTTCTGCGCAGTAGTGCGACCAACACCATAGATGTAGGTCAGCGAGATAACAGTATGCTTGTTATCTGGAATGTTGACGCCTGCAATACGGGCCATTCAGTGGGACTCCAATTGACAGCTACCTACGCCCCGGAAGCCAAGAAATAGGGCGCGAGATAATATCGCTGTAATAACAAATAATCAACCCGGCAGCGCACTAGCTGCCGGGCTTAAAGCACAATCACACTCAGCCTTGGCGCTGTTTGTGACGCGGTTCCGCGCTGCAAATTACCCGAACAACACCTTCGCGGCGAATAATCTTGCAGTTACGGCACAGCTTTTTCACCGATGCACGAACTTTCATCACCAACTCCTCGAACCTTATGGATGCTACTCAGCGCAACATGCCGCTGCCGTAGCCCTTCAGGTTGGCTTTCTTCATCAGGGATTCGTACTGGTGCGAAACGAGGTGCGATTGTACTTGGGACATAAAGTCCATCACAACCACGACCACGATCAGCAACGAGGTCCCGCCAAGGTAGAACGGTACGTTTGCCGCCACCACCAGGAACTGGGGCAACAGACAGACGGCCGTCATGTAAAGAGCACCGAACATGGTCAAACGAGTCAGAACGCCATCAATGTAGCGCGCAGACTGCTCACCTGGACGGATACCCGGAATAAAGGCACCGGACTTCTTCAGGTTTTCCGCTACGTCTTTCGGATTGAACATCAACGCCGTATAGAAGAAGCAGAAGAAAATAATCCCTGCACTAAACAGCAGAATATTCAATGGCTGACCAGGAGCGATCGACTGCGAGATGTCCTGCAACCAGCCCATACCTTCAGACTGGCCGAACCAGGCACCCAACGAAGCCGGGAACAGCAGGATGCTGCTCGCGAAAATAGCCGGGATAACGCCGGCCATGTTCACCTTCAACGGCAAGTGGCTGGTCTGCGCAGCAAATACCTTGCGGCCCTGCTGACGCTTGGCGTAGTGAACAGCAATACGACGCTGACCACGCTCAATGAACACCACGAAACCGATAATCGCTACTGCCAGCAGACCGATGGCAACCAGGGCAAAAATGTTGATATCACCCTGACGCGCAGACTCGAAAGACTGCCCGATCGCTCTCGGAAGACCGGCGACGATACCTGCGAAGATCAACATCGAGATACCGTTGCCAACACCACGCTCAGTAATCTGCTCACCCAGCCACATCATGAACATCGCGCCAGCCACGAACGTGGTTACCGCGACGAAATAAAAGCTGAAGTCAGCAGTGAACGAAACGCCCTGCCCCGCCAGGCCAATGGACATGCCAATGGCTTGAACGAGAGCGAGGACGACAGTGCCGTAGCGGGTGTACTGGCTGATCTTGCGACGGCCAGCTTCACCTTCCTTCTTCAACTGCTCCAGCTGCGGACTGACAGCGGACATCAGCTGCATGATGATCGATGCCGAGATGTACGGCATGATCCCCAATGCAAAGATGCTCATCCGCTCCAGCGCGCCGCCGGAAAACATGTTGAACAAGCTAAGAATGGTCCCCTCATTCTGTCGAAACAGGTCCGCGAGTCGGTCCGGGTTGATACCTGGAACCGGGATGTGTGCGCCTATTCGGTAGACGATAATCGCCAGGAACAGAAAACGCAGACGAGCCCAGAGTTCAGACATACCGCCTTTGCCGAGCGCAGAGAGAGCACCTTGCTTAGCCATTTATTCCTCGAACTTGCCGCCAGCTGCTTCGATAGCCGCACGCGCACCTTTGGTGGCGCCGATTCCCTTTCCGATGGTGACAGCGCGAGTCACTTCGCCGGACAGCATGATTTTCACACGCTGTACGTTGACGTTGATCACGTTGGCATCTTTCAAGGACTGCACGGTGACGATGTCGCCTTCCACTTTGGCCAGCTCGGACAGACGCACTTCTGCGCGGTCCATGGCTTTCAGGGAAACGAAACCGAATTTCGGCAGGCGACGATGCAGCGGCTGTTGACCGCCTTCAAAGCCTGGAGCGATGGTGCCACCGGAGCGGGAGGTCTGACCTTTGTGACCACGGCCACCAGTCTTGCCCAAACCACTACCGATACCACGGCCCGGACGATGCTTTTCGCGACGGGAACCCGGCGCTGGACTCAGATCATTGAGTTTCATCGATTAACCCTCGACACGCAGCATGTAGTAAGCCTTGTTGATCATCCCGCGGTTCTCGGGAGTATCCAGGACTTCTACAGTGTGACCGATGCGACGCAGACCCAGACCCTTAACGCACAGTTTGTGGTTAGGGATGCGGCCGGTCATGCTTTTGATCAGCGTAACTTTTACGGTAGCCATGATCAGAAGATCTCCTTGACGCTTTTGCCACGCTTGGCGGCAATGGATTCAGGAGACTGCATTGCTTTCAAACCCTTGAAAGTGGCGTGAACCACGTTTACTGGGTTAGTCGAGCCGTAGCACTTGGCCAGAACGTTCTGAACGCCAGCAACTTCGAGGACAGCACGCATAGCGCCGCCAGCGATGATACCGGTACCTTCAGAAGCAGGCTGCATGTACACCTTCGAAGCGCCATGGGCAGACTTCATTGCGTACTGCAGGGTGGTGCCGTTCAGATCAACCTGGATCATGTTGCGGCGAGCAGCTTCCATTGCCTTCTGGATCGCAGCAGGCACTTCACGCGACTTGCCACGGCCGAAGCCAACACGGCCTTTACCATCACCTACCACGGTCAACGCGGTGAAAGTGAAGATACGGCCGCCTTTTACGGTTTTGGCTACGCGGTTAACTTGAACCAGCTTCTCGATGTAGCCTTCGTCGCGCTTTTGGTCGTTATTTGACATAACTTAGAACTCCAGCCCAGCTTCACGAGCAGCATCAGCCAGCGCCTTGACGCGGCCGTGGTACTTGAAGCCAGAGCGGTCGAAAGCCACCTGCGAGACGCCAGCGGCTTTAGCACGCGTAGCGACCAGCTGGCCAACCTTAGTGGCCGCGTCGATGTTGCCAGTGGCGCCATCACGCAGTTCTTTATCCAAAGTCGAGGCACTTGCCAGGACCTTGTTGCCGTCGGCCGAAATGACCTGGGCGTAGATGTGCTGCGAAGAGCGGAACACGCAGAGACGCACGACTTCGAGTTCGTGCATTTTCAGGCGTGCTTTGCGAGCGCGACGCAGTCGAGTAACTTTTTTGTCGGTCATTTGCTATGCCCTACTTCTTCTTGGCTTCTTTACGACGGACGACTTCGTCCGCGTAGCGCACACCTTTGCCTTTGTACGGCTCTGGTGGACGGAAGTCGCGGATCTCGGCGGCCACTTGACCTACCAGCTGCTTGTCGATGCCCTTGATCAGGATATCGGTCTGGCTAGGAGTCTCAGCGGTGATGCCTTCCGGCAGTTCGTAATCCACTGGGTGCGAGAAGCCAAGAGCCAGGTTCAGAACCGAGCCTTTTGCTTGCGCTTTGTAACCAACACCGACCAGCTGGAGCTTGCGCTCGAAGCCTTGGCTTACGCCTTGGACCATGTTGTTTACCAACGCACGAGTGGTACCAGCCATTGCGCGAGTCTGCTGATCGCCATTGCGAGCAGCAAAACGCAGCTCACCGGCTTCTTCAACGATCTCAACGGACGAATGGATGTTCAGTTCAAGAGTACCCTTGGCACCCTTCACCGAAAGCTGTTGGCCTGCGAATTTGACTTCGACACCGGCTGGCAGCTTAACGGGGTTCTTAGCGACGCGAGACATGCTTATCCCCCCTTAGAACACAGTGCAAAGAACTTCGCCGCCGACACCGGCAGCGCGCGCAGCACGATCAGTCATCACACCCTTGTTGGTGGAGACGATAGACACGCCCAGACCGCCGCGAACTTTCGGCAGATCCTCGACGGACTTGTACTGACGCAGGCCTGGACGGCTAACGCGCTTCACTTCCTCGATGACCGGACGGCCTTCGAAGTACTTCAGCTCGATGGACAGCAGTGGCTTGATTTCGCTGCTGATCTGATAACCCGCAATGTAACCTTCGTCCTTCAGGACTTTGGCAACAGCTACCTTCAAAGTAGAAGATGGCATGCTTACGACGGACTTTTCAGCCATCTGGGCATTACGGATACGAGTTAGCATGTCCGCTAACGGGTCCTGCATACTCATGGGCTAGACGCTCCTAATACACAAAAAATTAGCCTTTCGGCTAGTACGTGTCGCCGAGTGCATCCGCGCAATAAAAACACGGGCTCAGGCGAGCCGGGTATTCTAGACACACCCCAGAAATGAATCAAGCCCCAAAAGGGGCTTGATCCAGATTCAAGGCTACCGGTGGTCAGGATCCGAAGAACCTGACCACCAGTGCTTTGACGGTGCTTACCAGCTGGCTTTAACCAGACCTGGAACGTCACCACGCATAGCAGCTTGACGCAGCATGTTACGGCCCAGGCCGAACTTGCGGTACACGCCGTGCGGACGACCAGTCAGGCGGCAGCGGTTACGCATGCGCGAAGCGCTTGCGTCACGTGGCTGCTTTTGCAGTGCTACGGTAGCTTCCCAACGCGCTTCTGGACTTGCGTTCAGATCGACGATGATTGCTTTCAGCGCTGCACGCTTGGTGGCGTACTTGGCAACGGTGAGCTGACGCTTCAGCTCACGGTTTTTCATGCTCTTCTTGGCCATTTTCCTACTCCAATCAGTTGCGGAACGGGAATTTGAAAGCACGCAGCAGTGCGCGACCTTCGTCATCCGTCCGAGCAGTGGTGGTCAGGGTAATGTCCAGACCGCGGAGAGCGTCGATCTTGTCGTAATCGATTTCCGGGAAAATGATCTGCTCTTTAACGCCCATGCTGTAGTTGCCACGACCGTCGAAGGACTTGGCATTCAGGCCGCGGAAGTCGCGAACCCGAGGCAGGGAGATCGACAGCAGACGATCCAGGAACTCGTACATACGCTCACGGCGCAGGGTCACTTTGACGCCGATCGGCCAACCTTCACGGACTTTAAAGCCAGCGATGGATTTCCGAGCGTAAGTCACAACGACTTTCTGACCGGTGATCTTTTCCAGGTCAGCAACAGCGTGCTCGATGACTTTTTTGTCGCCGATCGCTTCGCCCAGACCCATGTTCAGGGTGATTTTGGTAACGCGCGGAACTTCCATCACGTTCGAAAGCTTAAGTTCTTCCTTAAGTTTCGGTGCGATTTCCTTCCGGTAAATCTCTTTTAGTCGTGCCATGGTCTTCTACCTAGCAGTGTTCAAGCATCAACCGCTTTTTGGGTCGACTTGAAGACACGAATTTTCTTACCGTCTTCTACTTTGAAACCAACGCGGTCAGCCTTGTTGGTTTCGCCGTTGAAAATGGCGACGTTGGAAGCGTGCAGTGGCGCTTCTTTCTCGACGATACCGCCCTGTACGCCCGACATCGGGTTAGGCTTGGTATGACGCTTGACCAGGTTCAGACCACCAACAACCAGACGGTTGTCAGCAAGAACCTTCAGCACCTTACCGCGCTTACCTTTGTCTTTGCCGGCGATCACGATGATCTCGTCGTCACGACGAATCTTTTGCATGTCGGATCTCCTTACAGCACTTCTGGGGCGAGCGAGACGATCTTCATGAACTTCTCAGTACGAAGTTCACGGGTCACTGGCCCAAAGATACGGGTGCCGATTGGCTCTTGCTTGTTGTTCAACAGAACAGCAGCGTTGCCATCAAAGCGGATGATGGAGCCGTCAGCACGACGGACGCCATGGCGAGTGCGGACTACGACAGCAGTCATCACTTGGCCTTTTTTCACCTTACCGCGAGGAATTGCTTCCTTGACGGTAACTTTGATGATGTCACCAATTGCAGCGTAACGACGATGGGAGCCACCCAGCACCTTGATGCACATAACGCGGCGAGCGCCGCTGTTATCGGCCACATCGAGCATGGATTGAGTCTGAATCATATAATTTCTCCGACCCCTAGCCCTTAGACTTCCACAGCGCGTTCGAGAACATCAACCAGCGCCCAAGACTTGGTCTTGGCCATCGGACGAGTTTCACGAATAGTGACCTTGTCGCCGATGTGGCACTGATTGGTTTCGTCGTGCGCGTGCAGCTTAGTCGAACGCTTAACGTATTTACCGTAGATCGGGTGCTTAACGCGACGCTCGATCAGAACGGTGATGGTTTTGTCCATCTTGTCGCTGACAACACGGCCAGTCAGCGTACGGACAGTTTTTTCGGCTTCAGCCATGATCACTTACCTGCCTGCTGGTTGAGCACAGTTTTCACGCGAGCAATGTCACGCTTAACTTGCGAGAGCAGATGGGACTGCCCCAACTGGCCAGTTGCTTTCTGCATACGCAGATTGAACTGGTCGCGCAGCAGGCCGAGCAGTTGCTCGTTCAGCTGCTGTGCTGATTTTTCACGAAGTTCATTCGCTTTCATCACATCACCGTCCGTTTAACAAAGGAGGTGGCGAGCGGCAGCTTTGCAGCAGCCAGGGCGAAAGCCTCACGCGCCAGCTCTTCAGAAACACCCTCGATCTCGTACAGGACTTTGCCTGGCTGGATCTGGGCAACCCAGTACTCCACGTTACCCTTACCTTTACCCATCCGAACTTCGAGTGGCTTTTTGGTGACAGGCTTGTCCGGGAATACACGGATCCAGATCTTGCCGCCACGTTTTACGTGACGGGTCAGAGCACGACGCGCTGACTCGATCTGACGAGCGGTGAGACGACCACGAGCAACAGACTTCAGCGCGAACTCGCCGAAGCTGACTTTGCTACCGCGCAGTGCCAGACCACGGTTGTGGCCGGTCATCTGCTTGCGGAACTTCGTACGCTTTGGTTGCAACATTTGGCGTACCCCTTACTTAGCAGCTTTTTTACGAGGCGCTGGCGCTTGCGGCTTCAGCTCTTCTTGGCGACCACCAATTACTTCGCCTTTGAAGATCCAAACCTTCACACCGATCACACCGTAGGTGGTGTGAGCTTCGTAGTTGGCATAGTCGATGTCGGCACGCAGGGTGTGCAGTGGCACACGACCTTCGCGATACCATTCAGTACGTGCGATTTCAGCACCGCCGAGACGACCGCTCACTTGGATTTTGATGCCTTTGGCACCAATGCGCATTGCGTTCTGTACGGCGCGCTTCATAGCACGACGGAACATGACGCGGCGCTCCAGCTGCTGAGCTACGCTCTGCGCAACCAGCATACCGTCGAGTTCCGGCTTGCGGATCTCTTCGATATTGATGTGCACAGGCACACCCATTTGCTTGGTCAGGTCCTGACGCAGCTTCTCAACATCTTCACCTTTCTTCCCGATAACGATACCTGGACGAGCGGTGTGGATGGTGATGCGTGCAGTCTGAGCCGGACGATGAATGTCGATACGGCTTACGGACGCGCTTTTTAGTTTGTCTTGGAGATACTCACGCACTTTCAGATCAGCGAACAAGTAGTCCGCATAAGTCCGACCGTCTGCGTACCAGACGGAGTTGTGCTCCTTGACGATTCCCAGGCGAATGCCAATGGGATGTACTTTCTGACCCATCTCTTCGACTCCGTTACTTGTCAGCAACCTTGACAGTGATATGGCAAGACCGCTTGACGATGCGATCAGCACGGCCTTTGGCACGTGGCATGATGCGCTTCAGCGAACGCCCTTCGTTGACGAAAACGGTGCTGACCTTCAGGTCATCAACGTCTGCGCCTTCGTTATGCTCGGCGTTGGCTACGGCCGACTCCAGCACTTTTTTCATGATCTCGGCGGCTTTCTTACTGCTGAAAGCCAACAGGTTGAGCGCTTCGCCCACCTTCTTCCCGCGGATCTGGTCGGCGACCAAGCGGGCTTTCTGGGCGGAGATTCGAGCGCCCGACAACTTAGCGGCTACTTCCATTTCCTTACCCCTTAACGCTTGGCTTTCTTGTCAGCCACGTGCCCACGGTATGTGCGGGTACCGGCGAACTCGCCCAGTTTGTGGCCGACCATGTCTTCGTTCACGAGAACTGGGACGTGCTGACGACCGTTGTGTACTGCGATGGTCAGACCGACCATTTGTGGCAGGATCATCGAACGACGCGACCAGGTCTTAACTGGTTTGCGATCGTTCTTTTCCGCCGCCACTTCGATCTTCTTCAGTAGGTGAAGATCAATAAAAGGACCTTTTTTCAGAGAACGTGGCACTGTCGTATCCCTCTATTTACTTGCGACGACGGACGATCATTTTGTCGGTACGCTTATTACCACGAGTCTTCGCGCCCTTAGTCGGGAAGCCCCATGGCGATACCGGATGACGACCACCAGAGGTACGACCTTCACCACCACCATGTGGGTGGTCAACCGGGTTCATGGCAACACCACGAACGGTTGGGCGAACGCCACGCCAGCGTTTGGCACCAGCTTTACCCAGCGAACGCAGGCTGTGCTCGGAGTTCGAGACTTCGCCCAGGGTCGCACGGCACTCAGCCAGGACTTTACGCATTTCACCGGAACGCAGACGCAGGGTAACGTACACGCCTTCACGAGCGATCAGCTGAGCCGAAGCACCAGCGGAACGAGCGATCTGTGCGCCTTTACCTGGCTTCAGTTCGATGCCGTGTACGGTAGAACCGACTGGAATGTTGCGCAGCTGCAGAGCGTTGCCTGGCTTGATTGGAGCCAGAGCGCCTGCGATCAGCGTGTCGCCAGCACTCACGCCTTTAGGGGCGATGATGTAGCGACGCTCGCCGTCTGCGTAGCAGAGCAGTGCGATGTGAGCAGTACGGTTTGGATCGTATTCGATACGCTCGACAGTGGCGACGATGCCATCTTTGTCGTTGCGACGGAAATCGACCATACGGTAATGCTGCTTATGACCACCACCGATGTGACGAGTGGTAATACGGCCATTGTTGTTACGACCACCAGACTTCGATTTTTTCTCGAGCAGCGGTGCGTGAGGAGCGCCTTTATGCAGCTCCTGGTTGACCACCTTGACCACAAAACGGCGGCCAGGGGAAGTCGGTTTGCATTTAACGATTGCCATGATGCACCCCTTCCTTACTCAGCACTGCTGCTGAAATCGAGATCTTGGCCTGGCTGAAGGGAGATAACTGCCTTCTTCCAGTCATTACGCTTGCCCAGACCGCGAGCAGTGCGCTTGCTTTTACCCAGAACGTTCAGGGTAGTCACGCGCTCTACTTTCACGCTGAACAGGCTTTCGACGGCCTTCTTGATTTCCAGCTTGGTTGCGTCGGTAGCAACCTTGAAAACGAACTGGCCTTTCTTGTCTGCCAGAACCGTAGCCTTCTCGGAAACGTGCGGGCCAAGCAGAACTTTAAATACGCGTTCCTGGTTCATCCCAGCAGCTCCTCGAATTTCTTCACGGCCGACACGGTGATCAACACCTTGTCGTATGCGATCAGACTGACCGGATCGGAACCTTGCACATCACGAACATCGACGTGTGGCAGGTTGCGAGCAGCCAGGTACAGGTTCTGATCAACAGCGTCAGACACGATCAGGACGTCAGTCAGGCCCATGCCGTTCAGCTTGTTCAGCAGATCTTTGGTTTTCGGTGCTTCAACAGCGAAGTCCTGAACCACGACCAGACGATCAGTACGCACCAGCTCAGCAAGGATGGAACGCATTGCTGCGCGATACATCTTCTTGTTCAGCTTTTGGGAGTGATCCTGAGGACGAGCTGCGAAAGTGGTACCGCCGCCACGCCAGATTGGGCTACGGATAGTACCGGCACGAGCACGGCCAGTACCTTTCTGACGCCATGGGCGCTTGCCGCCACCGGAAACGTCGGAACGGGTCTTTTGCTGCTTGCTACCTTGACGGCCGCCAGCCATGTAGGCCACGACTGCTTGGTGAACCAGCGTCTCGTTGAATTCGCCGCCAAATGTCAGTTCGGAAACTTCGATCGCTTGAGCGTCATTTACATTTAATTGCATGTCAGCTTCCCCTTAACCGCGAGCCTTGGCTGCTGGACGTACAACCAAGTTGCCGCCAGTAGCGCCAGGAACAGCGCCCTTGACCAACAACAGATTGCGTTCAGCGTCCACGCGCACTACTTCGAGGGACTGCACGGTCACGCGCTCGGCGCCCATATGACCGGACATTTTCTTGCCCTTGAATACACGACCAGGAGTCTGGCACTGGCCGATAGAGCCTGGAACGCGGTGGGATACGGAGTTACCGTGGGTGTTATCTTGCCCGCGGAAGTTCCAACGCTTGATCGTACCCTGGAAGCCTTTACCCTTGGACTGACCGGTTACATCAACCAGTTGACCAGCAGCGAAGATTTCAGCGTTGATCAGATCGCCGGCCTGGTACTCGCCTTCTTCAAGGCGGAATTCCATTACGGTACGACCAGCGGCAACGTTCGCCTTGGCGAAGTGGCCAGCTTGAGCAGCTGTTACACGCGAAGCGCGACGCTCGCCGACAGTGACTTGCACTGCACGATAGCCATCGGTTTCTTCAGTTTTGAACTGGGTGACGCGATTCGGCTCGATCTCAATGACCGTGACCGGAATGGAGACACCTTCTTCGGTGAAAATACGGGTCATACCGCATTTACGACCGACTACACCAATAGTCATGTTGTAAACCTCATGAGTGTACGGGGCTTTCACCCGCTATGGCCGCCCATTTCAGAGCGTTACACGACTAAGACCGAGTCTTAGCCGAGGCTGATCTGCACTTCCACACCGGCCGCAAGATCAAGCTTCATAAGTGCATCAACGGTTTTATCCGTTGGCTGGACGATGTCCAGAACGCGCTTATGAGTACGGATCTCGTACTGGTCACGCGCGTCTTTGTTGACGTGCGGGGAGACCAGAACGGTGAACCGCTCTTTACGGGTAGGCAGTGGAATTGGACCACGCACTTGAGCACCAGTACGTTTCGCGGTTTCCACGATTTCCTGGGTGGATTGGTCGATCAGGCGATGGTCAAAAGCCTTCAACCTGATACGGATTTGCTGATTTTGCATTGGATTTCAGACTCCGGCTGCTATTCCCACCGGGCGCAATACGCCCGTTAAAAGGAGGCGCAATTCTATAGACGCCCCAGATAGGTGTCAACCCAATAAAAAAGCCCCCGCTAAGCGGGGGCTTCTTCAATCATCGAGCAGACTCTGTAAGAGACTTATTCGATAACCTTGGCTACGACGCCGGCGCCGACGGTACGACCGCCTTCACGGATAGCGAAACGCAGAC
>NZ_JBMDJD010000060.1:0-18236 GCF_057809015.1 Pseudomonas sp. FG6
CACATTCAACATCGTCATCGGCTGCCCCACCGCTATCGCGAGCAGGCTCGTTCCCACAGAGGATGTGTGGTGCTCGCGATGCCGGTAAACGCCCCACAAAAATGTGGGAGCAAAGCTTGCTCGCGATGGCTGTCTCACATTCAACATCGTCATCGGCTGCCCCACCGCTATCGCGAGCAGGCTCGTTCCCGCAGAGGATGTGTGATACTCGCGATGCCGGTGAACGCCCCACAAAAACTGTGGGAGCAAAGCTTGCTCGCGATGGCGGTCCGACAATCAATATCTTCATTGACTGTCGAACCGCTATCGCGAGCAGGCTCGCTCCCACCCTTGAAGCCTTAGGCTAGAGGCCCCTACATATTCCCAAACGCCCTGAACACACCAATCATGGCCGGGCCGATGGCGACCAGGAAGAAGCTTGGCCACAGGCAGAAGATCAGCGGGAAGATCAGCTTGGTGCCGATTTTCGCGCCCATTTCCTCGGCAGCCTGAGTGCGCCGGTCGCGGAATTCGTCGGCGTAGATCCGCAGGGTATCGGCCACGCTGGTACCGAAGCGAATGCTCTGGGCCAGCAGGCTGACCAGCCCCTGGATGTCTTCCAACCCGGTGCGCATGGCGAGTTGGCGCAGGGCCTCGGTGCTGGTGATGCCCGCCCGGATCTGCGCGTTGACCAGGGCCAGTTCTTCGGCCAGTTCGACCTGGCTCACCGCCATCTCCTCAGCCACCCGCTCGATGGTCGTAGGCAAGGCCAGGCCCGATTCGACGCACACCACCATCAAGTCCAGCGCATCGGGAAACGCGGCACGCAACCGACCTTGGCGCAATTGCTTGCGTTTGCCGACATAGAGCGCCGGCAACAGCCAGCCGATGCCGGCCACCGCAACCACGCCCAGCACACTGATGATGGGATTGACCTTGATCAGCGGCAACAGCAACACCGCGATCCCCAGCAGCATCAACGGCACCATCAAGCGCACCGCCCAGTAAACCTGCACCGCCGAAACGGAACGGTAGCCGGCATGGGTCAGCAGGGTCTGGGTGGCGGAGGTCTTGGCCGAATCCGTGGAGGCAAAACGTTGGCCAACCCGTTCCAGCAACAGTTGCAGGTTACCGGGCGCTTCCTGCATCGTCGCATTGCCCGAATGCCCCCGCTTGATCAGCGCCAGGCGCCGCTGCACCGGGTCCTGGAGACCCAGCACCAACATCAGCACGGCGACAACCGCCAGCGTCGCACTGAGACCGATCACCGCAGTGAACAACAGGCGAGCCGCCTCCTCGTTTCCCGTGAACCGGCTGAACAACCCGAGCAAATAATCCATGACTGATACCTCGCGGTAGAACAGCGTTTAAACCTGGATCCGAATGATTCTGCGGATCCAGAGAATGCCGACCAACATGGCGCAGAAGGCACCGATGATCAGTTTGTGGCCTATCGGGTCGTTGAGCAGCACCGGCAGGTAGCTGGGGCTGGTGACCACGATGGCGATCGCCAGCACGAAGGGAATGGCCACCAGCACCCAGGCCGACATGCGCCCTTCCGCCGACAACGTCTTGATCTTGCGCTGGAAGCGGAAGCGCCCGCGGATAAGCCGGCTCAGGCGCTCCAGCACTTCGGTCAGGTTGCCGCCGGTCTCGCGGTGGATCAGGATCGAGGTCACCAGCATCATCACCGTCATGCTCGGCATGCGTTCCAGCAGACCGAGCATGGCCCGGCGCACGTCGTTGCCGTAGTTGATGTCGGCGAAGGTCAGGCCGAATTCATGGGCGACCGGGCCCTTGTGCTCATCGGCGACCAGGCGCAGGGTCTCGTTGAACGGATGCCCCGCGCGCAGGGCCCGGCACATGGCATCCAGGGCATCGGGCAGCCCCTCCTCGAAGGCGGCAAAGCGCTTGCTGCGATCGCGCACGATCTTGAGCACCGGCACCCAGGCCACCGCAAACGCTACCAGCAATGCCACCCACCACTGCGGCGAGATCATCATCAACGCCGCGCCGGCTGCAGCCCCCATCATCAGCCCAAGCACCACCACCCGATAGGCCCGGTACTCATGGCCGGCCTGCTCGATCAACTGGGTGAGGCTGGCCATGAACGGCAGCTGTTCGAGCCTGGCCTCCAGGGGCGAGAGGCGCGTCAGGTATTTCTGCCGCAACACGGTCTGCATGTTGGGCAGGTGGTTGGCTTTCTCCAGCACATGCAAGCGTCCGCGGATGCGTTTGCGCATCTTGCCGGCCTCGCCGAACACCGGCACCACGACGCCCTGGGACAAGAGGAAAACGGCGATGAACACCATGCCGAGGAAAATCAGGATGAACTCACCAGGAATATGGCTCATGACTGCCGACCCTCCATCCATTCAGGGCGGAACATCGTCAGCGGCAACTCGATCCCGCGCTTGGCCATCACATCGCGGAAGGCCGGGATCATGCCGCTGGGCCGATACTCGCCGAGCACCTCGCCATGTTCGCCGATGCCCTGGCGCACGAAGGCAAAAATCTCGGTCATGGTGATCACTTCTCCTTCCATCCCGTTGATCTCCTGAATGCTCACCACGCGACGCTTGCCGTCTTCTTGACGCTCCAGTTGGATGACCACGTCGATGGCCGAGGCAATTTGTTGACGCATGGCCTTGATCGGAAATGTCGCGCCGGTCATCGACACCATGTTCTCGACTCGTCCCAAGGCGTCGCGCGCGGTGTTGGCGTGAATCGTGGTCAGCGAACCGTCGTGGCCGGTGTTCATGGCCGTGAGCATGTCCAGCGCCTCGGCGCCACGCACCTCGCCGATGACGATCCGATCCGGGCGCATCCGCAGGCTGTTGCGCACCAACTCACGCTGGCTCACCTCACCGCGCCCCTCGATGTTCGACGGCCGGGTTTCCAGGCGTACCACGTGGGGCTGTTGCAGTTGCAGTTCGGCGGAGTCTTCGATGGTGACGATGCGTTCGTTATGGGGAATGAAGCTCGACAGCACGTTGAGCATGGTGGTCTTGCCGCTGCCGGTGCCGCCGGAGATCAGCACGTTCAGGCGACCGCGCACGATGGCCTTGAGCAGCAAGGCAATGGCTGGGGTCATGGTGCCGACCTGGATCAGGCTCTCGGTGTTGAGCAGGTCCACTGCAAAGCGACGGATCGACATGCTCGGACCGTCGATGGCCAGCGGCGGAATGATCGCGTTGACCCGCGAACCGTCCTTGAGCCGGGCGTCCACCAGCGGCGAAGACTCGTCGATGCGCCGCCCCAGGCTGGAAACGATGCGGTCGATGATGTTCAGCAGGTGCTGGTCATCGCGAAAGCGCACGTCGGTGCGTTGCAGCTTGCCGAAGCGCTCGACGTAGACCGAGGCAAAGCCGTTGACCAGGATGTCGGACACGCTATGGTCGGCCAGCAGCGGCTCGAGCGGGCCCAGGCCCAGCACCTCGTCGGTGATCTGCTTGATGATCAACTGACGGCTGGTGGAACTCACCGGCGCCGAATGCTCGTCGAGCAGGCGCTGGCAGATGTCGCGGATCTGCCGCGAGGCCTCGACCTGTTCCAGGGCATCGAGCAACGACAGGTCCATGACCTTGAGCAGTTGCTGGTAGATTTTTTCCCGCCACTCAGCTTCCACCGGGGTGACCTGGCTGCGGGTTTCATAGAGCACGTCCGGGATCGTGTGTTCCCAGGCCATCAGTTCGTCCGTCGACTCCGACAGGCCATCGCCGTGCTGGGAAGCCACGGAAGCGCCAGGTTTACCGGACTGTTTGCGCAAGCGGTTACGAAAGTCGCTGATCATGGGTCATCCCCCGAAGAAACGGTTGAAGGCGCGTTTGAACAGGCCCTTGCTCGAGCCCATCTGGTGACCGACCAGGTCCTCGGTCAGATCGCGCAGGGCGGCGGTAATCGCTGCCTTCGGCGCATGCAGTCCCAACGGCACGCCAGTGTTCTGACTCTGGCTGACCAGGTTGAAGTCATTGGGTAATTTCAAGAGGTTCGTGCAACGCAAGGCCTCACCGATGTCCTTGAGGCTGATGGCGGCCGACTTGTCGTAGCGATTGACCACGATCTGCAACTGGTCGCCGCGCACGCCCAGGTCTTCGCGCAGGATGCGCACCAGGGCGCTGGCATCGCGCAGGTGACTGACACTTTGTTGCACCACCACGTACACCCGGTCCACCTGTTCCAGCACGGAGCCGGTGAGGTGGTCGATTTGCCGCGGCAGGTCGACCACCACCCAGTCATAGCTGGCACGGGCCAGTTGCAACAGGGCATCGAGTTGTTCGGGCTGGGCGTCCTGGGGCAGGCACAGCTCGCCGGCCCGACCGCCAAGCACGTGCAGGGTCGGACTGAAGTGACTGCAAAAGCCGCGCAGCGCAATGCTGTCCAGGTCTTCGATCTGCTGCATCACTTCCAGGTGGCTGTGGGACTGCGGGACATCCAGGTAATGGGTCACGCTGCCAAACTGCAGGTCCATGTCCAGCAGCAGGGTATTGCCTGCCCGGGCACTGAGCTGCTGGGCCAGGTTGCACGCCACCAGGGTCCCGCCGGAACCACCCTTGGCACCGATCACCGCGATCAACTTGCCTTCGGCGCCACTGCCGAGGCGAACATCCGCCACCAGGCGATTGAGGGCACCGACCAATTCTTTCTCGGCGATGGGTTCGGGCAGCACATCGCGCGCGCCGGCCTGCATCGCCAGGCGCATGCCTTCCTGTTCACCCATGAGACCGCACACCAACAGCGGTGGACGCTCGTGGGCCGGACGTTGCAACAGCGCTGCCAGCTCTTCGCGCCACAGGTGGCTGACCCGCACCAGCAGCAGGTCGGGCATGCGGTCCAGGCCGTAGAGTGGATCGACGTGGCCGTTGCTCACCAGGCGTGTGCTCACTTCCAGGCACGGCATGCGCTGGCAGACGCATTGCAAATCGCGCAGGGAGGCGGCATCGCGGCTGCTGATCAGTAACCGCAACCCGGTCTTGCCTGTGACGGTCGAGAGCGGAGTTTCCCGAGTGTTCAGCATGGTGTGATCTCCCCTGAATCGGAATGACGCCCGAGGCTTTCGCGTGGCAGGGTTGCCTTGAAGGGAGGCAACGTAATGGGCACGCCAAACCCGGGAATGAACAAGTTGAAAACGAAGTTCTGCACGCTCAACTGGACGTAGCGGACGGCACGAAATCCTGTTGCACTGACCGTGTCGGCGGGGTTGGCTACCACTGCGCCGTTGACGTCCAGGTAGGTGAGCGCCAGGTTCGAGGTGGCCAGGCTGCTGATCAGTTGGCTGGTGCCGGCGTCGGTAGCGGCGTTGAAAATGGCCCGGCGCAACACCACCGGATCGCTGATGTTGCACACCGCCGCCAGCCGTGCACCGCGCCGCGCCGCTTCATCCAGCGCGTTGGCGGTGAAGTACAACCGGCCCATTTCCACCACGCCGAACAGTAGGACGAACACCAACAGCCCAACGAAGGAAAACTCCACGATGTAAGTACCGCGCATGTGCTTGTTGTTCATCACAGTGCCCTCATGACGGTGGTCGCCACCAACTGGAAGCCCAGCGGAAGGGCGTTGCCGAAAAAGCCGGGGATCGACCCGGTGCAACTGCTTGCACCAATCACCGGGCAGAAGGTGTAGCTGATGGTGACCCGCACATGATCGGTGCCCACGGCGGCGACCTGCACATTGGCGGTGGTCAACCCGGACACCACGGCGCTGCCGGTGGCGGTAGGCACCCCATAGACCGCAACATTTTTTGTCTGCGTTTGGAGCTGCGCATTGCTTACGTTCACGGTGCCAAGGGTGCCATTCCACGCCTGGCTAGCGACAAAGCGGCCCGCATCGCGGCTGGCCTGCAACAACACGTTGTACTGGTAGAGCATGCGGCCGAACTCGCCAAAGGCCAGCAGCAGCAACAGCAGCAACGGTGCCACCAAGGTGAACTCCACCAGGGCCACGCCTCGCTGGGACTTGGGTGATTGGAACGGGGCCAGTCTCATGACGCCTCCTACGAGTCGGTGCTCGGAGTGCCGCTGCCGTTGATATAGGTCTTGTAGAGCTGGATGATCTGCGGGCCGGTATCGCTGGACGGTGTCGGGCCGGGGACGTTATCGCCCTCGCATTGCTGGACGAACTGACCAAAGATGACGGAGTCCGAGCCACCGCCATCAACCGGCTGCACGACGAAATAGCAGCCGAATCCCAAGACAGGAATAGAAGTCGAGCCGCCCTGCTTGCCGGTGCAATTGCCAATCACGATTTTCAGCATCCGGCGTTCGAACACCCCGTTACTCGCGCAACCACTGCCGCTCCCCGACATGCAGGCCGCGACGCTGGCACGCCAATCGTTGTAGTCCAGGATCGCCTGGCCACCGGCCGACAGGTCCCCATTGCTGGAGGTGACGGGCTGGCCTTTGTATTGCGCTTGCCCACTGGTGTAGCTCATCGCCGGATTACTCGACCCGGTCACCAGGTCCGGTGGGTAATCGGAGGCACTGACCGGACCGTTGTAGATCCCGAAACGAGTGTTCAGGCCTTGGGAGGTTGGGCCGGCCTTGTTACCGGGTGCGGTCTGGACGTTATCCCCCACACTGCGGCACTCCATCCCCCCACCCGCCAGGTCGTCGCGAACGGTGCTGCCGCCCGAGCCGAAATCGAGCAACTGGAAGTTGCCCGGGCCAATGGGGGACGTATTCCCCGCAGCGGTTTTCAGGACTGTCAGGTCACCGAAGTGATAGCCCCAGAAGTTGCCGGCAGACGGATTGTATTGGGCAGGGTCGCCGCAAACCATCAAGGGTGCCAGGTCACAGGGCTGCGTAGAGCTGGGGCCCGCGGTAGCCATCGCCGCCACGGCTTTGGCGCCCAGACCGGTGCCCATCGTCTGGACGAAACTCCAGAAGAAACCGTTGAGTTGATAGCTGGACACCGAGACCCGCACGTATTTGGCATTCGCAGGTCCAGGATAGGAGAACGGGCCATAGACGCTGCTGGACAGCTCCACCGTCGCAAACGCCCCCGGATTGCCGGCCACCGCGGTCGACAGCTCGGTGTTGCCCAAGGCCTGGGCGTTTTTGTTCAGCGTGTCCAGGGCCGCCGCACGGGTGGTGCTGGCCATGTTGATGCCGCCGGTCACTTGGCTCAGGGTCTTGGCACCGCTCAGGGCGGCGGCATCCACCGCATTCTGCAGGCGTGTCTTGTTCAGCAACAGATGCCCGCCGTCCAGGGCCAACGCTGCCATCATGGAAATCGCCACCAGCGCGATCACCATCAGTACACTCACCGCCCCTCCTTGGCGTCTAGGCAGCGCAAAAGTCTGCCGGATACTGGATTTCATCATCGAGCCCTCATCTACTACGTTTGAGGATCGGCATCACCACGGCCGGTAAGGCCTGGCCTGCATGGCATGGTATGGCTGTGTTATTCAGCGGACATTGATGACGCTGCTTTCAATCCCGCGGATCAGCGTGATCGCCCCGCCCTGCGGCCTGGCGCTGCGCACCACCGCCCTGGGTGCCGGCGCCTCTGCCACCATCACAGGGGCGGGCGCCGACGGCGCGGCGGCCACGGCTTTTTTCTCGACGTTCAGGGGGTTGCGCAAGGCCAGTTGCAGCTTGCCTTCGGTCTGCGCGGTTACCAGGGTCTCGGCTTCGGCGGCCGACATTTCCAGGGTCACGGCCCGTACCACCACCGGTTGGGTCTTGTCGGTGCCCGCCGTCTGGTCCACCGCCAGCACTCGCAGGTTTTCGAGAATGGTCCGGGAAACGGCGTTGTTGCCGCCAGTACTGGTGGTCTTGGTCGCCAGGACATCGACCCGGTTGCCTGGCAACAGGAAGCCGCCCACCCCGACCACATCGTCCACGCGGACCGCGATGGCACGTTTATCGGGTGCAATCAACGAGGCCAGGGTGCTGCCGCCCAAGTGTTCGCTCAGACGCGCGCCCCGCACGATGTCGCCGCGCAGGATGTCGAACGTGGCGATCTTGCCCACCGCCTGCTCGCTCGCATTGAAGGCATCGTCCGGAATGGAGTCCATGGGCATGCGCACGGTCGTGACCTGCTGGGCCTCGACCATCTGCCCGAAGGGAATTTCCACCGTGGCGACCACCACGCTGCGCAGGTGATCATCGGGTGTGGCGTTGAGTCGCGCGCTCAACCAGGAATCGGCCATCCATGCAGCACCAAGGCCCATTACCAGGGAAACGCCTATCAGCGGAAGCGTACGAGAGCTCATGTCGGTATCTCCAGATCAAAGAAAGTCGAGCTGAACGAAGTAGTTGTGCCAGGCCCATTCAACCTCTTGCGTCGCCAGGGGCCCGGAACCGCCCAGGTAACGTTGGCGGTCAAGCGCCATGTTCAACAGATCACGCGGATGGCAAGGCACCAGGGGCATGCCTTCGCCCGCATACAAGCGCTGCAGTACATAGCGCACCAACAGCGGGTCGTAAGGGATCCCCAGGCGTTCGCATTCCTGGCGCCAGATGCGCTCGTACTCCTCGGGCTTGAGGTAGCCGAACTGCACCTTGTAGCCAATGCGCCGCAGGAAGGCTTCATCGGCCAGTTCCAGGGGATTGAGGTTGGTGGAAAACACCAGGACCAGGTCGAACGGCAGCTCACAGTGCCGCCCTCCGCCCAGGTTGATGAAGTCGCGTTTTTCTTCCATGGGCACGATCCAGCGATTGAGCAGCTCGGCCGGTGCCATGCGCTGGCGCCCCATGTCGTCGATGATGAACAGGCCGTTGCTGGCCTTGAGCTGCAAGGCGGCCTGGTATTGACGGGTAAAGGGGTCGTAGCGGACGTCCAACTGCTCCATGCTCAACTCGCCGCCGGTGATGACGATCGGGCGTTTGCAGCACACCAACCGACGGTCGATGCCCTCATTGAGCATCAGGTTGTTCGCCTGGCCGTTGTCGTCCAGGCGCTGATGCACCTGTGGGTCGTAGATCTCGATCACCGACTCGTTGATGACAATGGCATAGGGCACCCAGATGGCCTCGGCGAACAGACGGATCAGCCGACTGCTGACGTAAGTCTTGCCGGTGCCCGCCGGGCCGTAGATCATGATCGCCCGCCCGGAATTCAAGGCCACGCCCAACTGGTCGAGCATCCCTTGGCTCAGCACCAGGCCGGCCAGGGCCCGCTGCATGTCGACGGCGGTGATGCGACCATGGTGAATGGTCTGGATCTTGATCAGGGAGCGATAGGTGCTCACCGGGAACGGCGCGGCGCCGATGTAGCCGCTGCGGGCCAGGGCGTCACGGGCAAAGCTGCGGCCACGTTCGGTCAGGCCATAACGCAACGCTTGTACATTCGCCTGGCCGATCTGGCCGAGCACTTCGACGCGACCGTCCTTGCGCAGGAAAGCCAGGACTTCTTCCAGCACGGCGCCGGTCAGTGCCAGACGCTCCACCAGCCGCGGCATGTCCAGCACACCGGCATCGTGCAGATGCTTGCACACCAGTTCGCCAAGAAAGCTGTCGGTCAGCCCGGTGTCCCGGATGGTGCACGGCTGGGGCGCCAAGCGTTGCACCGCTTCCCGCTCGCTGGGGTAGGCATCACTATCGTTGATGACGTGCATGACTAGACTCCCCATCCACCGGCAACCAGTTGCCAGTAGACGCTGTTCAGGGTACCGATCAGGATTGCGATCGAATAAGGAAAAGGCTTGCCGGCCACTTCATCGGCAGACGGCGCCAGGTAAGCCTGGGCCCGCACGATCAGCCAGTAGCGTTCGAGGGTCTGGAGCAATTGGCCACGGGCCAGGACAATCAGGAAACCGCACACGCCACCGGCAATCAGGCTGAACAACGCGGCCCACAATGCGTAATGAAAAGGCAGGAAACTGCCGACCATGGTCATCAGCTTGACGTCGCCGGCCGCCATGCCACCCACCGCATACATCGGCAGGAACAGCGCGAAACAGATCAACATGCCCAGCAGGCTGTCGCCCAATCCGCTGATTCCACCTATATAAGCCTGGCTGGCCAGGCCCAGGGTCAGGCCCAGCAGGACCAGCATGTTGGGGATGCGGTGGCGAAGCAGATCGCTCACCACCGCCACACCCAGCAGTCCCAGCAGTACTATCGTCGACACCAGCAATTCCATGGACATGATGCGTCTCCCTTATTGTGATTATTGTTAGCAGGCAGCACCTTTAACCGCGGCACAGAGCGCAGTGATCCTGTCGTTCACGGCGCCACCCAACAGGATGAACATCGCGGCAACCGCCACCGTGATAAGCCCGCCAGCCACCGCGTATTCCACAATGGTCAGGCCATCTTCATCTTTAACGAACTGGCTGATCGAAGTTCTGATTGTTTGAAGTGTCATGATGTTTACCTCATACCGACCGGAATAAACCGAGTGAAAAAAACACCATGAAGCCCATTAAGAAGTTATCCACCGTCTTGTTGGAACAACTGACATCTTGATGGGCTTCACTGCGTTCCCCTGCGCGAACTGCCGTTAGCAGGCAGCGCCTTTGACCGCCGCGCAAAGTGCGGTGATCCGGGTGTTCACGGCGCCGCCCAACAGCACGAACATCGCGGCAACAGCCACTGTGATCAACCCACCGGCCACGGCGTATTCCACAATGGTCAGGCCGTCTTCATCTTTGGCGAACTTCAGCAGCGAAGTCTTGATTGTTTGAAGAGTCATTTCGCACACCTCATCGGGGTTGTTTTCAAGAAAGCAGTTACATTGCGAACTGCCTGATGCAACCCTAGTCAGGACGAGGTCATGGTCGTTAGGAGGATTTTGCACATCGCTAGGATTTTTTTGCGCCGAGTTGCAAGCCTGGGCTGTAGTTCGAGATGACATCGATTCGCACTCCCCTCGCCTGAAGCGTTGGCGCTAAAGGAGCGATTTCTTATAAAAATTTATTCAGCGAACTGATAGCACATTGGCAATACTGCTAGCTAAAGGGCAGGAAGAACCGCTGAGTAGTACGCACATGACGTCGACTCTGACCAGCAGGCCAAGGTTGTTGTGGTTCGATCTGACCCAGGATCGCTCCACCCGGGAACTCATCACCCAATTCGAGCAAGCCTGCGATTGCACGCAGGCCAAGGGCGCCCTGCTGCCCAACACAGAACACATCGACATGATCTGCATCCATTTCGATCGCCCGGACACCCCGGGCTTGCGCAGATTGCTGGAGATCAAGCGTGCCGTCCCGACCGTTCCCATTACCATGTTCACAGTGCAGCATTCCGAAGAACTGGCGGTGTGGGCCATGCGCTCCAGCGTCTGGGAATACATGGTGCTGCCCCTGTCCGCCACCGAGAGGAAGCGCTACCTCGCGGCCGTGGTGCAATTGTGCGAGCTGCGCCGCAACGCCAATGGCCGGGGCAAGGCCTCGCAGATCGACCACTCCCCGACTCTGCCGGACAGCATCCGCCTGACCGCCGGGCACCAGAAACATCAGGCCCTCGCCCACATCATGCTGTACATCGACCAGCATTTTCGCGAGAGCATCGACCAGCGCGACCTGGCCAAGCGCTGCGGCATGACGACGTTTCGTTTCAGCCGGGTGTTCAAGGAAGCCAACGGGCTGGGCTTCACCGACTACGTGCTGAACAAACGCATGAGTTTTGCCAAGGAGTTGCTCGACAACAGCCAGATGCCCATCACCAGCATCGGCTACGAAGCCGGGTTCAAGGATCCGTCCTACTTCGCCCGCGCCTTCAAGCAGTACGCCAACTGCACCCCCAGCGAATACCGGCTGGCCTACCAGATGCGCAACGCCAGCCTGGCGCAAGCGCCCCAGGACGATGCGACCCTGGAAGCGCTCGAGAACCTGGTGCACAGCCTGGAGGGCTGAACGGTGTTTGTTCAGTGCGCATTGCCCAGGCTCACGGGGCGAGGTTTCTTCTCTCGATAGGAACGGACAAGACAACGCTGGTGCGCGTCTCGCCATAGGCATTGATCTTGGCAATGATGTCCTCGATCTCGGCCATGGATCGGGCATAGATCCGGATCAGGTAGGAATCGTTTCCAGTGATGTGCAGGCATTCCACGACTTCAGGGATGTCGGTGAGCGTCGCGATCAATTTGGCTTTCGCCGGCTTGAGGGTGGTGATGCCAACGACAGCCGAAATGCCGTACCCCAGTTTGGTGGGGTCCAACTGCGCGGAATACCCCTTGATCACGCCGGAATCTTCTAGTTTACGTAACCTGTCATTGGTGGCAGGAATAGAAAGCCCCGCGTGCTTGGAAAGCTCCGTAATAGAAATGCGGCCACAGTCCTGTACCTTACCCAGGATTTTGACGTCTATACGATCCATGTGCGTTTTCCCCGGTTAAACATTTAAATTTTAATGAAAAGCTCATGGTTTTCATTAAAAAAAGCATGCACCAAAATAAAGCAGAGCGCTAGTCTATTCCCCAGCCTGAACAGCCAGAACAAAATCCGGGCAATCAATAGCCCTGCTCTTCAGCGTGACGCACCGCATAATAAAAAATTCTCTCCAGGGATGGTGTTCGCATGGAAGATGAAAAGATAACGCATGGAAAAAAGTCACACCCGCTCCTCCAGCACATTGGCACGCAAGTGCTAGCTCTTCGTCGTTTCAAGAGGGACCAGGTCCTGATGTACCTGGCAGGCGTCGGTTTATTTTCGCTGGGCGCCAAGTGCTTCATCATCAGTCAATTGGGCACTGACCCGTTGGACGTCTTGATCATCTCGATCGATAAAATACTTATGCTTGGCATGGGTGTTTGTTCGGCCATCGTGTCGCTGTTCTTCCTGACATGGTGGATGCTCTGGAACAAGAAATATCCACCCATCAGCCCCTTCGTTACAACAACACTGACCGGTCTGTTAATTGATCTCTGGACAGGGTTGGGGCTCGGTGAATATTTGATCGCCAGAATGAATGGGTACACGTTATTGGCGACGGGACTGGTGTTGTGTGCTTATTCCTCCGCCTTGATCATCATGAGCGGCATTGGCATCAGGATCATGGACCTGGTGGTGCTGACCATGGTTGCCAAATGGAACTGGTCCTTCACCAAAGCCAAAATGTTCATTGAAATCGGTATCTTTTCGAGCGGCTGGCTTCTCGGGGGGCCGTTCGGCGTGGGCACGCTGGCATTCCTGCTGGTGATCGGCCCGCTGATTCAACCGTTCATGACGATGAATGCCAGGCGCTTTTCACTCAAGAACTATGGGCTGACTCGCGCTTCATCCGCTTACTAATAAAAACAACAGAACTGCCATTCCTGGCAGCGGGTTTGTTTCGCCTGGATTTTTCCAAACCGATGAAACTTACCTATAACTTCCGTGATGAGGAGTAAAAGATGGGCACTACGAACAATAAAAACTGGACCTTGGAAAGCAGCCCGGCAAAACTGGAAGAAATACTTCCCGGAGGCGCCGTGAAGTGCCATCTTTCCCCACGTAACTGCGTCATACAGGAGGGCAAGGTTGGTTTTTGCAAAGTGCGCGGAAACCGCGGGGGCAGACTCGTTACATTGAACTACGGCAAAGGTGTCCACAGCACTGAAGAAACCATTGAAACCGAAGCCGTTTTCCACTTTGCGCCTGGCGAGCGAATCCTCTCACTGGGCAATATCGGCTGCATGCTCAACTGCGGTTATTGTCACAACTGGAAGACATCGCAAGCCAAGTACGTCACCGACAAGGATGTTTACTACTACACGCCCGAGCAAGTTGTAGAAACTGCACTCAAGCATGGTATCCGAGTGCTTTCCTGGACATATAACGACCCTGTTGTCTGGCATGAATTCATCCTCGACACGGCAAAACTGGCCAAGGAAGCGGGGCTGATCAACCTTTATAAATCGGCGTTCTTTATCAGTGAAGAAGCCATTGATGAATTATTGCCAGTCATCGATATTTTCTCGATTTCGCTCAAGTCCATTTCCCCGGAATACTACCGCAAGGTCACGACCGGCTGGGTCGAGCCGGTATTGGCGGGGATCAAGAAAGTGTATGACGCCGGCAAATATGTCGAGGTCAGCACCTTGATGGTGACCGACATCAGCGACGACGAAGAGACGGCCCGAAAAATCAGCCAATGGGTGCTGGATGAACTGGGCCCGAACGTGCCACTGCACTTCGTCAGGTTTCACCCCGACTACAAGATGAGCAACAGCATCCGCACGCCTGTGGACCGGCTCCTGAAAGCCCGGGACGTTGCCCGCAGCATGGGCGTCGAACACGTTTACCTGGGCAACGTGAACGATGTCGAGGGGACCAATACCAGCTGCAATCACTGCAACGCCCTGCTCGTCACCCGTTATGGCTTGAACGCTGAAATCATCGGGCTGGACAGCAAGGGTTGCTGCTCTCAGTGCGGGCACGATGCGCATTTCAAACTACTGGGCGAACCCGCCGCGAACACCGTCGTCGAGCCGCGAGAAGAGACCGTGAGCACTTACGAAAAGCGCAACTTCGAGTGGCACGGGGACATCGTTTCGCTGCACGCCCAGGTGCTCAATACCGAAGACTTCGAACAGACCGTCTATCTGCGGCGCAACTATACGGACGGGCAAAACAGCGATTGGAAGTCGCTGGCATTGCGGCCGCACGAAAGCTATCGATTCATTATTGCCAAGGCGCGCATCGATGAAACAGGTCCTGAGGTCTGGCTCCCCAAAGGGGTGAATTCCAACCTGCATGAAGTCTTCGACCGGGCTCACTTCCCGACCGAATCGATTGAGGAGATTGGCATTTCGCAAAATGACATCACCCCCACCATCGGTTATGAGGGCAAGCAGAACATGTACGAACAGGTCATCAAAATGGTCAACCCAGCATGAACGTATCCACTGAAATACTTCATATCAAGGTGGATGACCGGGACGCTCACCCTTCGGTAACGCCTATTTATCAGTGCAGCGCATTCAGCGCGGACTCGGCGTTCTTCTACTCAAGGAAGGCCAATCCCAATGTGACCGAACTGGAGCAGGTTGTCGCGGCGCTGGAGGGCAGCGAACATGCCCTGGCCTACAGCACCGGGATGAGCGCCATCTACATGGTGCTGGAACTGTTGAAACCGGGGGCTTCGCTGGTTATCAACAAATACATCTATGGCTGTTCCTATAAGTTGTTCCAGCGGTATGCGGCACGCATCGGTGCCCACCTGACGATTCTGGATCTCACCACACAAGAGGGCTTGAAGACCTTGCCGGCGAACGTCGACATGGTCATCTTCGAGACACCGACCAACCCTTTCCTCAAAGACATCGATATTCACGCGGTCAGCCGGGCCGTCAAGCAAAACAACCCGCAGGCGCTGGTGGTCGTCGACAACACCTGGGCCACGCCGATATATCAGAAGCCATTGAATTTTGGCGCCGACATTTCCCTGTACAGCGCCACCAAGTACTTCTCCGGGCACAGCGATGTCATGGGCGGCCTGGTGCTGGTCAATGATGAAGGAATCCATAAGCGTCTGCTCGAGGGCCGCTTTTATTCAGGCACGATATTGACGCCCAACAGTGCATGGCTGCTTCGCAGAAGCATGCAGACGTTCAACCTGCGCATGGAGAAACACAGCCAGACGACGTCAAGCATGCTCGACTATCTGCGCGAGCTGCCCTTTATCGAGCATGTCTATTACCCCCGAATCGATGGCAAGCAATTGACCGGTTACGGCGGCATTGTGTTTGTCGATATTCGGCCCGAACTGGTGCCTTTCTACAAAACCTTCACCCGCGCACTCAAATGGTTTGGCACGGGCACGGGGATGGCCTGCGTGACGTCGATGGTCGCCCAGCCCTTCAGCGGCAGCCATGCCTCGATGACGGACCAGGAAAAAGCCGACATGGGCATCGAAAAAGGCCTGGTTCGATTGTGCTTTGGCCTGGAGGACCTGGAGGACCTCAAGCAGGACCTGCTGCAAGCTTTCGAAGCCATGGAGCGCCAGCTCGATCAAGAGCATGCACTCGACCCTGCCTAACATTTGGCGTTGATCACAAGCAACGGGCCTTCACGGGCTCGTTGCTTTTTCATGGAGAAGCGAAAGTGTCCAGCGCAGTCGAAAACACGATATTCGAAGACCCCACCCTGAACGTCATCCACCTTCTGAACTCCATCGCCCAGGAAAATCCGCAGGCCCTTTCACTGGCTTCTGGTCGCCCGGACGATGAGCATTGCGATCCCGCGCTCATCGACAAGGGCCTGGCCCGCTACAGGCATCACGTCGCCGACAAGGGACAGTCCCTGGCGACGCTGCTTTGCCAATATGGAAAAACCTCGGGAATCATCAATGAAATAATCGCCACCTATTTGCGGGTGGACGAAGCGATACACGTGTGCAACCCCGAAAGTGTCGTGGTGTGCATGGGTTTTCAAGAAGCGTGCACCTTGGCGCTCTTGTCCATTTTTGACGGTGGTGGTGTTTTATTAGTGCCTGATCCGGTGTTTTCCGGAATCACCGGGATCGCGAAACTGCTGGGCATCAAGACCGTCCCGGTCCCCATGGCGGACTTTCTCGATCCGATCGCCCTGCGCAATATCGTTGAAGCACTCGAATCCAGAGGCGAACAAACCAAAGCCCTCTATGCGATTCCAGACTTCAGCAACCCGACAGCCGACAGCCTTTCCTATCACGACCGCCAGGCCATGCTGTCCCTGGCCGGTGAAAAGAACTTTTTCATCCTCGAGGACAGCGCCTACCGCTACTTCCGATACGAAGGCGATGACATTGCGTCCATGAAGGCCATCGACAGCAGCCGGGTATTCTTGCTGGGCTCTTTCGCAAAGTCGATTTTTCCAGGCTTGCGCATGGGTTACGTGGTCGCTCCGGAGGGCGCCGGGGTCATGCCGTTCAGCGCCCGGTTGTGCAAGGCCAAAAGCCTGATCACGGTTAATACGCCCGCGCTGTGCCAGGCCGTCGTCGCCGGCTTGCTGCTGGAGAACGACTATTCGTTGAAAGGCCTGAACCAGCCCCGGGTGTTGTCGTATGCAGAGAAAAGAAACCACATGCTCGAATGCCTTGAGCAGGCGTTTCCACCCAAGGCCGACGCCCCACGGACCGTCAGCTGGAATCAGCCGACAGGCGGTTTCTTCATCAATGTGCAGTTGCCGTTTGTCTTTGGTGATTGCGAGATGCGCGAATGCGCCAGGCAGTTCAAGGTGATCGTGTTTCCCACCACCTTGTTTTCGCTGACGAATGACGCCGCTGACCAGGTCAGGCTGTCGTTCAGCAATGCCACAACCGCGCAAATCACCCAAGCGATAGCCCGCTTCAGGGCGTACGTAGAGTTCAAGCTGCAATAAAGCGGCGTGCAGGCAATGCAAGACATACAAGGCTCATCCTTCGCTTCGCGAGGAACAAGCCTTGTACGGCCTGCCAATCAGACCCCCGTGGCCAGCATGACGCCAGTGGCCACCTGATAGGCCCCCAGGACAGTGATGGTCGCCCCTGACAGGTAGTTGATCAACCTCAGCTTCGATTGGGCAATCCGCGCCTTGAAAATGGAGGAGAACCCGCTCAGCCCCAGCCACCAGGCCGCCGACCCCAGGAATATCCCAGTCACCATCGCCAGTACGGAGTACTGGTTGCCTTGATCACTGACCATGCCGTCACTCAACGCGGCAAATATCGCGATAAACGACAAGATGGTCATGGGATTGGACAGGGTCAGGAACAACGTGGTCGAGTAGGCTTTGAAGATGTTGGCGCGCTCACCCGCCATGGCGGTCGTACCGCCCTTCGATCGGATGGTTTGGTAGCCGATGTAGGCGAGGAACAACCCGCCAAAGATACACAGCCAGGGTTTGAAGCTGATGAGTGTCGCGATGATGGCCGTGATACCCAGGGCACCGATGAACCCATAGATCGAGTCGGCGGTGGCTGCGCCCAATCCAGTCGCGAAACCCGCTCTCCATCCAAGCATCAGGCTCCTCTGTATGCACAGCAGCCCAATCGGTCCTACAGGGGCTGCAATGCACAGCCCAATGACCATCGATTTAACGAAAATCAGCATAAATGCATCTCCAGAGTGGGTACTGGAAGGTTAGGAGAAGTGCATTTCTTAAGGAATGAGTTATTAATCTTCCTAAGCGTTCTGCCTTAAATTTTTCAGGAAGTATTCTCAAACGCCCTTCAATATTAAGGCAGATCACTGATAGCCCCCACAAACAACGAAAATCCCTCGTTAAAGGCAGCAGCAGGCTGGTTGAGCATTGAAATGTTTTTTACGCGCATAAAAAAACGCCGCTCAAATGAGCGGCGTTTTCTTGAATTTGGAGCGGGAAACGAGACTCGAACTCGCGACCCCGACCTTGGCAAGGTCGTGCT
>NZ_JBMDJD010000061.1:0-16605 GCF_057809015.1 Pseudomonas sp. FG6
GACCAACGATCTCAACTTCTTCCTGGATACGGACGATGCCACGCTCAACACGACCCGTCACAACAGTACCGCGACCCGAGATCGAGAATACGTCTTCGATTGGCATCAGGAACGGCTTGTCGATAGCACGCTCTGGCTCTGGGATGTAGCTGTCCAGAGTTTCCACCAGCTTCTTAACAGCAGTGGTGCCCATTTCGTTGTCGTCTTGGCCGTTCAGAGCCATCAGAGCCGAACCGATGATGATTGGAGTGTCATCACCTGGGAAGTCGTAAGTGCTCAGCAGGTCGCGCACTTCCATCTCAACCAGTTCCAGCAGCTCAGCGTCGTCAACCATGTCAGCCTTGTTCAGGAAGACAACGATGTACGGAACGCCTACCTGACGGGACAGCAGGATGTGCTCACGGGTTTGTGGCATCGGACCATCAGCGGCCGAGCAAACCAGGATCGCGCCGTCCATCTGGGCAGCACCGGTGATCATGTTTTTTACGTAGTCGGCGTGACCTGGGCAGTCAACGTGTGCGTAGTGACGCACGGCCGAATCGTATTCAACGTGAGCGGTGTTGATGGTGATACCGCGAGCTTTTTCTTCTGGGGCGCTGTCGATCTTGTCGAAGTCAACCTTGGCCGAACCGAAAACTTCGGAGCAGACACGGGTCAGAGCAGCGGTCAGAGTGGTTTTACCGTGGTCAACGTGGCCGATGGTGCCAACGTTGACGTGCGGTTTGTTCCGTTCAAATTTTTCTTTAGCCACGACAATTAACTCCTAGCTTAAAGGGGCTGAATCAGCCTTGCTTTTTGGTAACAGTCTCGACGATATGCGACGGAGCTGTGTTGTATTTTTTGAATTCCATAGAGTAGCTTGCGCGACCCTGAGACATGGAACGAACGTCGGTTGCGTAACCGAACATTTCACCCAACGGAACCTCGGCGCGAATAACCTTGCCGGAAACCGTGTCTTCCATACCCAGAATCATGCCACGACGACGGTTAAGGTCGCCCATGACATCACCCATGTAGTCTTCAGGCGTAACGACTTCTACTGCCATGATCGGCTCGAGCAACTCACCACCGCCCTTCTGGGCCAGTTGCTTGGTCGCCATGGAAGCAGCCACCTTAAACGCCATCTCGTTGGAGTCGACGTCGTGGTAAGAACCGTCGAACACGGTCGCCTTCAGGCCGATCAGCGGATAGCCGGCAACAACGCCGTTCTTCATCTGCTCTTCGATACCCTTCTGGATCGCCGGGATGTATTCCTTAGGAACCACACCACCCACGACTTCGTTCACGAATTGCAGACCTTCCTGACCTTCGTCAGCAGGAGCAAAACGGATCCAGCAATGGCCGAACTGACCACGACCGCCGGATTGGCGAACGAACTTACCTTCGATTTCACAGTTCTTCGTGATGCGCTCACGATAGGAAACCTGAGGCTTACCGATGTTGGCTTCGACGTTGAACTCACGGCGCATCCGGTCAACCAGGATGTCCAGGTGCAGCTCGCCCATGCCGGAGATGATCGTTTGACCAGTCTCTTCATCAGTCTTGACGCGGAAAGACGGGTCTTCCTGAGCGAGTTTGCCCAGAGCGATACCCATTTTTTCCTGGTCATCCTTGGTTTTTGGCTCAACGGCAACCGAAATAACCGGCTCCGGGAAGTCCATGCGAACCAGGATGATTGGCTTGTCGGCGTTGCACAAGGTTTCACCAGTGGTGACGTCCTTCATGCCGATCAAGGCCGCGATGTCGCCAGCGCGCACTTCCTTGATCTCTTCACGGGCGTTTGCGTGCATTTGCACCATACGACCCACGCGCTCTTTCTTGCCTTTTACCGAGTTGATCACGCCGTCGCCGGAGGCCAACACGCCCGAGTAAACTCGAACGAAGGTCAAGGTACCCACGAATGGGTCGGTAGCGATCTTGAACGCCAAAGCCGCGAACGGCTCGTCGTCACTTGCGTGACGCTCCATTTCCTCTTCCTCGTTATCCGGGTTGGAACCCTTGATAGCAGGAATGTCGGTTGGAGCAGGCAAGAAGTCGATAACGGCGTCGAGAACCAGGGGAACACCCTTGTTCTTGAAGGAAGAACCGCAAACAGCAAGAACGATCTCACCAGCGATAGTACGCTGACGCAGAGCGGCCTTGATTTCCTCGTTGGTGAGCTCTTCACCCTCGAGGTATTTGTTCATCAGCTCTTCGCTGGCTTCGGCCGCAGCCTCAACCATGTTGCCGCGCCATTGCTCGGCTTCTTCCAACAGCTCAGCTGGAATTTCCTTGCGGACAGGGACCATGCCCTTGTCAGCATCGTTCCAGTAGACCGCTTGCATGTTGATCAGGTCGATCTGGCCCTGGAAGTTGTCTTCCGAACCGATAGCGAGCTGGATAGGCACCGGAGTGTGACCCAGACGCTGCTTGATCTGACCGATCACGCGCAGGAAGTTGGCACCAGCACGGTCCATCTTGTTCACATAAACAAGACGTGGAACGCCGTATTTGTTGGCCTGACGCCATACGGTTTCCGACTGAGGCTCAACACCCGAAGTACCACAGAACACAACGACCGCGCCGTCGAGTACACGCAGGGAACGCTCAACTTCAATAGTGAAGTCTACGTGGCCCGGGGTATCGATGACGTTGAAGCGATGCTCGTGCGGGTACTGCTTCTCGGAACCTTTCCAGAAGGCAGTGATGGCAGCAGAAGTAATGGTAATACCACGCTCCTGCTCCTGCACCATCCAGTCTGTGGTCGCGGCGCCGTCATGCACCTCGCCCATTTTGTGACTTTTGCCGGTGTAAAAAAGGACGCGCTCGGTGGTGGTGGTTTTACCAGCATCCACGTGAGCGACGATACCGATGTTACGGTAGCGGTTAATCGGTGTAGTACGAGCCATAAAGCCCTCGCAAATTGAGTGACGCTAAAATTAGAAGCGGTAGTGCGAGAAAGCCTTGTTGGCTTCAGCCATACGGTGCACGTCTTCACGCTTCTTAACTGCAGCACCTTTACCTTCGGCAGCGTCCAACAGTTCGCCAGCCAAACGCAGAGCCATGGACTTCTCGCCGCGCTTGCGGGCGAAGTCTACAAGCCAGCGCATGGCCAGAGCGTTACGACGGGACGGACGAACTTCGACCGGAACCTGGTAAGTAGCACCGCCTACACGGCGCGACTTCACTTCGACCAGCGGAGCGATGGCGTCGAGTGCTTTTTCGAAGAGTTCCAGGGGATCGGAGTTCTTACGCTCTTTAACTTTTTCCAGCGCGCCATAAACGATACGCTCGGCAACGGCTTTCTTGCCGCTTTCCATTACGTGGTTCATGAACTTGGCGAGAATCTGGCTTCCGTATTTCGGATCGTCCAGAATCTCACGTTTGGCTGCTACGCGACGTCTTGGCATTGATAAGCCCTCAAACGGTCTTCAGGTTAGCCCGGGACAGCGAATGCGTGCCCGACCTTACTCTTATCGACTCAATAAAATTAAAAACTGCAAAACGGCCGATTACTTCGGACGCTTGGTACCGTACTTCGAACGACCTTGGTTACGACCTTTGACGCCGGAGGTATCCAGGGAGCCGCGAACGGTGTGGTAACGAACACCTGGCAAGTCTTTTACACGACCGCCGCGGATCAGTACCACGCTGTGCTCTTGCAGGTTGTGGCCTTCACCACCGATGTACGAGGAAACCTCGAAACCGTTGGTCAGACGCACACGGCATACTTTACGCAATGCCGAGTTAGGTTTTTTCGGCGTAGTGGTATACACACGGGTGCATACGCCACGACGTTGCGGGCAGTTCTGCAGCGCAGGCACGTCGGATTTCTCGACGATACGCTTACGCGGCTGACGTACCAGCTGGTTGATAGTTGCCATCTACTAGCTCCACTGTTGTCTTGCGACGCTATTGTCTTGCAAGAAAAGCAAAATGGCAGGAACGAATTCCCGCCAAATTTAGGGGATCAAGAGTCTAAAGAGGATCTTGCCCCCAGTCAAGGCAAGGCCCCGACCTCCCCGCCCGCCGGATATCGACAATTTGTCTCAATCCGCCGAACGGGGCGACCAGGGCCCGGCACTCAATTACCGCAGAACTCAGTTACCGCTCGAGTTCAGCGCTTCGGTCAGTGCAGCTTCCACTTCACTGGCGCTCACGCGCAACGGCTTGTCTGCATCACGGCGACGCTTGCGCTCGCTGTGATAGGCCAAACCGGTACCGGCCGGGATCAGACGACCCACAACCACGTTTTCTTTCAGGCCGCGCAGGTAATCGCGCTTGCCGGTTACCGCCGCTTCGGTCAGTACGCGAGTGGTTTCCTGGAAGGAAGCCGCCGAGATGAACGATTCGGTGGACAACGACGCCTTGGTGATACCCAGCAGAACACGGGTGAACTTGGCGACGAACTTGTCTTCCGCAGCCAGCCTCTCGTTCTCTACCAGCACGTGAGTCAGCTCCATCTGGTCGCCCTTGATGAAACTGGAATCACCGGACTCGGAGATCTCGACCTTACGCAGCATCTGACGCAGGATCGTCTCGATGTGCTTGTCGTTGATCTTCACGCCTTGCAGACGGTAAACGTCCTGGATCTCGTTCACGATGTACTTGGCCAGCGCACTCACACCCAGCAGACGCAGGATGTCGTGTGGATCGCTCGGGCCGTCGGAGATAACTTCGCCGCGGTTTACCTGTTCGCCTTCGAAGACGTTCAGGTGACGCCACTTCGGAATCAGCTCTTCGTACGGATCGCTACCGTCGTTCGGGGTGATGACCAGACGGCGCTTGCCCTTGGTCTCTTTACCGAACGCGATGGTGCCGCTGACTTCAGCCAGAATCGACGCTTCTTTTGGACGACGAGCTTCGAACAAGTCGGCAACACGCGGCAGACCACCGGTGATGTCACGGGTCTTCGAAGTTTCTTGCGGAATACGAGCGATAACATCACCGATCGCAATCTGCGCACCGTCCGCCACACCGACCAGGGCGTTGGCTGGCAGGAAGTACTGAGCGATAACGTCAGTGCCTGGCAGCAACAAGTCCTTGCCGTTGGCATCGACCATCTTCACGGCTGGACGGATGTCCTTGCCGGCAGCTGGACGATCTTTCGGATCGAGTACTTCAATGTTGGTCATACCGGTCAATTCGTCAGTCTGACGCTTGATCGTGATGCCTTCTTCCATGCCCACGTAGGTCACGGTACCTTTCATTTCGGTAACGATCGGGTGAGTGTGCGGATCCCACTTGGCCACGATAGCGCCAGCGTCGACCTTGTCACCTTCCTTGACCGAAATGACCGCACCGTAAGGCAGCTTGTAGCGCTCGCGCTCGCGACCGAAGTCGTCAGCGATTGCCAGCTCGCCCGAACGGGACACAGCCACCAGGTGACCATCAACACGCTCTACGTGCTTGAGGTTGTGCAGGCGGACGGTACCGCCATTCTTCACCTGGACGCTGTCGGCCGCGGAGGTCCGGCTTGCCGCACCACCGATGTGGAACGTACGCATTGTCAGCTGGGTACCCGGCTCACCGATGGACTGGGCAGCGATAACGCCGACCGACTCACCGATGTTCACCTGGTGACCACGAGCCAGGTCACGACCGTAGCACTTGGCGCAGATGCCGTAACGGGTTTCGCAGCTGATCGGCGAACGCACAATCACTTCGTCGATGCTGTTGAGTTCGATGAACTCGACCCACTTCTCGTCAACCAGGGTGCCAGCAGGAACGATCACGTCCTCGGTACCCGGCTTGAACACGTCACGGGCAATGACACGACCCAATACGCGCTCACCCAACGGCTCGACAACGTCGCCGCCTTCGATGTGCGGCGTCATGACCAGGCCATGCTCGGTGCCGCAGTCGATCTCGGTCACGACCAGATCCTGGGCAACGTCTACCAGACGACGAGTCAGGTAACCGGAGTTCGCGGTTTTCAACGCGGTATCCGCAAGACCCTTACGAGCACCGTGAGTGGAGATGAAGTACTGGAGTACGCTCAAACCTTCACGGAAGTTCGCGGTGATCGGGGTCTCGATGATGGAGCCGTCCGGCTTGGCCATCAGGCCACGCATACCGGCGAGCTGACGGATCTGCGCAGCAGAACCCCGTGCGCCCGAGTCGGCCATCATGTACATCGAGTTGAAGGACTCCTGATCGACTTCCTCGCCGTGGCGATCGATAACCTTCTCTTTCGAGAGGTTGGCCATCATCGCCTTGGAAACTTCATCGTTCGCCTTGGACCAGAGGTCGATGACCTTGTTGTACTTCTCGCCCTGGGTTACCAGGCCGGAGGCGTACTGACTTTCGATCTCTTTCACTTCTTCGGTAGCAGTACCGATGATGCGGGCTTTTTCATCCGGGATAACGAAGTCGTTAACACCGATGGAAACGCCGGAAATGGTCGAATAGGCAAAACCGGTGTACATCAACTGGTCAGCGAAGATCACGGTCTCTTTCAGACCAACCACGCGGTAGCACTGGTTGATCAGCTTGGAGATCGCCTTTTTCTTCATCGGCAGGTTGACGACGTCGAAGGACAGGCCTTTTGGAACAACCTGGAACAACAGCGCACGGCCGACAGTGGTGTCGACGATACGGGTGTTGGTCACGCTGTTGCCATCACGATCGTTCACGGTTTCGTTGATCCGCACCTTGACCTTGGCGTGCAGTGCGGCTTCGCCGGCACGGAACACACGGTCAACTTCCTGCAGATCCGCGAACACACGACCTTCGCCCTTGGCGTTGATCGCTTCACGGGTCATGTAGTACAGACCCAATACAACGTCCTGCGACGGAACGATGATTGGCTCACCGTTGGCTGGCGACAGGATGTTGTTGGTCGACATCATCAACGCACGCGCTTCCAACTGGGCTTCCAGCGTCAGCGGCACGTGCACGGCCATTTGGTCACCGTCGAAGTCGGCGTTGTACGCCGCACAGACCAGCGGGTGCAGCTGGATAGCCTTACCTTCGATCAGGACCGGTTCAAACGCCTGGATACCCAGACGGTGAAGGGTCGGTGCACGGTTGAGCAGCACTGGGTGTTCGCGAATCACTTCAGCGAGAACGTCCCAGACCTCTGGCAGTTCGCGCTCGACCATCTTCTTGGCTGCTTTGATGGTGGTCGCCAGACCACGCATTTCCAGCTTGCCGAAAATGAACGGCTTGAACAGTTCCAGAGCCATCTTCTTAGGCAGACCGCACTGGTGCAGACGCAGGGTCGGGCCTACGGTAATTACCGAACGACCGGAGTAGTCAACGCGCTTACCGAGCAAGTTCTGACGGAAACGACCCTGCTTACCCTTGATCATGTCAGCCAGGGATTTCAGAGGACGCTTGTTGGAACCGGTGATAGCGCGACCACGACGACCGTTGTCGAGCAATGCGTCGACCGCTTCTTGCAACATACGCTTTTCGTTACGCACGATGATGTCCGGAGCGGACAGATCGAGCAGGCGCTTCAAGCGGTTGTTACGGTTGATCACTCGACGATACAGATCGTTGAGGTCGGAAGTCGCGAAACGACCGCCATCGAGCGGAACCAGCGGACGCAGGTCTGGCGGCAGTACCGGCAGAACGGTCAACACCATCCACTCTGGCAGGTTGCCGGAACCCTGGAAGGCTTCCATCAACTTCAGACGCTTGGACAGCTTCTTGATCTTGGTTTCGGAGTTGGTTTGCGGAATCTCTTCGCGCAGACGGCCAATCTCGTGCTCCAGGTCGATCGCGTGCAGCAGTTCGCGGACAGCCTCGGCACCCATGCGGGCGTCGAAGTCGTCACCGAATTCTTCCAGCGCTTCGAAGTACTGCTCGTCGTTGAGCAGCTGACCTTTTTCAAGGGTGGTCATGCCTGGATCGATAACGACATAGCTCTCGAAATAGAGAACGCGCTCGATATCACGCAGGGTCATGTCCATCAGCAAACCGATACGGGACGGCAGCGATTTCAGGAACCAGATGTGGGCAACCGGCGAGGCCAGTTCGATGTGCGCCATGCGCTCACGACGAACTTTTGCCAGCGCGACTTCAACGCCGCACTTCTCACAGATCACACCGCGGTGCTTCAAGCGCTTGTACTTACCGCACAGGCACTCGTAATCCTTGACCGGGCCAAAGATCTTGGCGCAGAACAGGCCGTCACGCTCAGGTTTGAACGTACGGTAGTTGATGGTTTCCGGCTTTTTAACTTCACCGAACGACCACGAACGGATCATCTCAGGCGAGGCCAATCCGATACGGATGGCGTCGAACTCTTCGACTTGACCCTGGTTTTTCAGCAAATTCAGTAGGTCTTTCAAGGCCTTTCCTCCTGGCGGAGCAGAGAGCGGGCAGAACAGCCCCGCTCTCGATTCGCGTCACGTGTTATTCGGTTTCCAGATCGATATCGATGCCGAGGGAACGAATTTCCTTGATCAACACGTTGAAAGACTCGGGCATGCCCGGCTCCATACGGTGATCGCCGTCCACGATGTTCTTGTACATCTTGGTCCGACCGTTCACATCGTCCGACTTCACTGTGAGCATTTCTTGCAGAGTGTAAGCAGCACCGTATGCTTCCAGTGCCCAGACCTCCATCTCCCCGAAACGCTGACCACCGAACTGCGCCTTACCACCCAGCGGCTGCTGGGTAACCAGGCTGTAAGAACCGGTAGAACGAGCGTGCATCTTGTCGTCCACCAAGTGGTTCAGCTTCAGCATGTACATGTAGCCAACGGTAACCGGGCGCTCGAACTTGTTGCCGGTACGGCCGTCGAACAGCTGCATCTGGCCGCTTTCTGGCAGGTCTGCCAGTTTCAGCATGGCCTTGATTTCGCTTTCCTTGGCACCGTCGAACACCGGAGTGGCCATTGGAACGCCGCCGCGCAGGTTCTTCGCCAGGTCCAGGATTTCCTGGTCGGAGAAGGTGTCCAGCTCTTCGTTGCGGCCGCCGATCTCGTTGTAGATCTCGTGCAGGAACTTACGCAGGTCTGCCACCTTGCGCTGCTCTTCGACCATACGGTTGATCTTCTCGCCCAGACCTTTGGCCGCGAGGCCCAGGTGAGTTTCGAGGATCTGACCAACGTTCATACGCGAAGGTACGCCCAACGGGTTGAGGACGACGTCGACCGGGGTGCCATTGGCATCGTGCGGCATGTCTTCAACCGGCATGATCACGGAGACCACACCCTTGTTACCGTGACGACCGGCCATCTTGTCGCCCGGCTGGATGCGACGACGGATTGCCAGGTAAACCTTGACGATCTTCAGCACGCCTGGAGCCAGGTCATCGCCTTGCTGCAGTTTGCGCTTCTTGTCTTCGAACTTGTCGTCCAGCAGACGGCGGCGATCAACGATATAGGCCTGGGCCTTCTCGAGTTGCTCGTTCAGCGCGTCTTCGGCCATGCGCAGTTTGAACCACTGGCCGTGCTCCAGACCGTCGAGGACTTCGTCGGTGATTTCCTGACCTTTCTTCAGGCCAGCGCCGCCTTCAGCCTTGTGGCCTACCAGAGCGGAGCGCAGACGTTCGAAAGTGGCGCCTTCAACGATGCGGAACTCTTCGTTGAGGTCCTTGCGGATCTCGTCGAGCTGAGTCTTCTCGATGGACAGTGCGCGAGCGTCACGCTCAACGCCGTCACGGGTGAAGACCTGGACGTCGATGACGGTACCCTTGGTGCCGGTAGGCACGCGCAGGGAGGTGTCCTTAACGTCGCTGGCTTTCTCACCGAAGATCGCACGCAGCAGTTTTTCTTCCGGAGTCAGCTGGGTCTCGCCTTTCGGAGTGACCTTACCGACCAGGATGTCACCGGCGCCGACTTCGGCACCTACATAAACGATACCGGCTTCGTCCAGCTTGTTCAGCGCAGCCTCACCCACGTTCGGGATGTCCGCGGTGATTTCCTCTGGGCCAAGCTTGGTATCACGCGCCACACAGGTCAGTTCCTGGATGTGGATCGTGGTGAAGCGGTCTTCCTGGACCACACGCTCGGACAGGCAGATGGAGTCTTCGAAGTTGAAGCCGTTCCATGCCATGAACGCGATGCGCATGTTCTGACCCAGTGCCAGTTCACCCATGTCGGTGGACGGGCCGTCGGCCATGATGTCGCTGCGCTGAACCCGATCACCCTTGCTCACCAGCGGACGCTGGTTGATGCAGGTGTTCTGGTTGGAGCGGGTGTACTTGGTCAGGTTGTAGATGTCGACACCGGCTTCGCCCGGCTCTACTTCGTCATCGGCAACACGGACTACGATACGGCTGGCATCGACGGAGTCGATCACGCCACCACGACGAGCAACGACGCAAACGCCGGAGTCACGGGCAACGTTACGCTCCATGCCGGTACCTACCAGCGGCTTGTCGGCACGCAGGGTCGGTACAGCTTGACGCTGCATGTTCGAACCCATCAACGCACGGTTGGCGTCGTCGTGCTCGAGGAACGGGATCAGCGACGCGGCGACCGAAACTACCTGCTTCGGCGATACGTCCATCAAGGTGACGTCTTCCGGCGCCTTGACGGTGAACTCGTTCAGGTGACGAACAGCTACCAGCTCGTCGATCAGGACTTTCTTGTCGTTCATCGTGGCCGAAGCCTGAGCGATCACGTGATCAGCTTCTTCGATGGCGGACAGGAATACGATCTCGTCGGTAACCAGGGCGTCTTTCACCACGCGATACGGGCTTTCGAGGAAGCCGTACTGGTTGGTGCGCGCATAGGCTGCCAGGGAGTTGATCAGACCGATGTTCGGACCTTCAGGCGTTTCGATCGGGCATACACGGCCGTAGTGAGTCGGGTGTACGTCACGAACCTCGAAGCCTGCGCGCTCACGGGTCAGACCACCTGGGCCGAGTGCGGAGACACGACGCTTGTGGGTGATCTCGGACAGCGGGTTGTTCTGGTCCATGAACTGGGACAGCTGGCTCGAACCGAAGAACTCCTTCACCGCCGCCGCTACAGGCTTGGCGTTGATCAGGTCTTGCGGCATCAGGCCTTCGCTTTCAGCCATCGACAGACGTTCCTTGACCGCGCGCTCTACACGCACCAGGCCAACACGGAACTGGTTCTCGGCCATTTCGCCTACGCAGCGAACACGACGGTTACCCAGGTGGTCGATGTCATCGACGATGCCTTTGCCGTTACGGATGTCGACCAGGGTCTTGAGCACCGCAACGATGTCGTCCTTGTTCAGTACGCCCGAACCTTCGATCTCGGTACGACCGATACGACGGTTGAACTTCATCCGGCCGACCGCAGACAGGTCATAGCGCTCAGGGCTGAAGAACAGGTTGTTGAACAGGGTCTCGGCTGCATCCTTGGTTGGCGGCTCGCCAGGACGCATCATGCGATAGATCTCGACCAGGGCTTCCAGTTGGTTGCCGGTGGAATCGATCTTCAGCGTGTCAGAAATGAACGGACCGCAGTCGATGTCGTTGGTGTACAGGGTTTCGATACGAACGACCTGGCCCTTGACGATTTTCGCCAGGATTTCGACGGTCAGCTCAGTATTGCACTCTGCAATGATCTCGCCGGTGGCCGGATGCACGATGGCCTTGGCTGTGGTGCGACCCAGGACGTAGTCCATAGGTACCTGCAGCTCTTTGATACCGGCTTTTTCCAGCTGGTTGATGTGGCGAGCAGTAATACGACGACCTTGCTCGACAATAACCTTGCCTTTGTCATCCTGGATATCGAGGACGGCGATTTCACCGCGCAGACGCTGAGGCACCAGTTCCAGGCTGAGGTTTTCACCTTGCACGTGGAAGACGTTGGTGGTGTAGAACGCGTCCAGCACTTCTTCAGTGGTGTAGCCGAGCGCGCGCAGCAGTACCGATGCAGGTAGCTTGCGACGACGGTCGATACGCACGAATACGCAGTCTTTCGGGTCGAACTCGAAGTCCAGCCACGAACCGCGGTAAGGAATGATGCGGGCGGAGTAAAGCAGTTTGCCGGAGCTGTGCGTCTTGCCACGGTCGTGGTCGAAGAACACGCCCGGAGAACGGTGCAGCTGGGAAACGATTACACGCTCGGTACCGTTGATAACGAAGGTACCGTTTTCAGTCATCAGGGGGATTTCACCCATGTAGACTTCTTGCTCTTTGATGTCCTTGATCGCTTTGTTCGACGACTCTTTGTCGAAAATGATCAGGCGCACTTTTACCCGCAAAGGTACGGCGTAAGTAACACCGCGCAATACGCATTCTTTGACATCAAATGCCGGTTCGCCCAGGCGATAACCGACATACTCCAGCGCAGCATTGCCGGAGTAGCTGATGATCGGGAAAACGGATTTGAAGGCCGCATGCAGGCCCACGTCGCGGAACTGATCTTTAGTCGCTCCCGCTTGCAAGAATTCACGATACGAATCCAGCTGGATGGCCAGGAGATACGGCACATCCATGACGTCCGGCAACTTGCTAAAGTCCTTGCGGATACGTTTTTTCTCAGTGTATGAGTAAGCCATCAGCGTTCCCCAGCTTGGTCACCTGCTTGTTTGGCCCTCCCGACGGGAGCGGCCAGAAAATCTGCAAACCCCTTGGTTTGCGCCACCGCATCGGGTGGTTGCAGCTCGTTATCAGCACCGACCCAGTCGGCTGCCAATAACGGAAAAAGGCCGGTGGCAAAAGCCACCAGCCATCAGCCTTTCGCTTAACGCTCGGGCTGGAGACGCAAGGTCGAAATTACTTAACTTCGACGGTAGCGCCTGCTTCTTCCAGCTTCTTCTTCGCATCAGCAGCTGCGTCTTTCGAAACGCCTTCAGCGATGACCTGAGGAGCGCCATCGACTTTCTCTTTGGCTTCTTTCAGACCCAGACCGGTCAGTTCACGAACAGCCTTGATCACGTTAACTTTCTTCTCGCCAGCAGCGGCCAGGATAACGTTGAACTCGGTTTGCTCTTCAACAACAGCAGCGGCAACAGCTGGACCAGCCGAAGCAGCAGCAGCGGTAACGCCGAATTTTTCTTCGAAAGCTTTGATCAGCTCAACAACTTCCATTACGGACATGTTGCCAACGGCTTCGAGGATATCGTTTTGAGAGATAGACATGACTCTAAATTCCTGAATTGGGGGACGGCCTACGCGACCATCGAAATAAACAAAAAACGCGAAAAGAAGTGTCGAGCCTTAGGCTGCAGCAGCTTCTTTCTGGTCGCGCAGTGCCGCCAGGGTACGAGCCAATTTGCTGGTTGCGCCTTGAATCACGCTCATCAGCTGAGAAATTGCTTCGTCACGGGTCGGCAGAGTTGCCAGTACGTCGATCTGGTTAGCTGCGAGGAACTTGCCCTCGAACGCAGCTGCCTTAATCTCGAACTTGTCCTGACCTTTGGCGAATTCCTTGAACAAACGGGCAGCAGCGCCAGGATGTTGGGTGGAAAATGCGATCAAGGTCGGGCCGCTGAACACGTCGTTGAGAACACTGTATTCAGTGTCAGCAACGGCGCGCTTGAGCAGGGTGTTACGTACAACACGTACGTAAACGCCAGCTTCACGGGCCTCTTTACGGAGTCCGGTCATAGCGCCTACTGTTACGCCACGGGCATCAGCCACGACAGCGGACAGAGCAGCTTTGGCAGCCTCGTTGACTTCAGCGACGATGGCCTTCTTGTCTTCGAGTTTAATTGCCACGGGTTTAACTCCTGCTTGTTACCGTTTCATCCGGTCGAAACCGAATGTCGTTTTGGTGTCTGATTCGGTAAGGAACCGGGAGCACCATCTGCGTAGGCTTGTGGTTTAAGACTTTCGTCGCCTACGGTCTTGGATAGCCCCCGCCAGGCAGGGACCCCAATTTTTTGATTGGCGCAATCTCTTGCGCCAACCTGCGTCTTACGCGTCGAGCGAGCTCTGGTCGATGACCAGACCTGGGCCCATAGTGGTGCTCAGGGTTACGCGCTTGACGTAGATACCTTTCGAAGAAGCTGGCTTGATACGCTTGAGATCAGCGATCAGGGCTTCAACGTTTTCCTTCAGCTTGACGGCGTCGAAGCCGATCTTGCCAACGGAAGTGTGGATGATGCCGTTTTTGTCGGTGCGATAACGAACCTGACCAGCCTTGGCGTTCTTAACCGCGGTGGCGACGTCTGGTGTAACGGTGCCGACTTTAGGGTTAGGCATCAGGCCGCGCGGGCCGAGGATCTGACCCAACTGACCTACAACGCGCATGGCATCCGGGGATGCGATCACGACGTCATAGTTCAGGTCGCCGCCTTTCATTTCAGCAGCCAGATCGTCCATGCCAACGCGATCAGCGCCAGCAGCCAGAGCAGCTTCAGCTGCTGGGCCCTGGGTGAACACGGCAACACGAACGGTTTTGCCAGTGCCGTGTGGCAGCACGGTAGCGCTACGAACGACCTGGTCGGATTTACGTGGATCAACACCCAGGTTTACAGCAACGTCGAACGACTCGCTGAACTTGACAGTCGACAGCTCAGCCAGCAGGGCGGCGGCGTCTACAAAGTTGTAGGCCTTGCCTGCTTCGATTTTGCCGGCGATAGCCTTTTGACGCTTGGTCAGCTTAGCCATTACACACCCTCCACGTTAAGGCCCATGCTACGAGCAGAACCGGCGATAGTACGCACGGCTGCATCCATATCAGCTGCAGTCAGATCCGCGTTTTTGGTTTTCGCGATTTCTTCCAGCTGAGCACGGGTAACGGTGCCAACCTTAACGGTGTTTGGACGAGCGGAACCGCTGGTCAAACCTGCAGCCTTCTTCAGCAGAACCGAAGCAGGGGTGCTCTTTGTTTCGAAAGTGAAGCTACGGTCGCTGTAGACAGTGATGATCACTGGAGTCGGCAAACCTGGCTCAAGACCCTGAGTACGGGCGTTGAAAGCTTTGCAGAATTCCATGATGTTCACGCCGTGCTGACCCAAAGCAGGACCAACGGGTGGGCTTGGGTTAGCCTGAGCGGCCTTCACTTGCAGCTTGATGTAAGCGGTAATTTTCTTGGCCATGAGGCACTCCAATTACGGGTTCGAACGCCTCGAAAGGCTCCCCGGTTACTTGCGCGTTTATCCCAGTGACGACAAAACCCCACAGCCTAGGGCTGCGGGGTTGGGATGCCTGTTCAATCAGACCTTTTCGACCTGGCTGAACTCGAGCTCTACCGGAGTAGAGCGACCGAAAATGAGCACTGCCACTTGGATCCGGCTCTTTTCGTAGTTAACCTCTTCGACGGTGCCAGTAAAGTCAGCAAAAGGCCCATCATTGACCCGCACCATCTCACCTGGCTCGAACAACGTCTTCGGCTTCGGCTTATCACTGCCGTCAGCGACGCGACGCAGAATCGCTTCTGCCTCTTTGTCCGTAATAGGTGCAGGCTTATCAGCGGTACCGCCGATGAAACCCATAACTCGAGGGGTATCCTTGACCAAGTGCCAAGTCCCTTCGTTCATATCCATCTGAACCAGCACATAGCCTGGAAAAAACTTACGTTCGCTTTTGCGCTTCTGGCCATTGCGCATCTCGACCACTTCTTCAGTGGGGACCAGAATTTCGCCAAAGCCATCTTCCATGCCAGCCAGCTTTACACGCTCTATCAGCGAGCGCATAACATGCTTCTCGTAACCCGAGTAAGCATGCACAACGTACCAACGCTTAGCCACGGGACACCCTTAGCCAACAATCAAGGAAACAAGCCAGCCGAGCAGGGAGTCAAGCCCCCACAACAGCAACGCCATCACCAGAACGACAACCACTACGATCAACGTGGTTTGCGTGGTTTCTTGGCGAGTCGGCCATACGACTTTACGGATCTCGGTGCGAGCTTCCTTAGCGAGTACAAAGAACGACTTACCCTTGGTTGTTTGCAGGCCAACAAAGGCAGCAACAGCAGCAATAGCAAGCAATGCGAGTACACGGTACAGGATCGGCGATGCAGAGAAATACTGATTGCCAACAACGCCAACAGCCACCAAAGCGACTACCACTAGCCACTTGAGCAGATCGAAGCGAGAGCCTTGAGCTTCAGCTTTAGGAGTCATCTATGAAGATCCTGTGAAAAGAAAGCCAGACACACTGAGTGAATCTGGCAGGTCAGGAGGGAATCGAACCCCCAACCTACGGTTTTGGAGACCGTCGCTCTGCCAATTGAGCTACTGACCTAAAACAAAATCAGGCCGACCATTATGCCGGCCCGAAAAAGACATTACAACTGTTTACTCGATGACTTTAGCTACGACGCCGGCGCCGACGGTACGACCGCCTTCACGGATAGCGAAACGCAGACCGTCTTCCATCGCGATTGGCTTGATCAGAGTGACAGTCATCTGGATGTTGTCACCTGGCATTACCATTTCAACGCCTTCTGGCAATTCGCAGTTACCAGTCACGTCAGTAGTACGGAAGTAGAACTGTGGACGGTAGCCCTTGAAGAACGGAGTATGACGGCCGCCTTCTTCCTTGCTCAGAACGTAGACTTCTGCGGTGAACTTGGTGTGAGCCTTGACGGTACCTGGCTTGACCAGAACCTGACCACGCTCAACGTCGTCACGCTTGGTGCCGCGCAGCAGCACGCCGCAGTTCTCGCCAGCACGACCTTCGTCCAGCAGCTTGCGGAACATCTCAACGCCGGTGCAGGTAGTTTTCTGAGTATCGCGCAGACCAACGATCTCAACTTCTTCCTGGATACGGACGATGCCACGCTCAACACGACC
>NZ_JBMDJD010000062.1:0-16504 GCF_057809015.1 Pseudomonas sp. FG6
TTTGGGCGCAATCATAGCGCCCGATTGAAGTGTCCAAAATCATTAGGCCAGTTCACAGCAGCCCCCCAAGCAGTCACCTCGATCTTTCTGATCCATAGAGTTGTCAGGTTTTAGGTCTGCTTCGCAGCCCAGCGGGAGCAAGCTCCCTCGCCACGAGGTTATCGTTGCCCTTGAGGGTGTCACTCCACATTCCACCCGGTATCCAGCCCCATGCTTTTCCTGCTCGCCTACATCAGCAGCGTCGTGCTGATCAACTTCGCATTTTCCGCCGCGCCGCACCTGGACGTTCTCTGGTCGGCCTGGGGCGGGTTGGTGTTTATCCTGCGCGACATGGTGCAGACCCGTTTCGGCCATGGCGCCATCGTCGCGATGCTGGTGGCGCTGGTGTTGTCCTACGTCACCTCCGACCCGACCATCGCCTTGGCCAACGCCACGGCGTTCGCGGTGTCCGAGTGCATCGACTGGCTGGTGTTCACCGTCACCAAGCGCCCGCTGCATGATCGGTTGTGGCTCAGTTCGGCCCTGAGCATTCCCCTCGACACGTTCATTTTCTTCGGCCTGATCGACGCCTTGACGCCTGCGGTGGTGACCACCGCCCTGCTCTCGAAATTCGCCGGGGTCACGGTCGTCTGGCTGATCATGGCCTGGCGTCTGCGCAAACAGGCCGTCGCCGGCTGAAGCCAAACCCCGCGGTTCATGTAAAATGCCGCGTTTTCTCCCCTCGGGAAGCTCGCCCGGCGTGCAACCCTCGACGACCGCTCCTGTTTGAGGATCTTCAGATGACCCGTATCGGAACTCCCTTGTCGCCCACCGCGACCCGCGTTTTGTTGTGTGGCAGCGGTGAGCTGGGCAAGGAAGTGGTAATCGAGCTGCAGCGCCTGGGCGTTGAAGTGATCGCCGTGGATCGCTACGCCAACGCGCCGGCCATGCAAGTGGCCCATCGCAGCCATGTGATCAACATGCTCGACGGCGCCGCCCTGCGTGCGGTGATCGAGGCCGAGAAGCCGCATTTCATCGTGCCGGAAATCGAAGCCATCGCCACCGCCACCCTGGTGGAGCTGGAAGCCGAAGGCTTCACCGTGATCCCGACGGCCCGCGCCGCGCAATTGACCATGAACCGCGAAGGCATCCGTCGCCTGGCCGCCGAAGAACTGGGCCTGCCGACCTCGCCGTATGTCTTCGCCGATACCGTGGAAGACTACCGCAAGGCTGTGGAAACCCTCGGCTTCCCGTGCGTGGTCAAGCCGGTGATGAGTTCCTCGGGTAAGGGCCAGAGCCTGCTGCGCAGCAGCGATGACGTGCAGAAAGCCTGGGACTACGCCCAGGAAGGCGGCCGCGCCGGCAAGGGCCGGGTGATCATCGAAGGCTTCATCGATTTCGACTACGAAATCACCTTGCTCACCGTGCGTCACGTTGGTGGCACCACGTTCTGTGCACCGGTCGGCCACCGTCAGGAAAAGGGCGACTATCAGGAATCCTGGCAGCCCCAGGCCATGAGCCCGGCGGCCCTGGCCGAATCCGAGCGCGTGGCCAAGGCCGTGACCGAGGCCCTGGGTGGCCGCGGTATGTTTGGCGTCGAGCTGTTCATCAAGGGTGACCAGGTGTGGTTCAGCGAAGTCTCGCCGCGTCCGCACGACACCGGCCTGGTCACGCTGATCTCCCAGGACCTGTCGCAGTTCGCCCTGCATGCCCGCGCCATTCTCGGCTTGCCGATCCCGCTGATCCGTCAATTCGGCCCGTCGGCCTCGGCGGTGCTGTTGGTGGAAGGCCATTCGACCCAGACCGCCTTCGCCAACCTCGGCGCCGCCCTGAGCGAACCCGACACCGCCCTGCGCCTGTTCGGCAAGCCGGAAGTCAACGGCCAACGCCGCCTGGGCGTGGCCCTGGCCCGCGACGAATCCATCGAAGCCGCCCGCGCCAAGGCAACCCGGGCTTCGCAGGCGGTGAAGGTCGAGTTGTAATACCCGAGGAAGTCCCTACTGCGGCTGGGATTTGCAGGGAACTTCATGTGGGAGCAAAGCTTGCTCGCGATAGGGCCAGGTCAGTCGACATCGATGTTGGCTGATCTATAGCAATCGCGAGCAAGCTTTGCTCCCACAGGTGTTTCAGGCTTACACAGATACTCCAGACTCACCACTCTTGCTTACACAGAAACTTCAGACTCACCACTCTTGTGGCGAGGGAGCTTGCTCCCGCTGGGCCGGTCCGACGCCTCGGGCGAAGCGGCCCCCGGCTTTGCCAGCCATCACATCGCCGGGGATGCTGACGCATCCAGCGGGAGCAAGCTCCCTCGCCACAGAGACCGGTGCTCAAAGAGACTCCGCGCGGCTCAATCCGGCAGTTTGTACGCCATCACATAGTCACCCTGCTTCGTCCCCAGCGAGCCGTGACCACCCGCCACGACCAGCACATATTGCTTGCCGTCCTTGCCGGTGTAGGTCATCGGCGTGGTCTGGGCACCGGCGGGCAGGCGGCCTTCCCACAGTTGCTTGCCATTCTTCACGTCATAGGCGCGCAGGTACTGGTCGAGGGTGCCGCTCAGGAACGCCAGGCCGCTGGCCGTGGTGAACGTGCCGCCCAGGCTCGGGACGCCCATGCTCAGCGGGATCGGGACCGGCGAGCTGTCACGCACGGTGCCGTTCTTGTGCTTCCAGAGGACCTTGTTGTTGGTCAGGTCCACCGCGGCCACATAACCCCAGGCAGGCGCCTGGCACGGCAGGCCCATGGGCGAGAGCAACGCTTCGAGGATCACCCCATAGGGCGCGCCCTTGTTCGGCTGCACGCCTTCGGTTTCGCTCTTGCGCCCCGGGCCGCCGGCCACTTCGGCCGCTGGCACCAGTCTGGATTTGAACGCCATGTAGCTCGGGTTGACGAAGGCGAGCTGACGCACCGGGTCCACCGAAATGCCGCCCCAGTCGAACACGCCGAAGTTGCCCGGGTAGACGATGGAGCCTTGCAACGACGGCGGCGTGAACATGCCGTCATAGCGCAGCGACTTGAAGTCGATCCGGCAGAGCATCTGGTCGAACGGCGTCACGCCCCACATGTCGCGCTCGTGCAACACCGGTGGCACCAGGTTCAGGTCAGACATCGGCTGGGTCGGCGAAGTGTGGTCGCCTTCCACCGCGCCTTGCGGCACCGGGACTTCCTTGATCGGCACGATCGGCTGGCCGTTGCTGCGGTCCAGCACATAGATGCTGCCTTGCTTGGTCGACGCCAGCACGGCCGGCTTCACGCCGTCGGCAGTCTTCAGGTCCATGAGCGTCGGTTGACCACCCACGTCCATGTCCCACAAGTCATGGTGAGTGAACTGGAAGTACCAGCGCACCTTGCCGGTGGCGATGTCCAGGGCGGTCAGGCCGGCGGAGTATTTTTCCGACTCCGGTGTGCGCAGGCCACCGAACTGGTCGGGGGTCTGGTTGCCCATCGGCAGGTAGAGCATGCCGAGTTTTTCGTCGACGCTGAACATCGACCACATGTTCGGCGAGTTGCGGGTGTAGGTCTGGCCTTCGGCAATCGGCGTGGTGTCGTCCGGCTTGCCGCTGTCCCAGTTCCACACCAGCTTGCCGGTGTGCACGTCGTAGGCACGGATGACGCCACTCGGCTCATCGGTGGAGACGTTATCGGTGACGTGGCCGCCGATCACCACCAGGTTCTGGGTGACCGCCGGTGGCGACGTGGAATAGTAACCGCCGGCCGTGAAGCCGCCGATGTTGGCGGTCAGGTCGACCTGACCCTTGTCGCCGAAGTCCTCGCACACCTTGCCGGTGTCGGCATTGAGGGCGATCAGGCGGGTGTCGGCGGTCGGCAGGAAGATCCGCCGCGGGCAGGTGGTGCTGGCCGGCGCGGTGCTGGCGGCGCCGGTCGGGCTCTGCTCGGCGGAGGCGTACACGGCGTCGTCGTGATAAGTCACGCCGCGGCAGGTCATGTGGGCCCAGCCCTTGAAGTTCGCGGCCTTTTGCGTGGACAGCTTCGGATCGAAGCGCCAGATTTCCTTGCCGGTCTCAGGCTCCAGGGCGATTACCTGGCTGTGGGGCGTGCACACGTAAAGCATGCCGTTGACCTTCAGCGGGGTATTTTCAGCGGTGGTTTCACCGGGATCGTTCGGCCCTGGCAGGTCACCCGTGCGGTAGGTCCAGGCCGGCACCAGTTTGCTGACGTTCTGCGGGGTGATCTGCGCCAGCGGCGAATAACGGTCGCCATGGGCGCTGCGGCCGTAGGAATTCCAGTCGCCCTCCGGCATGGCCGGTGCGGTGTTGGTCATGCCTTGCACATTGTCACGGTCCAGTTGCCCCTTGATTTCACCCGGGTTGGTGAACTGGCTGGCCAGCGCTGCGACACCGGCAATGACCACGGCGGCGCCCAGTGCGCGGGTGCCCGTGGGCGAGGCGTCGGCGCTCAGCAGCGGGTGGCGGAACCACGGCAGCAACAGGACAATCCCCAAGGCGAACAGCATCGCCAGGCGCGGCACCAGTTGCCACCAATCCAGGCCGACCTCCCACAATGCCCACACGGTACTGGCGAACAACACCAGCGCGTACAGCCCCAGGGCCGCACGGCGGGCCATGATCAGCAGCACGCCGGTCAACGCCAGGCCGATCCCGGCCAGCAGGTAATAGAGCGAGCCGCCAAGCGTGCTCAGCTTGATTCCCCCGGCCAACAGGGCCAGGCCCATCAATAGAAGCAGAATGCCGAGCAGGCTCGGTAGCAGACGGCTTCGACTCGAAGCACCTTCAGCGCTCATAGTGTGATTCTCCGTGACGTTTAAGGAGTCCCGCGCAACAAGTAGTCACTGTAGATGACGATCCAGAAGGGGCATGGTTCAGTAAAAAAAGGCCAGATATTGCTCCCCTCCCTTGTGGGAACCCGTTCGCCGCAGCCACCGAGATAACAAACGCTATGCTTCCACCACAAGGGCACCTCGGCTAAGGTGCGCGGCTTTACACCCTTTTCGCGCAAAGGCCTTCCATGAACGAACCGAACAACAACCCGCTGCACGGCGTGACGCTGGAGCAGATCCTCAATGCCCTGGTGCAACATTACGAATGGTCAGGCCTGGCCGAACGCATCGATATTCGTTGTTTCAAGAGCGATCCGAGCATCAAGTCGAGCCTGACTTTCCTGCGCAAGACCCCCTGGGCCCGGGAAAAAGTCGAACGCCTGTACATTAAGCTGATGCGCACCAAACGGCCGGTCTGAACCTTGGCGATGGGTATCGGGCTGCACCTCACGCCGCGACCGCGTTTCGTGTCGGTGGCGGCGCTGCTGGGCTGGGCCGGGTTGAGCATCCAGCTGTACTTGATCCTGTGGGGACGCTGGGAGCTGGGCGCGAGCCTGCTGGGCGGGTTGGTGAACACGTTCAGTTTCTTCACGGTGTTGACCAACACCCTGGTGGCCGTGGTGCTCACCTGGGAACTGACCCCGCGCCCCTCGCCGGTCCGGCGCTGGTTCCTGTTGCCGAGCGTGCGCAGTGGCGTCGCGGTGAACATCGCCCTGGTCAGCCTGGCCTACAACCTGCTGTTGCGTCACCTCTGGCAACCCGAAGGCTGGCAGTGGGTGGCCGACGAATTGCTGCACGACATCGTGCCGTTGCTGTACATCGTCTATTGGTGGCTGTGGGTGCCCAAGGGAACGTTGCGCCTGGGCCACATCGGACTGTGGGCCCTCTACCCCGTGGTGTATTTCGCCTACCTGTTGCTGCGCGGCAATTTGCTGGGGGCCTACCCCTACCCGTTCATCGACGTGGCGAACCTGGGTTATGTGCAGGTGTTCGTCAATGCCGGGGGGATATTGGCGGGGTTCGTGGGGATTGCGTTAGCGGTAGTGGGGGTGGATCGGTGGGCATCGTTGAAATAGCCGCGTGAGTCAAACCTGTGGGAGCAAGGCTTGCCCGCGATGAACGATAACGCGGTCCACCTGAAGACCAGGGCGCCTGCATCGCGAGCAAGCTTTGCTCCCACAGATAGGTGCCCCATCGGGGATGATGTTCACAATCACCGCCGCGCCGGCAACATCCACACCAACCCACTGGCCTTGGCCCGTTCATGACACAACGCTAACACCTCGCGGCGCTCGGCGTTGTCCATCCGGCTCCACCGGGTGATTTCCGCCACGGTGCGCTGGCAACCGGTGCAGATGTCGTCATCGTCCAGCGCGCAGATGCTCACGCAGGGCGAAGGGACCGGGCGCTCTGGCGCGCTCATGGTTCCTGCTCGGCCAGGTCGCGCGCATAGCGCTGGGCATTGTGCACATAGTGCGCGGCGCTGGCTTGGAGCATCTTCTTCTGGGCCTCGGTCAATTCACGCACCACCTTGCCGGGCGAGCCCATGACCAGTGAGCCGTCGGGAATCTCCTTGCCTTCGCCGATCAGAGAATTGGCGCCGATGATGCAGTTCTTGCCGATCTTCGCGCCATTGAGAATCACCGCGTTGATGCCGATGAGGCTGTAGTCGCCCACTGTGCAACCGTGGAGCATGGCGTTGTGGCCGATGGTCACGCCGGTACCGATGGTCAGCGGGTAGCCCATGTCGGTGTGCATCACCGTGCCGTCCTGCACATTGCTGTCCTTGCCAATCAGGATCAGTTCGTTGTCGCCGCGCAGCACGGCGTTGAACCAGACATTGGCGCCCTCTTCGAGGCGCACTTTGCCCACCAAGGTGGCATTGGGCGCGACCCAGCTCTGTGGGTGGGTTTCGACACGGGCATCGCCCAGGCGGTATTTCATGGGTTCCTCGGGACGTCAGGTATTGATGAAGCTTCTGGGTGGCTTGTGCAGGTCGATACCGGCGTCGAACAGCAGGTTGACCAGCTCGACGATCATGATCGCCGTCAGGCCCCAGATCTTGTACTCGCCAAACCGGTAGCTGGGCACGTACCAGCTGCAACCTTGATAGTCGATGCGATGGGTGTGCTCGCGCGGGTCCTTGCGGAAGAACTCCAGCGGCACGCTGAACACCGCGGCGATCTCGGCATCGTTGGCCTGGTATTCGACGAAATCCGGAATCACCCCGACATACGGCGTGACCTTGATGCCATGCAAGGAGATCAAGGGGCTCAACGGGCCGATCACTTCCACCAGGCCGGGGGGCAGGCCGATTTCTTCCTCGGCTTCGCGCAGGGCGGTGAAAATCAGGTCCGGGTCCTCCGGGTCCCGACGCCCGCCGGGGAACGCCACTTCGCCGCCATGGGTCGAGAGGCCGCTGGCGCGCAGGGTCAGCACCAACTCCGGATCGTCACGGCGGCTGATCGGCACCAGCACCGCGGCCTCAGGAAAACGTCGGTCGACCTGCAGATCGCGCGGGGTATGGTTGCTTACTCGATGCAGTAGCTCGTCCAGCATGAGACTTCTCGATTCATTCGCTACCTTGCATCATGCACCAATCAATCAAGCGGCCCAACCCCTGGCACCGCGTCGTGTCGCGAAACGACAACTTGCCGACACCGGCCCACGCACGCCAAGATAGGCGCAGCCTCCAGGAATCCAAGCATGAAATTCTGCAGCCAGTGCGGTAACCCCGTGACCCAGCGCATACCCGAGGGCGACTCGCGCCTGCGCTTTGTCTGCGACACCTGCCACACCATCCATTATCAGAACCCCAACATCGTGGCCGGTTGCATACCGACCTGGGGCAGCCAGGTGCTGTTGTGCCGACGCGCCATCGAGCCGCGACGCGGTTATTGGACGCTGCCGGCGGGCTTCATGGAGAACGGCGAAACCGTGGAACAGGCCGCCGAGCGCGAAACCGCCGAGGAAGCCTGCGCCCGGGTTCGCAATCTGCGCATCTATACGCTGATCGATGTACCGCACATCAGCCAGGTCCATGTATTCTTCCGCGCCGAACTGGTGGATGAAGATTTTGCCGCAGGGACAGAAAGCCTTGAGGTGAAACTGTTCGAAGAAGCCGACATCCCCTGGGATGAGTTGGCCTTCCGCACGGTCGGCCGCACCTTGGAGTATTTCTTCGCCGACCGGCGAGCCGAGGCTTACCCGGTGCGATCCGAATCGATCCCGCCGCTGGCCCAGCCCGCCAACACCTGAAAACCATTTAGCCGCGACACTTCTAGGGATACCGTTTCAATGCGTTGGTTGCTTGTCCTGCTTTGCTTGTCGTTCAGCGCTGTGTCCCAGGCCACGTCAGTGGGGACCTCTTACTCCAAGCCCATTGAGAAAGTGCTGGTGCTCAAGTCCGCCCATCAATTGCAATTAATCGTCGACGGTCAACCGTTCAGGACCTACCGCATCTCTCTGGGCAAAGGCGCGAAGAAAGGCCCCAAGCTGATCGAAGGCGACAAGCGCACCCCCGAAGGTCTCTATTGGATCGACTGGCGCAAGACCAGCGAGAACTACTACCTGTCGATGCACATCTCCTACCCCAACATCAGCGACGCCGCCCGCGCCCGCCGCGAGGGCGTCGAGCCCGGCGGCATGATCATGATCCACGGCACACCGGATTCGGAAGAGAATCCTGAGCAGTTGTTCCATACGCTGGACTGGACCGACGGCTGCATCGCCATGCGCAATGTGGACATGCGCGAAGTCTGGAACCTGGTGCCGGATGGGACGATGATCGAGATTCGGCCGTAATTATTGCCAAACCCAATACAAATCCTGTGGCGAGGGAGCTTGCTCCCGCTGGGCTGCGCAGCAGACCCAAGGCAGGCAACTCCATTTTTCCTGGTACACCGGGTCGTCAGGTTTTGGGGCCGCTTCGCGCCCCAGCGGGAGCAAGCTCCCTCGCCACAGGGGACGGTGTCGATCTCACATCTTGCTACAAGTCCCGGAAGCGGAGCGCAACCGCCTCATCAACCTTGATCTACGCTCAAAACTGATGTGGTGGCGCGACGCCCCGCAGAATTCAAAGTGAGACGTGTCACGTCGAAGCATAGGCAGTCATGACGTATGTGATTCGACAGGGCTTCACCTGCTCAAGATGAGACTTCGATCATGACAACCCCAAACAGTTTTACCCGGGCGACAGCCGTCGCCGCGGTAGCGTGCGCGTGTGTGTGGCAGCCCGGCCACGATGCATGGGGCGCCGGAACGCCGGCAGATGGAAAAGAGGAACCGTGGTACACCGCCTGGCTCCAGGTCACGGCAGATCCGAGCGTGGATATCCGCGAAACCAAGCCCTCGTTGCGCTGGCGTACCGACATGGACACGCTCTACCGGGGGGATACGACGGATCAGGGCCTCGATGCCTTCGAGAAGGGGCTGTTGCCCAAAGCCGTGAATTTTCCCGAGAACGAATGGGTGTACGACTGGTACACCCACGGGGGCGGGTCCGCGCGGACGGTGTTCAGCAGCACAACGCGCAGCCTGGTCTGGGCCCAACACTACGCCAGCGAGTGGGTGTACGAGTTCACTGCTCCCCACGGAATCGACCAGGTGCAATCGGGGGGGCACTTTCCCGGCGAGCAGGAAGTCAGCTACCCAGGTGGAGTCAAGGCGCACTTCATCAAGAAGGCCTGCAGAAAAAACAATCTTGCCAGATGCGAGGCGAACCCAAACTACCGTGAACCCACCGGCCGCGAGTCGATGCAGGACGTCGCCGCGATTTCCATCAACTGGGACAAGCTGACACCTCCAGTGGGGCTGACATGGGTGACGACCAAGCAATCCCTTTGGGCCGTCGGCTCCACGACGATCAACCCCGTGCAAGGCGCGGATGCGCTTGCCCATGGTCTAAGGGCCTGGAACTCTTTGCCAGCGAATTTGAGATCGGTGAGGCAGCCGGAGTCTCCGGAGGCCAAATCGGTCGTAGTGGCATTTCGTGACTATAGCGAAGCCAAGCTCTGGGCAACCGGGGAAGCATCAAACGGCGGCTGGGTGTATGAAGTCAGGCCCAACGTGGTGGCGGTGGATTTGTCGGTGCCTAACGCCGGTTCCCGCGAAGGCGCCTATGCGTTCATCGGCGGCATCAAGGGAGGCCTGTTGATGAACGCCCGCCGTTTCGAGAAAGGCGTGAGTGCACCGGTCGAGTGTATTGGCATCGAAAAAGAAGCGTGCCGGCTCGAGAACGTCCACCAATAGTTTCACACAGGGTGGAGGGTCCACTTGAGGCCCTTGTAGGCTCCCTCGCCCTGCTATGGCGAGGGAGCTTGCGACCGCTGGGTCGGGCCGACGACGGGGGACTGTCAGAAATTTTGTGTTCGGGCATCACATGCGTTTAAGGTGCATGCCATGGCCCTTCGCGGCGGGCCCACGGAGCAATGCCTTCGTTCGGGAACACCGAGCCTTGGCGAGGTGCCCAGTGGTGGGGCCAAGCCTTTTTTGCTTACTTTTTTTGGCGTCTGAAAAAAAGTGAGCCGCCGTAAGGGCGGAACCCTAAGCCGCCACGACCGCAGCAACGGATATACACACAAAACTCGCCCCCAATAAAAAACCCGCCGATCTACTCAGCGGGTTTTTCATTCAAGCGATTCAAGCGCAGGAAGATCAAAAATCCTCCAACCGCCACACTTCATAAGCCGGCGTCTCATAGGGATGGCTCTGCTTCAGCGCCTCCACCACCGCACGAATCAACTCATCAGCGACAACCAGCTCCACCTTCCACTCCTCGACCTGCTCGACCTGCCCTGCCTCGCCAATGAACGGCTGGCTGCCGTCCAACGGGCGAAACTGGCCCAGGCCCAGCACTTGCCAGGCGCAGTGGTCATAGTCGCCGATTCGTCCGCCACCGGCAGCGAATACGGCGTTTTTGACCTCGTCCACATGGCTGGCCGGGACGAAGAAGCAGAGCTTGTACACCGCCTCAGTTCACCCAGACGCGGGCGTTGCGGAACATGCGCATCCAAGGAGCGTCTTCGTTCCAGTCGTCCGAACGCCACGAGTTCTGCACGGCACGGAACACACGCTCCGGGTGCGGCATCATGATCGTGACGCGGCCGTCGCGGCTGGTCAGGCCGGTGATCCCGCGCGGCGAGCCGTTCGGGTTGGCCGGGTAGGTTTCGGTGACCTTGCCGTGGTTGTCGACGAAACGCAGCGCCACGCAACCGGACAGATCGGCTTCAAGCAACGCTTCTTCGCTTTCGAACTCCGCATGGCCTTCACCGTGGGCAATGGCGATTGGCATGCGCGAACCGGCCATGCCTTGCAGGAAGATCGAGTTCGATTCTTGCACCTGGACCATGGCCACGCGGGCTTCGAACTGCTCGGAACGGTTGCGCACGAAGTGCGGCCAGAACTCGCTGCCTGGGATCAGCTCGTGCAGGTTGGACATCATCTGGCAACCGTTGCACACGCCGAGGGTGAAGCTGTCGGTGCGTTCGAAGAAGCCCTGGAACGCATCGCGGGCACGGCTGTTGAACAGCGCCGACTTGGCCCAGCCTTCACCGGCGCCGAGTACGTCACCGTAGGAGAAGCCGCCACAGGCGACCATGCCCTTGAAGTCGTTCAGGTCGACACGACCGGCGAGGATGTCGCTCATGTGCACGTCGATCGCGTTGAAGCCGGCGCGGTCGAATGCCGCCGCCATTTCCACCTGACCGTTGACGCCCTGCTCGCGCAGGACCGCCACTTGTGGGCGAATGCCTTTCTTGATGTAGGGCGCGGCCACATCGAGGTTGACGTCGTAGCTGAGCTTGGCGCTCAGGCCCGGGTTGTCTTCTTCCAGCAGTGCGTCGAATTCCTGCTCGGCGCACTCGGCGTTGTCGCGCAGGCGCTGGATCTGGTAGCTGGTCTGTGCCCACTCGCGCTGCAACAGGCGGCGCTGGCCTTCGAAGACGATTTCACCGTCGAAGGTGATGTTGATGTGCGCATTGTTGATCGGCTGGCCGATCACCGAGACGCAGTCGGCCAGGCCGGCTGCGCTGAACTGGGCGAGGACGTCCGGGGTGGCGTCCTGGCGAACCTGGATCACTGCACCCAATTCTTCGTTGAACAGGATGGCCGGGATCTCAGCGGCCGATTCGGCCACGCTGTCCAGGGTCAGGTTCAGGCCGCAGTGGCCGGCAAAGGCCATTTCCACCACGGTGGTCAGCAGGCCGCCGTCGGAACGGTCGTGATAGGCCAGCAGGTGGCCGTCGGCGTTGAGGCCCTGGATCACGGCGAAGAACGCTTTCAGGTCTTCGGCATCGTCGACGTCCGGCGCTTGCGAACCGAGCTTGCCATGTACCTGGGCCAGGATCGAGGCGCCCATGCGGTTCTGGCCACGACCCAGGTCGATCAGGATCAGGTCGGTGGTGCCCTTGTCCATGCGCAGCTGCGGGGTCAGGGTCTGGCGAATGTCGGTTACCGGGGCGAAACCGGTCACGATCAGCGACAGCGGCGAGGTCACGCTCTTGTCCACGCCCTCTTCTTTCCAGCGCGTGGCCATGGACATGGAGTCCTTGCCCACCGGAATGGTAATACCCAGCTCTGGGCACAGTTCCATGCCGACGGCCTTGACGGTGTCGTACAGGCGGGCGTCTTCGCCCGGGTGGCCGGCGGCGGACATCCAGTTGGCCGACAGCTTGATGTCGGAGATCTTGCCAATGCGCGAGGCAGCGAGGTTGGTCAGGGTCTCGCCGATCGCCATGCGGCCCGACGCCGGGGCGTCCAGCAGTGCCAGCGGCGTGCGCTCACCCATCGCCATGGCTTCGCCGGTGTAGACGTCGAAGCTGGTGGCGGTCACGGCAACGTCGGCCACCGGCACTTGCCATGGGCCGACCATCTGGTCACGGGCCACGAGGCCGGTGATGGTGCGGTCGCCGATGGTGATCAGGAAGCTCTTGCTCGCCACGGCCGGGTGGTGCAGGACGCGCTCGATGGAGTCGGCGAGGTCGAGGGTGGACGGATCGAAGTCGTCGCCCAGCTCGGCTTCGCGAACGGCCGAACGGTGCATGCGCGGGGCTTTGCCCAGCAGCACTTCCAGCGGCATGTCCACCGGGCTGTTGCCGAAGTGGCTGTCGGTCACGGTCAGTTGCGGCTCGGCGGTGGCTTCGCCAACCACGGCGAATGGGCAGCGCTCGCGTTCGCAAATGGCCTTGAAGCGCTCGAAATCAGTTGGGCCGACCGCCAGGACGTAACGCTCCTGGGATTCGTTGCTCCAGATTTCGTGTGGGGCCATGCCCGGCTCGTCGTTCGGAATGTTGCGCAGTTCGAAGCGGCCACCACGGCCACCGTCGTTGACCAGTTCCGGGAAGGCGTTGGACAGGCCGCCCGCGCCGACGTCATGGATGAAGCTGATGGGGTTGTGTTCGCCCAACTGCCAGCAACGATCGATGACTTCCTGGCAACGGCGTTCCATTTCCGGGTTTTCCCGCTGGACCGACGCGAAGTCCAGGTCCGCCGAGCTGGTGCCGGTGGCCATGGAAGATGCTGCACCGCCGCCCAGGCCGATGAGCATGGCCGGGCCGCCGAGGACGATCAGCTTGGAGCCGACCACGATCTCGCCTTTCTGCACGTGTTCGGCGCGGATGTTGCCCATGCCGCCCGCGAGCATGATCGGCTTGTGGTAGCCGCGAACTTCTTCACCGCGTGGAGTGGCGATGGACTGTTCGAAGGTACGGAAGTAGCCGGTCAGGGCCGGACGGCCGAATTCGTTGTTGAACGCCGCGCCGCCCAGTGGGCCTTCGATCATGATGTCGAGGGCGTCGACGATGCGCTCAGGCTTGCCGTAGGGTTTTTCCCACGGTTGTTCGAAGCCCGGGATCTGCAGGTTCGACACGGTGAAACCGGTCAGGCCAGCCTTGGGCTTGGCACCGCGGCCGGTGGCGCCTTCGTCGCGGATCTCGCCACCGGAGCCGGTGGACGCGCCCGGGAACGGAGCGATCGCGGTCGGATGGTTGTGGGTCTCGACCTTCATCAGGATGTGCACCGGCTCCTGGACCGCACCGTACTGGCGGGTCTCAGGGTTCGGGAAGAAGCGGCCGGCGACGTTGCCGACGATCACCGCGGCGTTGTCCTTGTAGGCCGAGAGCACACCTTCGTTGTGCATCTGGTAGGTGTTCTTGATCATGCCGAACAGGCTTTTTTCCTGGCTCTGGCCGTCAATGTCCCAACTGGCGTTGAAGATCTTGTGGCGGCAGTGCTCGGAGTTGGCCTGGGCGAACATCATCAGTTCGATGTCGTGGGGGTTGCGCTTCAAACCCTGGAAGGCATTGACCAGGTAATCGATCTCGTCTTCGGCCAGGGCCAGGCCCAGCTCGACGTTGGCTTTTTCCAACGCGCCGCGGCCACCGCCCAGTACGTCGATGGCGGTCAGCGGCTTGGGTTCGGCGTGGCTGAACAGGCCGGCGGCCTGCTCCAGGTTGCCCAGTACGACCTGGGTCATGCGGTCATGCAGGCCTTCGGCAATCAACTGGGCTTCGGCTTCGCTGAATTCACCGGTGACATAAAAGGCAATGCCGCGCTCCAGGCGCTGGATTTTCGCCAGGCCGCAGTTACGGGCGATGTCGCTGGCCTTGCTCGACCACGGCGAAATGGTGCCGAAACGTGGCAACACCAGGAACAGGCGACCGGCCGGCTCCTGGACAGGAACGCTTGGACCGTACTTCAGAAGGCGCGCGAGCACCTGCTGTTCGTCGCCGGTCAAACCGCCGGTGACTTCGGCGAAGTGAGCGAATTCAGCATACAAGCCACTGACAGCCGGAACCTTCTGGCTCAGTTGCTCAAGGAGTTTGCTGTGGCGAAAGGCAGAAAGGGCAGGAGCGCCGCGCAGGATCAACATCTTCGGGACAGCCTCGGGAAGGGGGTGTGCTTTGAGGCCGTGCATTCTAGCCTAAACCGCCGCCGACGGCACCCGAAACGGCACGCGCAGTGCTGGCCGAATGTCGGTCTTTGCGCGCACGGCGGTATTGGACACCCGTGCCAACGCTGGCGAAGAGATATTTTTCAGCGACGTAAATCCCTGCGCCCCCCGGCCGGCCTGTGTTGCGGACATGTTTTGCAACCGCTAGCAGACTGGCCTTTTGCTGTCGAGATATGGCGTCAGGGGCCGTTTGCGTATACTGCGCAGATGTTTTCCCCAACGGCTTTGCGTCCGCGATACGCCAGGTGGCTGATCGCAACCGGACTCTTCCTGGTGCTCAGTGGTTGTGTTGAGAAACCCAACACACTGGAGCGCGTAAAGGAGGATGGCGTGCTGCGGGTGGTTACCCGAAACAGCCCCGCCACCTACTTTGAGGATCGTAACGGTGAAACCGGCTTCGAATACGAGCTGGTGAAACGCTTCGCCGACGATTTGGGGGTGGAGTTGAAGATCGAGGCCGCCGACAACCTCGACGACCTGTTCAGCCAGATCGGCAAGCCCAACGGCCCGGTATTGGCCGCCGCCGGCCTGGTCAGCAGCGAGCAGCGCAAGAAACAGGTGCGTTTCTCCCATTCCTACCTGGAAGTCACTCCGCAGGTCATCTACCGCAACGGCCAGTCGCGCCCCACCGACGCCGCCGCCCTGGCCGGCAAGAAGATCATGGTGCTCAAGGGCAGCACCCACGCCGAACAGCTGGCCCAGTTGAAACAGCAATACCCGGGCATCGAGTATGAAGAGTCCGACGCGGTGGAAGTGGTCGACCTGCTGCGCATGGTCGATGAAGGCCAGATCGACCTGACCCTGGTGGATTCCAACGAAGTGGCGATGAACCAGGTGTACTTCCCCAACGTCCGCGTGGCCTTCGACCTGGGCGACGCCCGCAGCCAGAGCTGGGCAGTGGCTCCTGGCGAAGACAACAGCCTGCTCAACGAAATCAACAGTTACCTCGACAAGGTCCAGAAGAACGGCACCCTGCAACGCCTGAAGGACCGTTATTACGGCCATGTCGACGTCCTCGGCTACATGGGCGCCACCACCTTCGCCCAGCATTTGCAGCAACGGTTGCCCAAATACGAACAGCATTTCAAGGCCTACGCCAAGCAAGAGAAGGTCGATTGGCGCCTGCTGGCCGCGATCGGCTACCAGGAATCGCTGTGGCAACCGGCGGTGACGTCCAAGACCGGCGTGCGCGGGCTGATGATGCTGACCCAGAACACCGCCCAGGCCATGGGTGTGTCCAATCGACTGGACCCGAAACAAAGCATCATGGGCGGCGCCAAGTACCTGGCGTACATGAAGGATCAACTGGACGAGAGCATCGAGGAACCGGACCGCACCTGGTTCGCCCTCGCCGCTTATAACGTGGGCAGCGGCCATCTGGACGACGCCCGCAAGCTGGCGGCCAAGGAAGGGCTGAACCCGAACAAGTGGCTGGACGTGAAGAAGATCCTGCCACGCCTGTCCCAGAAACAGTGGTACAGCAAGACCCGCTACGGCTACGCCCGGGGCGGCGAGCCGGTGCATTTCGTGGCGAACATCCGTCGCTACTACGACATCCTGACCTGGGTGACGCAACCGCAGCTCGAAGGCAACCAGGTGGCCGAGGGCAACTTGCACGTGCCGGGTATCGACAAGAGCAAGCCGAACCAGGAAACCCCGCCGCTATAAAGCGGAACCCAATTCCTGACGCTGTGATGAACCTGTGGCGAGGGAGCTTGCTCCCGCTCGGTTGCGTAGCAACCGCAAAATCTTGGGGCCGCTGCGCAGCCCAGCGG